>NZ_JAWLCN010000019.1 GCF_041687135.1 Vulgatibacter sp. | reverse complement strand
GTCGACCTTGTTCAGGAAGACGACGATGTAGGGGACGCCGACCTGGCGAGCGAGAAGGATGTGCTCGCGGGTCTGGGGCATCGGGCCGTCGGCGGCCGAGACCACCAGGATGGCGCCGTCCATCTGCGCCGCGCCGGTGATCATGTTCTTCACGTAGTCGGCGTGACCGGGGCAATCGACGTGGGCGTAGTGACGGTTGTCCGTCTCGTACTCCACGTGCGCGGTCGAGATGGTGATGCCGCGCTCACGCTCTTCGGGGGCCTTGTCGATCGAACCGTAGTCCATCGCCTGGGCAAAGCCCTTCTTCGACAGAACCTTGGTGATCGCCGCGGTCAGGGTGGTCTTGCCGTGATCGACGTGACCAATCGTCCCGATGTTCGCGTGCGGCTTCGTACGCTTGAAGGTCTCTTTGGACATCGGCCGCCTCCGTAAAGAATCTGCAGAGAGAAAAAAGTGGTGCCCTCGAGCGGGATCGAACCGCTGACCTCGTCCTTACCAAGGACGCGCTCTGCCTACTGAGCTACAAGGGCACAGAACCGAAACAACTGGAGCGGGAAACGGGATTCGAACCCGCGACCCTCAGCTTGGAAGGCTGACGCTCTACCAACTGAGCTATTCCCGCTTATTTTCGGCTTCGGCTTCTACTCGATTTCGAGGAGATTCCGAAGAAAAAACTGGTGGAGGGGGAAGGATTCGAACCTTCGTAGGCTGACGCCGGCAGATTTACAGTCTGCTCCCTTTGGCCGCTCGGGAACCCCTCCAGGTTCCATCTCTTACTGGAGCTGGCGGCGGGGATCGAACCCGCGACCTACCGCTTACAAGGCGGTTGCTCTACCAACTGAGCTACACCAGCGACCCGTTGGTCGCCAACGAGCTTGAACTCTCCGCGATTCCACTTGCGTGGCGCCGCGTGCGGGACGGGCTTGTAGAAGAACGGCCCTGGTGAGTCAACGGGAAAAAAACGCGGCCCCGCATTTCTTCAACCGCGGGCCCGGCGCTGCCGAGCGACCTCGTAGAGCAGGATCGATGCAGCTGCAGATGCGGAGAGGCTCCCCACCCCTGCCCCGTGCATCGGAATCGAAACCACGCGGTCGCAATGCTGCCGGGTGAGGGGCCGCAGGCCCTTTCCCTCGCTGCCGATGACCACGCAGATCGGGCCGGTGAGGTCCACCCGGTCGCAGGGCTCGCCCTCCATGTCGGCGCCGATCACCCAGACGCCCTTCTCCTTCAGGTCGTCGAGGGTGCGGGAGAGGTTGGTGGCCCGGGCCACCTGCAGGTGTGCGGTTGCACCGGCGCTGGCCTTCACCGCAGCAGGCGTGAGCCCGACCGCCCGATCCTTCGGGATGACCACGCCGTGGCCACCCATCGCGTGGGCGGAGCGCAGGGCGGCGCCGAGGTGGATCGGATCCTGGACCTGATCGAGGGCGAGGAGCAGGGGCTGCGTCCCCGCAGCGGCGGCGACGTCGAGGAGGTCGAGGGGGTCGGCGTAGGTCGCCTCCACCACCTCGGCGACGACGCCCTGGTGCACCTTGCCGCCTGCGAGGCGGGCCACCCGCTCCCGGGGCACCCGCTCGATCCGCACGCCGGACCTGCGGGCCAGGTCGTAGAGCCGGTCGAGATCGTGGACCTTCGCTCCCTCGGCGACGTAGACGCGCTCCACCGTGCCGGGCTGCGCGGTGAGCACCTCGACGACGGGATTCACTCCGTAGACCACCGCCATCAGCGCACCGTCACCGGCACGCGCACCTGGTCGGTGGTGCGCAGGCAGGCCTCGTCGGTGCAGACGAAGAAGACCAGGTCGGCCTCGAGCTCGCCCGCGCCGGCGGCCTTCGCCTCGAAGGGGATCTCGAAGACCGGCCCCTTGCCCTCGATGCGGGCGTTGTCGGCGTAGGCCAGCTCGGCCTTGCCCACCGAGACGGAGCCGGTCCCGGCGAGCGTCGCGCGGAAGGGCGTCTCCGCCTTCACCTCGGCGCCCTCGTTCGGGCGCACGGCGATGCGGAAGGTGCCCGACTTGCCGGCCTCCAGCGAGGTCGGCTCCGCGCTCGCCTCCACCCGGTAGAGCGCTTTGGGATCGGTGGGCGCCGCTTCGCCCTTGCATGCGATCGCCGTGGCAGCGGCGAAGGCGAGTACGGTGAGGGTCCGTCGCATGTCCGTCCTGACCCCGCGGAGGCGGGAGAAAGTTCCGTCGGGGCCCTTGTAGCCCCATCCACCGCGGGCGCGAAGGGGGAACTCGCGGAAGGCTTCCCGCAGGGCCGGAAGATGGGCACCGATGCCGCATGGAGCCCACCGCCACCCTCGCCCTCTGCGGCGACGTGATGCTCGGGCGGGGCATCGACCAGGTGCTCCCCCGCTCCGTCGATCCCGTTCTCCGCGAGGAGTGGATCCACGACGCCAGGGCCTACGTGCGCCTGGCGGAGGCTGCCAGCGGTCGCATCGAGCGCCCCATCGGGCCAGGTGCGATCTGGGGCGACGCTGCGGCGGAGGTCGAGGCCTTCGCGCCTGCTGCCGTGGTGATCAACCTGGAGACCGCCGTCACCACCGCCTCCGATTTCTTCCCCGGCAAGGCGATCCACTACCGGATGCATCCGGCGAACGTGAAGGCCCTGCAGGCCTTCGGCGTGGACGTCTGCGCCCTCGCCAACAACCACGTGCTCGACTTCGGCGCGGCGGGCCTGCACGAGACCCTCGAGGTGCTCCATGCAGCGGGCTTCGCCACCGCCGGCGCCGGCAGGGACGCCCACGAGGCCTTCGCCCCGGCGGTGCTTCCCCTGGCTGGCGGGGGCAGGCTCCTCGTCTTCGCGGTGGGGATGCCCTCGAGCGGCGTCTTTCCGAGTTGGGCCGCTGGGCCCCACCGGCCCGGGGTCGCCTTTCTCCCCGGCGCCGACGACGCGGCGGCGGAGGCCTTCGCCACCCGCGTCACGCAGACCAGGCGGCCCGGGGATCGGGTGGTCGTCTCGATCCACCAGGGCAGCAATTGGGGCTGGGAGGTGGAGCCGGCGCAGGTGCGCTTCGCCCACGCGCTCGTCGAGGCGGGGGCGGATCTGATCCACGGCCACTCCTCGCACCACCCGCGGCCGATGGAGGTGCACCGCGGCAGGCTGATCCTCTACGGCTGCGGCGACTTCCTGAACGACTACGAGGGGATCTCCGGGTACGAGGCCTTCCGCGGCGACCTCACCCTCCTCTACCTGCCGAAGCTCGACGGGAACGGCGCCCTGGTGGAGCTGGTGGCGACACCGCTGCGGATCCACCGCTTCCGCCTGCAGCGGGCGAGCGCCGAGGAGGCGCGCTGGCTGCTGGAGCGGCTGCTCTCCACGAGCCCTGCGGGGCCGCGTCTCCACCTCGAAGGCGACGGGCGGATCCGCGGGGCACCGGTCTAATCGTTCCCGCCCTGCCCCGTCGCCCGCTTCGTTCCCTTCTTCGCCGCGGTCTTCTGCTTCGCCGGCGCCGGCGCGGCGGGTGCCGTCTCCGCTACGGAGCGGCTCACCGCACGTGCGTGTTTCACCATCCGCCCCGCGTGCTCCACGATCGCGCCGGCGAGGTCGAGGCCGGTGGCCTCCTCGAGGGCACGGAGGCCCGGCGAGGAGTTGACCTCGAAGACCCGCGGCTTGCCCCGATCGTCGAGCATGTCGACCGCGGCCACCTCGAGCCCCACCAAACGCGCCGCACGTGCAGCCGCCTGCTCGAAGGTGATCGGAAGCGCCACCGGCTCGAAGCGGGCGCCGCGCCCCAGGGTGCGGGAGAGCCGTCCGGCCCTGGGCATGCGCCGCACCGCGCAGACCACGCGGCCGCCCACCACCAGCGCCCGGATGTCCTTTCCCTTCGTCTCCTGCACGTACTGCTGGATCAGCACGTTCTGCCCCAGGCCGAGGATCGCTTCGAGCGCCGCCTCCAGCGAGGGCATGGTCTCGCAGACCATCACGCCCTGCCGCTCGCCGCCCTGGAGCAGCTTGATCAGCACCGGCACGCCGCCCACCAGCGGTACGAGCTCCTTGAGGCTGCGGGCATCCCGGGCCATCACCGTGGCGGGGATGTCGATGCCGTGGCTGGAGAGGAGCTGCAGGGAGCGCATCTTGTTGCGGCTCCTGGCGATCGCCTCGGCGTCGTTGACGATCCGCGCGCCGCCCAGGGCGAACTGGTTCACCACGGCGAGGCCGTAGACGGCGATCGAGGGCGCGATGCGCGGGATGACCACGTCGGCCCGGGCGATCGGCTTGCGGCGGTGGTAGAGGTGCGAGGTCTTCCCGTCGAGGTGCATCTCGCATTCGACGGGGTTGATCACGCGCACCCGCATGCCCCGCTCCCGGGCGGCTTCGATCAGGCGGCGGGTCGAGTAGATCGCCGGTGACCGGGAGAGGATGAGCAGGCGGATCGGTTTGGCCATGCGGCGGCTCCGGCGGGCTTCGCGCGCCATCCCAGGTAGCGCGCGGGAGCGCCCCTCTATCACATCAGTCGGCGCCGGGGCGCTCGACCTCCAGGCCTGCCTGCGGATCGACGTGCACCCTGCGGATCTCGTCGAAGCCCTCCTCGAGGGTGGGTGGGACGAGGCGGGAGCGGGTGACGCGGAGGGCGACGTCCGGCACCCGGGCGATCCCCTCCCGCCGGCGGTTGCGCTCCATGCAGATCCGAAGCGGCACGTCGAAGAAGACGCCGATCAGCCGGGCGCCGCGGGCGCTGCCGATGGCGAGGAGCGGTGCGCGGTCCGCCGGCGCGGGGTTGGTGTTGTCGACCACCACCGAGCGTCCCTGCGCGAGGGCCTCGTCGACGAGGTGCCGCTGGCGCCGCTCCCGGTTGCGGTTGTTGCGCATCAGGTCCTTGCTGACGTGGGCGTGGGTCGAGGCGTAGTGGTGGCGGTAGAAGCTGCTCTTTCCCGCGCCCTGCAGGCCGACGAAGATCACGAGCTCGATCACTCCGACTCGTCCTCGTCCTCGCGCCGGGCGGGATCGGACTCGAGCGCTGCGGGCGCGTCCTCCCCCGGGTCCAGCGGCTCCTCGTCCTGCTCGGGTCCGATGATCTCCGTGGGCTCGACGTCCGGTGGCCTTCCGACCCGATCCTCGTAGGCGGCCCGGCGCGCCCGCTGCTGCGCCGGCGTGGCGATCCGCTTCTCCCAGACGAGATCGACACCGGCGGCGCCGCGATCGCCGAAGCGGGATTCGAGGGCGACGGTACGCGAGAGCTCGTATTCGGCGCGGACCTCGTTGGCGTTCTCGTCCTGTTCCGGCAGGAAGTTGCGCAGGTAGCCGAGGTAGAGGCGCTCGCTCACGTAGGTGCCTGCCTCGAGTCGCGTGCCCGTCCCCACCGTCTCGAGGGTGAGGACGTCGAGGGGCAGGCGCGGGCCCAGGGCGGAGCGCAGCCGCTGTGCGGCGAACGAGCCGGCCACCGAGGCAGCGGCGCCGGCGGGATCGATCTCCCCTCCATCGACCGGCTCGCCGAAGGGATCGGTCTGGCCCGGAAGGCTCGTCCTGCCGGCGGCGATGAGCAGGGCGACCTGCGACTCGGGCAACGGGGGGTCGGAGCGCAGCCCGATCTCCGGGGCGCTGGCCCAGCCGGTGACGTCGACCCAGGCGGTTGCGTCCCGGGCCTGGTAGCGGGCGGTGAGGGAGAGCTGCGGGTTCTCGATCGGCCCGCCACCCCAGAGCGCCGCAGCCTCCTCGAGGACGAAGGAGCGGCCGAGGACCCGAACCCTGCCCCTGCGGGCGCGGACCTCTCCATCGGCGAGGACGTCGCCACTCTCCGGTCGCCGGATCACCAGCTCCGCGCCGAGTTCCGCGTCGACGTCCTCGCCGGTGACGAAGATCCGCCGCGGCGCATCGAGCCGCAGCTCCAGCGGCAACGCCCCCTCGCTCGCTGCAGCACGCAGGCGCCGCTGGCGGAGGAAGGCCTCGGGGCCGGTGACGATCACCACGTCCCGCAGCCGTGAGACCTCCTGCAGCTCCCGCGGCGGCGAACGGGGCAGCTCGATCCGGGCCCGGGGCACCTCGAGGGTGGCGAAGAGGCCCTCGCGCGGATGGAAGGTCCCCTCGAGCTGCCCCTCGGCGCTGACCCGGGCGGAGACACCGCCGGGACCGCCGATGGGGAAGGAGTCGGCGCTCACCTCGAACGAGAAGGGATCCGGCCCGGAGGTGCGCTGCAGCCTGCCATCCGCGACGAGCCGACCCCGGCCCGGGGCCTCGGCGGTGAGCCGCGCCAGGGCGAGGCGCTCGCCGGTGAGCTGCGCATCGACGGTGATCGCCTGGTAGCGCGGCCCCCCAACCAGCTCCACGTAGCCGCCGCGGACCGCGATCGTTCCGACGGGATCGAGCTCGAGGAGCGGACCGCTGCCGCGGGCCTCGAAATCGACCTTGCCGCCAACCCGGTTGATGGTCGAGACCACCGCCAGCGGCAGCAGGGAGAGATCCGTCCCGCGGACCTCGACCAGGGCCTGCATCCGGCGGAAGAGCTCGATGCCCTCCTGCGCCAGCCCGAGGGGCGAGACCGCTCCGTCGAGCCGGGCGGTGGCGACCAGGGTTCCAGCCGTCGCGTCGATCGCCGAGAGCCTTGCGTCGAGCCGGTCGGTCTGGACCACCGCGAGCTCCGCGCCGCCCAGCGGCACGCCGCGAAAGACGATGTCCTGCCCGATGATGCGCAGCTCGCCGGGCAGGTCGGCGAGGGTGCCGCGGAAGCGGCCCCGGGCAGCGACGGTGCCGGCGAGGCCGCGCCCGCCGCTCGCTCCGGCGACGAGGTTCGTCGCTGCAGCGGTGGCCGCCCTGCCGCCGAGGCCGCCGAGGTCGAGATCGGGCACCTCGATCACCAGCTCCGCCGGCGTGCTCGGCGGCGCGGTGCCGTCGATGAAGGCACGGGGCGGCGCCCCGACCTCCGCGCGGATCTCCGCGGGACGCTGGCCGTCGATGGCGACGCCGGCGACGAGGCGGCTGCGATCCGGCAGCAGCTCCACCAGGGAGGCGATCGAGAGGCGGCGCACCGGCCCCACCGGCCCACCGCGGGCCTCGAGCCGCACCACGCCGCGGGGATCGACGATGGGCCCCCGCACGTCGAATTCCGCCACCACGGCGCCAGCGAGATCGGGCTGGTCGATGAGTGCGCCCACCAGCTCGAGGTCGAGGCCACGAACCACCCCCTGCGCCCGCGAGTCGCCCGAGCGGAGCATGCGATCGATCTCCGCCTCCGGCGCGCGGCGGAAGCGGCGCGGGTCGAGGGGCGCGCCGCCCCGGAGCTCGAGCACCCGGCGGTCCGCTGCCCACGCCTCGAGATCGACGGTCGCCCGCCCCTCGTGCAGCGTGCCCGTGAGATGGGCGGCGAGGGGCGGCAGCTCGGGTGCGTCGGGAATCTCCAGATCCGAGAGGAGCACCTCGACGTCGACGTCCGGCACGCCGACCGTCCCCTTGCCGCTGATCCGCGCGCGGACGGTGCCAGAAGGCAGCTCCGTCTCGAGGGCGCTCCCGAGGCCGGCGAGCTCGAGGGGCCCCACCCGCAGCTCCAGATCGATCGGCGCTGCCGCCGGTGCGTTCATCGGGTCGATCGGGCCTGCGTAGCGTCCCACCAGGAGCCCCGTGCCACCGAGCGCCGCCTCCACCTGCCCTGCGGCCCTGCCGTCCTCGAGGCGCACGTCGCCGGTGGCGGCGAAGTCGCGCAGCCTCCCGTAGACGCCCTCCCTGAGCCGGAAGACGACCCGCCCCTCCGGCGCCGTCGCCGTCCCCTGCAACTGTGCCTCGAGGTCGACGGTGCCCGAGAGGTTCTCGGGGAGCAGGGCCTGCGGGAGGCGTTCGAGCTGGAGATCCTCCCCCTCCAATTCGATGTCGAGACGACGGGCAGTGATGCTGCCCCGGGCCCGCAGGCTTCCCCCGCCGCCCTGCTCGAGCGCGAAGCCCTCGAGCGAGATGGCGCCGTCGCCGAACTCCGCCACCGCCCCGCCCTCGCTCCGCAGCGAGCCCTCGGGATACTCGAACCGGAACTCGTCGATCGTGACGCGCTCTTGCTCGAGCCGCCCCTCGACCCGGAGCCGGGTCGCGCCGAGCTCCCGGGTCTCCACCGCGCGGCTTCTGGCCCTGGCGTCGAGGGAAAAATCGCCGTTGTCCCGCCGCTCCGCCTCGAGCTGCAGCCGGCGCGCATCGAGCCGGCCGGTGCGCAGCCGATCGGCCGTTCCTGCGAGGGAGCCCACCGGCAGGCCGTCGTCGCCGATGCTGCCGCGTCCCTGCAGGTCGAGCCCCCGTGCCTCGTTGGGGCCCCAGGCGAGGCGGGAAAAATCGAGGTCGGCGCCGACCGTGGGATCCGCCGGGCTCCCCGCCACGTCGAAGCGCAGCGTGCCCCGTCCGTCGAGCGGCGGCCGCTCCTCCCCGAGGAGGTCGGCGACGAAGCGGCTCGCAGCGCCGAGATCGCTGGCGTCGAGCCGGCCCTCGAGATCGAGGGCCTGCGCGGAGGCGTTGCCCTCCACGCGAAAGGTCGCGCCGGGGAGCTGCAGCCACGAAGGATCGAGGTGCAGCGTCTCGCCCCGCAGGACGCCCGCGATCGCTGCGGGCCCCACCTCCCTGCCGATCAGCGCGCCGGGTTGGAGGAGGAGCTCGACGCGGAGATCGGGAGACGGCAGCAGGGTCCCCACCGCACGGGCGCTGCCGGCGATCCGGCCCTGCGGCGCATCGACCACCCAGGCGGCAGGATCGACGCCGGCGAGGATCGTCTGGGCGAAGAGGTTCCCGTCCGGCCGATCGTACCAGCCGTCGATGGCCACGACGCCGCCCTCCTCGCCGGTGCTCAAGCGGAGGGCGACGCTCGAGCGATCGCGAGCGATCCAGAAGTCGCCGTCGATCGCCAGGTCGGAGGCGAGGGGGATCTCCAGGGCACGCGCCTGCTCCGAAGCGATCTCGCCGTCGACGATCAGGCGCCCCTCGAGGGCCCTCATCTCGCCGCGGCCCTTCACGTGGAACTCGCTGTCGCCGAGGACGACGTCGAGCCGCAGCGCGTCGAGCCAGTTCTGCGCGAAGGCCCCCTCGACCTCGAGGGCGAGGGGCGCCCGCACCGGCTCGACCGCGCGAGCGAGCAGGTCCAGCTCCGCCCCCGCGCCGCGATCGTTCCACCAGCCGGCCGCGCGGGCCTCGATGTCGCGCACCAGCACCTGCGGCTTCGCGCCCGGGGCTTCCGCGAACAGGAACGCGGTGTCCTCGACGTGCAGCCGCTCCAGGCGGATCGGCAGCGGCGGATCCGGCGGCAGGGGCGGCGGCGGGCCCTCGCGTTCGGGCTCGGGCTGCTCGGGGGCCGGATCCTCGGGCTGGAAGGCGGCGCCGATGTTGACGTCGTCGTATTCGGCGAGCTCCACGATGGAGACCCTGCCGCCGGCGATGGAGACGTCGCCCACCAGCTCGCCGCCGAGGAGCGCCCACGGCGAGACCTTCACCCGCAGATCGCGGACGGCGATGGTGGGCGCGCCGGTGGGGTCGAGGACGATCACCGTCTCGAGGCGGAAGCCGAGGGTGCCGAAGGTGCCGACCTCGCCGATGCGGATCGTCCCGTCGATCACCTCGGAGAGCCGCTGCTCCACCTGGCCTGCGAGGACGCGGGCGCCCCAGGGCGATCGCAGGAAGCCCCACAGGTTGAGCACGAGGATCGGCGGCAGGAGGAGGAGGAAACCGACCACCGCGACGAGGCGTCGCTGCCAGGAGGAGCGCGCCGCCATCAGAAGGCCTCGCCGATCGAGAGGAAGATTGCGAAGTAGTCGAGCGTGTTCTGCTCCACCGGGTCGCCGCCGTTGACCGGGATGCTTGGGTCACGGAGCACCCGGTAGCCGACGTCGAGGCGCGCCGGTCCCACCGGGGTCCGGTAGCGCAGGCCGGCGCCTGCGGCGAGTTGCAGATCGGCGATCCGGAAGGCTGCAGCAGGCTCGGCGGCGACGTTGCCGGCATCGAGGAAGAAGGCGCTCGACCAGCTCTCGGCGAAGTACCAGCGGAACTCGGTGGTGCCGAGAACGCTCGAGTTGCCGCCCAGCGGGATGTAGCGCGTCTCGCCGTCGACTTCGACCGCCTGCAGCGGCGAGAGGCGGTCGGCGCCGAAGCCGCGGAAGCCGTCCGCGCCGCCGCCGAAGTAGCGCACGACGATCGGCGAGCAGCCCACGTCGTCGAGGTAGGGATCGAGCGCCTGCTCGGGATCGCACGTGCTCAAGGGATGCAGGTAGCCGAAGGCGAGCCTGCCGGCCAGCACCCATTCCTCGCCGAGCGGGATGTAGCCGCGGGCCTCGGGGGTGAAGCGCAGCCAGGCGAAGTCGCCGCCGAGGCCGCCCTCCTGCACGCCGAAGGAGGCGTACCAGCCGCGGCGGGGCTCCAGAAGATTGTCCCTGCGGTCGGCGACGAGGAGCTGCTCCACCCAGGAGAGCGTGCAGCCGGCGGGGCAGTCGCCCACCAGCGAGGGACGCACGCCGGGGGTCGCGCCCACCACCTCGTCCTCGTTGAAGACCGAGACGTCGAAGAAGTGGGTCACGTTGTAGCTGGGCGTGAGGTAGAGCCAGTGGCGGAAGCGGATCGGCGTGCCGATCCGTCCGGTGACCGATTGCGCGGTATAGGAAGGCGTGAGCTCGCGCTCGTAGGCGACGCTGGTGCTCAGGTCGACGCGGGTGGTGATCAGGTCGGGCTGGGTGAGGCTGAGCACGGAGGAGCCCGCAGGGCCCGACTCC
Source organism: Vulgatibacter sp. (assembly GCF_041687135.1). Classification (NCBI taxonomy): domain Bacteria; kingdom Pseudomonadati; phylum Myxococcota; class Myxococcia; order Myxococcales; family Vulgatibacteraceae; genus Vulgatibacter; species Vulgatibacter sp. The sequence goes on along the minus strand of NZ_JAWLCN010000019.1, from coordinate 28,014 downwards.
CCCACCAACTCGGCGCCGGGGTTGAGGAAGCGGTAGGCGAGCTGGTTGGACCAATGCAGCTGCTGCAACCCGCCGAAGACGTTGAGGTGGGTGAACTCGGCGAGCGCCCGGGCCTGGTAGTAGCTCTGGTCGAGGCCGACGCCGGCGCCGACGCGGATGCGGAGAAAGTCGGCCTCGTTGACCGCGATCACCACCGGCGCCACGGCGGGGCCCTGGTCGATCGGCGCCGGTGGCTCCGCCGCCGCCGGTTCCACGGGTTCCCCCTCCGCTGCCCGCAGCGCCGCAGCCTCCGCCTCGGCCCTGCGGGCAGCAGCCCTGCGCTCGGCCCGCTCCCGATCGGTCACGGTGGCCACCGAGAAGACGCCGAGCCCGAAGACCTCCGCCTGCGCCTCCTCCATCGCCGTGGGCGAGTAGCGATCGCCGCGCTCGAGGAGCGGGAGCGCCGCGTTGCGGATCCGCGTCTCGTCGACGAGGAGGTTCCCCTCCACTGCGATCTCGCCGAACTCGTAGATCCGCCCGGGCTCCGCCACGAGGATCAGGTCGGCGGTGCCCTCCGCAGGTCCGACCTCCACCCGGGCCTCGACGGAAGCGTCGGCGTAGCCGCGGTTGCGGAGGCGGGCGACCACCGACTCCTTCCACGCGAGCCAGTCCGCCTCGACGAAACGATCGCCCCGCTCCAGCGGCGGATCCTCGAGCACCTTCGCCAGCACCTCGGGTTCGAGGTCGTCGAGCCCCTCCACGAGGAAGGTCCGGATCTCGGTGGGAGGCCCCTCGTTCACCAGGAAGTCGATCTCCACCTCGTCGTCGCCGAGCGAGCGGACCTCCGAGTCGACCTGCGCCGCGTAGAAGCCTTGCTCCTGGTAGATGTCGCGGATCCGCCGGAGGTCCTGCGCCACCGCGCCGGGATCGAGGCGGTGCACGCCGCCGAAGAAGAGGAAGCGGTTGGTCTCCCGGGTGGCGATCCGCGAGCGGATCAGCGAGTCGGAGACCTCCTCGTTGCCGAGGACGCGGAGCTCCTTCACCACCGGGCCGGTCTGCACGAGCTCCGGCACCGCCGGCGTGGAGGCACAGGCGGCGAGCAGGAGTGGCAGGAAGGGAGCGAGTCGGAACCACATGCGCCGTCCAACGTGCGCACGCCTTCTCGATTGCGGGACACCCGAGGCCTGCTTTGCCTGCCATCCGGCGCCGGCTCTCCCTCCCCGAAAGGGCGAGCTCTGCACGCCGAGCGTCTGCCCGCCCCGGCGGCTGGCCGGACGACCACCCGACGTCGCGGAATCACCGCTTTTCACCCCGTCCCGGCCGGGCCGGTTGTCGCGAGGGGCCACACGGAGCAGGCTGCAATCCGGGCGTAGCTGTCAGGGTGCGCAAAGTCTTTCGCACCACTGTCACCTGGAGTACTCAACCGCGGGGATCCCGAAGGAGGGCCCCCTTTACCCCAATCGGGGGAAGAGCCTCGGAATGGTTGGAAATTTCGCGTTCTGCCCACCGTTCCACCGGGGCATGGCATGTTCGCTGCAAATGGGTGACGCCGCGGGTCCGAAGCGTGCCGCACTGCGGCATCCGCTTCTCACCCCGCCTACCGCCGACCGGAGCGTCCCTGCATGAACCTCACCGCCGCCGAGAGCAAGGTCGCAGTCCTCCTCAACGCCAACGCCAAGCGTGTCTCGCGCCGGGTCCACAACGCCCTGCGCCACGTGGTCCCCGAGGACGACCTCTTCCTCTCCCGCACCGTGGCGGACGCCCGCAACATCGCCCGCGCCGTGGTGGACCGGCAGTACCGCACCGTCTTCACCGGTGGCGGCGACGGCACCTTCGTCTCCTTCGTCACCGAGATCCTCGACGCGGTCCGGGAGCACGCGACCTTCCAGCTGCCCCGCTTCGGCGTGCTCAAGCTGGGCACCGGCAACGCGCTCGCCGGCATGGTCGGCGCCACCGCCGGCGAGGGGATCCTCGACGACGTGCTCCGCGCCAGGGCCGGCGAGGTGCCGAGCGTGCGGCGGATCGATCTCATCACCACCGACGGCAGGCTCACCCCCTTCGCCGGCATCGGCCTCGACGCGGCGATCCTCAACGACTACGTGGCGGTGAAGCGCAAGCTCGGCCAGGGCAGGTTGAAGCGACTTGGCACCGGCGCATCCGGCTACGCCCTCGCGGTGGCGACCCGCACGCTGCCGCACTACCTGGTCCACCGGAAGTCGCCGGAGGTCGAGGTGATCAACGGCAGGGGCGTGGCCACGCTCGTCGGCGCCGACGGCAAGCCGGTGAAGGATTTCGGTCCCGGCGAGCTGCTCTTCCGGGGCCCCGCCTCGATGTGCGCCGGCAGCACCGTTCCCTTCTACGGCTTCAACTTCAAGATGTTCCCCTTCGCCGGGATGGTGCCGGGCCGCATGCAGCTGCGGGTGAGCAACCTCAAACCCTTCACGGTCGTCACCCATCTCGACGCCATCTGGAAGGGCCGCTTCCGCCACCCGGATGTCTCGGATTTCCTCGTCGAGGACGTCATCGTCCGGGCCAACGAGAAGCTCCCGCTGCAGATCGGTGGTGACGCCGAAGGCTACCGCGACGAGATCCGCCTCGGCCTGGCGCCCCGGCAGATCGAGCTGGTCGATTTCTCCGCGCTCAACTGAAACGGTTGTCGCCGCAAAGGAAAACGCCCGGTCCCCGTTGGAGGGAGCCGGGCGTTTCTCGTTCCGCGATGCCTTCGATCCGATCAGAGATAGAAGACGACGCGCTCGTCCTTCCAGAACGACTCGTAGACCGCGCGCCGCTGCTCCTCGCTCTGCAGATGCACGAGCACGCTGACGCTGTGGTAGTTGCCCTTGCCGCTCTCGCGGATCGAGCAGGAGTCGGGCGAGACGTAGCCGAGGATGCCGCCGACGAGCCCGCGGACGTGCTCGTCGAAGGGGGCGCCCTCGGCCTTGCCGATCGCCTTGAAGGTGTAGAAGCACGGGTACTTGAGGAGGGGGGCGTTGGCTGGAGTTTCGGTCATGTCGTTCCTCCTCTTTTCGGAGCTGCGGGCTTAGAGCAGATTTGCAGCCAGCTCGGCAAGCTGGCTCCGCTCGCCCTTGGTCATGGTCACGTGTCCCGCGACCTTCTCGTGCTTGAACCGGTTGACCACGTGGATGAGTCCGTTGTTCGTCGAGTCCACGTAGGGATTGTCGATCTGGTACGGGTCGCCGGTGAGGATGATCTTCGTCCCGTCGCCGGCCCGGGTGATGATCGTCTTCACCTCGTGGGGCGTGAGGTTCTGGGCCTCGTCCACGATGATGAACTGGTTCGGGATCGAGCGGCCGCGGATGTAGGTCAGCGGCTCGATGGCGAGAACGCCGAGATCCATCAGCTCGTGGTAGCCGCGTCCCGCCTTCTTGTCCGAACGGCTGAGGTTCATCAGGAATTCGACGTTGTCGAAGATCGGCTGCATCCAGGGATTGAGCTTCTCCTCGACGGTGCCGGGGAGATAGCCGATGTCCCTGCCGAGCGGGAAGACCGGACGGCTCACCAGCAGCCGGTGGAAGACGCCCTCCTCCATCGTCTTGGTGAGGCCGGCGGCGATCGCCATCAGTGTCTTGCCGGTCCCCGCCTTGCCCACCAGGGTGACGAGCTTCACGTCGTCGTTGAGGAGCAGGTCCATGGCGAAGGACTGCTCCTTGTTTCTCGGGCGGATCCCCCAGATCCCCTCCTTGGGCAGGCGGATCAGCGGCACCGCCCGACGCTTCTCGGAGGACCATTTGGCCACCGCCGAGTGGTTGGGATTCGCTGCGTCCCGCAGGATCAGGAATTCGTTCGGCGGCCGGCGCTCGTCGTTCTCGTCGAGCTCGGGGACCACCGCCTCGCCGGTGGCGTAGAAGGTGTCGACCACGTCGCCGGAGACGAGGACCTCGCTCTTGCCCGAATAGACCTCGTCGAGGCCGACCCGCTCCGCGTCGTAGTCCTCCGCCACCAGCCCGAGGGCGTCGGCGCGGATGCGGAGGTTGGCGTCCTTGGTGACGAAGACGGTGTCGCGGTCCTTCTCCCGCTCGCGCAGGTCGAGGGCCACCGACATGATCTTGTTGTCCATGAGCGCGCCGTTGGCGTGCTCGCCGGCCATCTGCCTTCCCGAGAAGAGGACCCGCAGCGTGCCGCCCGTCTGCAGGGTCACGCCCTCGCCGAGGTTTCCCTCCTTGCGGAACTGGTCGAGGTACCGGGCCACCTGCCGGGCGTTGCGCCCGAGCTCCGAGAGGTCGCGCTTGAACTGATCGATCTCCTCGATGACGTAGATCGGGATGACGACGTCGTTGTCGGAGAAGCCGAAGATTGCGCGGGGATCGTGAAGCAGGACGTTGGTGTCGAGAACGAAGTTCTTCCGCATGTGCGGCAACACCCCTTGCTAGGGTTGGCTCCCATCTGCCTCCATCAAGCTAGCACCGAGCAGGGGGCCAGGCAGCCCGGGTCTCGGTTTCTTCCCTGTGGCACCTCCGTGTCGTTCGGCGCCGGACGTGTTGCCGGGCGGGCGACCGCCCTTCTGCTTCACCATGGGTGCGCCACGTTCCGCCACGCAACGACGGTGCGGGGGCGAGGGGCCCCCCGTCGTGCACGTGCACGTTGGACGCACCATCTTTGGAGGCGATGGCCGAGTCCGTTTTCCACCGTCTGGTGACGCGCACCGAAGAAGCGCTCCTCGCCCGCACCCTCAAAGGGCGGCGGCTGGAGCGGGACGTTTGCGACGAGAGCGGGAAGGTCTGCTTCGCCGCGGGCAGGGAGATCGACCAGGCGATCCTCGACGAGGCGCGGGAGCTCTCCCTCCTCGAGGAGCTCGCCCACGCGGCGGAGCCCGGCACGAGCGACACGGAGCTGGAGGATCTGCTCTGGTGGCGCAAGCACCACCACGATCAGGCCCGCGAGGGCCACGATTGAAAGAGCGGCTGCTCCTCGTCCTCAACCCCGTTGCCGGCGGCGGCGCCTCCACGGAGGCGGTGCTCGAGGTCGTCCGCCAGCTGCGCGAGCAGGGCCATCCGATCGACGTCGAGGCGACGAGCGAGGTCGGCCAGGCCCGGCGGATCGCTGCGTCCCGTGCAGCCGACTACGACCGGGTTGCTGCCTGCGGCGGCGACGGCACCATCTCCGAGGTGGCGGCGGGGCTCCTCGACAGCGGGGCCGGCAAGCCGCTGGTGGTCGTTCCCGCAGGGACCGCCAACGACTTCGCCGCTGCCATCGGCGCCGGCGCCCTGCCCGAGGAGGCGCTGCGCCTCGCCTTCGAGGGGCGCCTGGCGCCGCTCGACGTGGGCTTTGCCGGGGAGACGCCCTTCGTCAACGCCGCCTCCGCCGGCGTCGCCGCCGAGATCTCCGAGGGCGCCAGCGCCGAGCTCAAGGCGGCAATCGGTCCGCTCGCCTACCTGGCCAGTGGCCTCTCGCGGCTGGGGAGCCTCCACGGCTTCGAAGGCGCAATCGAGGGCGCCGAGGGACGCTACGAGGGGCCGGTGCTCTTCTTCGCGGTGGCCAACGGCCAGACCGTCGGCGGCGGCACCCGGGTGGCGCCGGAGGCGCTGGTGGACGACGGCCTCCTCGATCTCGTGATCCTGCCGGCGCTCCCCGCCTCGTCGCTGATCGGCGCGCTGCGGGCGCTCCGGGCCGGGACCCAGCACCCGGGCCTCGTGCGGATGCGGGGCGAGCGCTTCTCGATGGAGGCGGATCGGGAGGTGACGATCACGTGCGACGGCGAGCCGGTGCGCAGCAGCGCGATCGACTTCCACGTGGCCCCCGGCGCTCTCTCGCTGGTGGTGCACGGACCGGCCCCTGCAAGAAGATGGAGCGGGGAAGTCGCGCAGGGAGAAAGTCGTTGACACCCATGGGGCGTTTTGAGAGAACGCCGCTCGTTCGCAGCGCGAATTTGTCGCGGGGTGGAGCAGCCAGGTAGCTCGTCGGGCTCATAACCCGAAGGTCCCAGGTTCAAATCCTGGCCCCGCAACCAACTCGAGGCCCCATCGGCGTGCCGGTGGGGCCTTCGATTTCGCAGCGAACGACATTGTCGCGGGGTGGAGCAGCCAGGTAGCTCGTCGGGCTCATAACCCGAAGGTCCCAGGTTCAAATCCTGGCCCCGCAACCAAAAGAAACCCCGCAGGCCAGTCGGTCTGCGGGGTTTTTCTTTTGCGACGCATCGGTCGGGACGAGTCAGTCGTGCGCGAGCTGGAGGTCGTAGATCACGACCTCGCCGTACGCGCCGGCCACGTCGCCCTTCTCCAGGTTGGACTGCGTATAGGCGCCGGCCTTGAAGTAGCAGCCGGAGGCTGCGCGGGCGAGGTCCAGCGCGAGCACGTCGTCGTAGTGGACGCGGATGCGCCCGTCGCTCGCGACCATCTTCACGGTGAAGACGGTGCCGAGTTGGTAGTTGGCGTCCAGGGTGGCGAGCTCCTCGCCGCCGCCTTCGACGAAGAGGTGCTCGCCTTCGAGGCGGATCATGATCACGTCGTCTTCCGCGTCGTGGATCTGGCCGGCCACGACGTGCGCCTTCACCTCGGGCAGGTGGGTGATCGCCTGGCGGATCTCCAGGGTGTGGGTGCCGGAGGTGGTGGACCAGCTCGCCTCGTCGGAGCCGTCGGCGGTCATCTCGCGGAGTTCGGAGCGGGGGTAGCCGGAACCGCTGGTCGTGGCGCCTTCGACGGGTGCGCGGAAGACGACGCCGTCCTTCTTCGCGGTGAGGCCGAAGAAGGGATCGATCGCGAAGTCTGCGAGCTCGGGCTGCCGGATCTCGTCGGGATCGCCCTCGTGCGGCGTCTCCACCGGCAGCGTCAGCTTCCAGCTCGAGAGATCGAGTCGATCGGCAGGCAGCTCGGCGGTCGGCGCCGGCTCCTGCGGCTCCACGGGCTCGGTGGGCGCCCCGGGGTCGATCGGCTCCCCGGGCGCACCAGGCTCCCCGGGTGCCCCAGGCTCGGTCGGGTCCTCGGGAGCGGGCCGGGACGGTATCTCCGGCGAGGGCGCGCCAGGGGACGGCGTGTCGCCCGCCTGCTCGGACGCCGGCTGCGATCCGCCACAAGCGGCGAGCATCGCCGCCGAGATGGCAAGCGCACGGAGGGTCGTCGGGCGAAGGGACAAGGGCGCCTCACGGGTTCGCGGTTCGGGTGGCGAGAACCGGTGGCTGCCGCCCGGAGATTCCCTGCTACGGTCCCCGTTGCGACCGGATCGCAGCCTCCGTGTCGAGCGCAGCGGCGGCCTCGTTCGCGGTGCACGAGCGCAAGAGCAGGAAGAGGAGAGCGGTGCCGATCAGGGAGACCACGATGCTCCCGAGGCAGCCGAGCCGGTTGGAGAAGAAGACGAACATGGGCCCGCAGCATGGGCACGCTGGCTACGCCACGCACCGCGTGCCCCCCTGCCGGAGCGCGGCATACCGCGCGGGGCGGCCCCATCTTTTCCGCCGCATGGGACAGGCGATCGATCGAGAGACCTTCACCGATGAGGAATTCGCCCGCTTCTCGGCGCGGCTGCAGGAGTCGCTGCAGGCGCTCGGGCAGCTCCTCGCGCGGCCCGGCTTCGGCGTGGGTCCCCGCACCGTGGGCGCGGAGCTCGAGCTCCACCTCGTCGACCCACGGATGCGGCCGCTGCGCCGCAACCGCACGGTGCTCGAGCGGATGCACGATCCGCGGATGGTGGCGGAGGTCGACGCCTTCAACATCGAGTGCAACACCGCACCGGGGCCGCTCGCCGGCAGGCCCTTCGCCGCGCTCGCCACCGAGCTGCGCACCGCCCTCGACGAGGCGCGCCGCGGTGCCGCTGACGCTGGCGGCAGGATCGCGATGATCGGCACCCTGCCGACGCTGCTGCAGAGCGATCTCGGCCCCGCGGCCCTCACCGCCCTGCCCCGCTACCGCGCCCTCGCCCGCAGCCTGCGCGCGCGCCGCAACGCGCCCTTCCACCTCCACATCGACGGGATCGAGTCGCTGGTGGTGGAGGAGGACGACGTGACGCCGCTGGGCGCGAGCACCTCCTTCCAGCTCCACCTCCGGGTGGATCCCCGAGACTTCGGCAGGGCGTGGAATGCGGCGGAGATGGCGACGGGGCCGGTGCTCGCGCTCTGCGGGAACGCGCCGATCTTCCTTGGCCGCAAGCTCTGGCAGGAGACGCGGATCGCGCTCTTCTGCCAGAGCACCGACGACCGCACGCAGGAGGAGCAGGGCCGCCCCCCCCGGGTGAACTTCGGCGCGGGCTGGGCGACCCGCGGCGCCGGCGAGCTCTTCGAGCGGAGCGTCGCGCTCCACCCGCCCGTGCTGCCGGTCTGCAGCGCCGAGTCGCCACTGGCGGTGGTGGAAGCAGGCGACGTCCCCCACCTCGACGAGCTCCGCCTCCACCACGGCACGGTGTGGACCTGGAACCGCGCGGTCTACGACGCGGCGGACGGCGGCCACCTGCGCGTCGAGTTCCGGGCGCTGCCCGCGGGCCCCACGGTGGTGGACATGCTCGCCAACGCGGCCTTCGCCCTCGGCCTCACCCTCGCCCTCGAGCCGCAGATGGATGCGTGGGCGGCGGAGGTCCCCTTCGCCTGGGCGCGGAGCAACTTCTTCGCGGCGGCGCGGCACGGCCTCGACGCGACGTTCCACTGGCCCGGGCGGGATCCGGTCGCTGCCCCCGCGCTGATCGCCGAGCTCCTGCCCAGGGCCCGGGCGGCGTTGGTGGAGGCAGGTGTGGAGCCCGCGGAGGTGAAGCCGCTCTTCGACGTGCTCGCCGCACGCCTGCACACCGGGCAGACCGGTGCGCGCTGGCAACTCGCCACCCTCGCCGAACGGGAGCATCTCGGCGACGAGCGCGAGGTGGCCCTCGCCGAGATGCTGGCCCGCTACGTGGAGCGCAGCGAGACGGATGCGCCGGTCCACACCTGGCCCGTCGGCTGAACGTGCTTCAGGCGCCGAGCCCGCAGAAGCGGTGGACCACGCAGAGGAGCTGCGCCAGCCGCACCGGCTTCGGGAGGACGTCGCGCACGCCGAGATCGTCGACGAGCTCGGCGGAGGTCCGGTGGGCCGAGAGCACCACCACCGGGATCCCGGCGAGCTCGGGGAGGCGGAGCTGCTCCTGCCGGAAGGTCACCCCGTCCATCACCGGCATCATGATGTCGAGGACGATCAGGCAGGGAAGGCCTCCCGGCTCCCGGAGGCGCGCGAGTGCTTCGAGGCCGTTCGCGGCGCCGATCGCTTCGTAGCCTGCGTCGGCGAGGATCTCGAGCAGGGTGTCGCGAATGACGAGGTCGTCCTCGACCACCAGCACCCTCCCCCCCATCACCCGGCCTCCGCCGCGGATGCGCCGATGGGCAGACGCACGGTGAGCGCTGCGCCGCAGCCGGGAAGGTTCTTCGCGTCCACCGTTCCCCCGTGCGCGGTCACGATCTCCCAGGTCACGTAGAGCCCCAGCCCGAGTCCCCCGTAGTGCTTGATCGGGGCCGCGCGCTCGAACCTCCCGAAGATGCGATCGAGATCACCCGGCGGTACGCCCGGTCCCCCGTCGCAGACGCGGATCACGGCGTGATCGTCCAGCCGCTCCACGGCGATCCGGACGGGCGCACCCGCGCCGAATTTCGTCGCGTTGGAGAGCAGATTCACGAGGACCTGCTCGATGCGCAGTCGATCCCAGGTGCCGGAGATCTCGTCGGCGATCGCCAGCTCGATCGGGCAGCCGGCCTCCGCCGCTGCACCCTCGAAGCGCTCGGCGACGTCGCGAACCAACTCCCCGAGCGAGAAGGTCTCCGGATGGAGATCGATCCGCCCGGAGGCGATCCGGGAGACGTCGAGCAGCGTGCTCACCAGCTCGGCCAGGCGCTCGCCGCTGCGGATCGCGCGATCGAGCGGCCTTTTCAGACGTGCGTCGCCCTCCCCCAGGCGCGCGTCGAGCCCGTCGAGCTGGAGCTGCAGCGCGGTGAGCGGCGTGCGGAGCTCGTGCGAGGCGATGGAGAGAAAGTCGTCCCGGAGGCGGATCGCCGCCTCCGCCTCTGCACGCCGGATCCGCTCCTCCTCGAGCTGCTTGCGCTCGGTGAGATCGCGGGTCACCTTGGCGAAGCCCTGGAGCTCGCCCTGCTCGTCGCGGAGGGCGGTGAGGATCACGTCGGCCCAGAACCGACTTCCGTCCTTGCGGACGCGCCATCCCTCGTCCTCGACCCGGCCCTGCTCCGCAGCGATCCGCAGGAGCCGCTCGGGCTTGCCGGCAGCCTGGTCCTCGGGGGGATAGAAGCGGGTGAAGCGCTGGCCGATGATCTCCCGGGCCGTGTAGCCCTTGATCGCCACCGCTCCCGGATTCCAGCTCATCACGTAACCCTGCGGGTCGAGCATGAAGATCGCGTGGTCACGGACACCCTCGACGAGCAGGCGGAAGCGCTCCTCGCTGGCGCGCAGGCGCTCCTCCTGCTCTTTCCGCTCGCTCAAGTCACGGGTGACCTTGGCAAAGCCCTGCAGCCCGCCCTGCTCGTCCCGGATCGCGGTGATGATCACGTCGGCCCAGAAGCGGCTTCCATCCTTGCGGACCCGCCAGCCCTCGTGCTCGATGCGGCCCTGCTCCGCCGCAGTCCGGAGCAGCAGCTGCGGCAGGCCTGCCTCGACGTCCTCCTTCGGGTAGAAGCGGGAGACGTGGGTCCCGACCACCTCGTCCGCGGAATAGCCCTTGAGGGCCGCGGCGCCCGTGTTCCAGCTCTCGACGACGCCCTCCGGCGAGAGCAGGAAGATCGCGTAGTCGAGCACCGTGTCGACGAGCAGGCTGGCGCGCCGCCCCAGGGCTGCCGCCTCGTCGGCCTCGTGTGCGCCCATTATCTGGCTCGACGCCTCGCTCATCTTGCCTTCCTCGCTAGCAGCATCCCGCCGCACGCGTTCTCACCGGACCGGGGTATCCGCTGACTTAGATAGGTCGCGAACCGCCATCCGTCGCCTCTCACCCGCACGCTCCGTGAGAACGCCCGAGATCGAATGATTGGAACTCAACACGAGAGTGCTGAAGGCAGATTCCCCACAAGGCCGAAAGGGCGATCGCCCGTGTGCTCTCCCGGGGTCGGGCCATCCGGTCCCCGGACCGCGTTCACGCCCCGGGGTCGATCACGGCCCTCCGAAGCTCGGGGAAGACCCGCCCCACCTTGGCGAGGAGGTAGTCGCCGTAGGTTCCGTGGAAGTCGTGGACGCTGGCCCGATCCCAGCGCTCCGCGGCGTCCTCTTCCCTCGGCCGGACGAGGGCACCGGGAAGCGGCCGCACTTTTGCGGAGAAACCCGGATCGAAGAAGAAGGGCCACGAGTAGCGATCGGCACCGGAGGTGTTGCGCACCCGGTGGGGTGTGGAGCGGTAGCGGCCACCGGTGATCCGGTCGAGCATGTCGCCGAGGTTGCAGACGAAGGCGTTCTCGAGGGGCGGGGCCTCGATCCAGCCGTCCCGCGTCTTCACCTCGAGCCCCCCGCGGCGGTCCTGTGCGAGCAGCGTGAGGAGGCCGTAGTCGGTGTGCTCGCCGACACCCCAGCCCGTGTCCCCGAGAGGCGGCGGCGGGTAGTGGAAGATCCGGAAGAGGCAGAGCGGCTCGCCGGTGATCGTCTGCTCGAAGTGGAGGGGATCGAGTCCGAGGCTCGCGGCGAGGCAGCGCATCACCCGGTGGCCGAGTGCGGTGAGCGCGTCGATCCAGGCGAGCACCGCCTCGCGCAGCGCGGGCACCTGTGGCGGAAAGAGGTTGGGGCCGTGGAGCGGCAGCCCTGCCCGCACCCGGGGGTCGTCCGGTGGGAGCTCGGTGCCGAAGTAGAGGCCCTCCTTGCGATCCGGCTGGCCGGAGGTGAGCTCGGCGCCCACGGGAAAGAAGCCCCGCCACGCCCTGCCCCCGCGCGCCATCGCGATCGCCGCCTTCTCCTCCTCCGGCAGCGCGAAGAAGGCGGTCGTCGCCTCCTCGAGGCGCAGCCGCAGCGCCGGATCGACGCCGTGCCCCACGAGGTAGAAGAAGCCCACTTCGCTGCAGGCAGCGGCGAGCTGTGGGGCGACGGCCTCGAGGCCGGCAGCCAGGTCGATCACCGGAAGGCGTTCCATCCTCCCATGATGCGCACGGCACTCGCCGTGCCGTCACTGTGTCATGGGATGTCACACCCTTTACCGAAGGTGCAGCATGCCGCGACGTTCGAAGGAGGAGTGCGCGGATGCTGCACGGGACGAGTACGAGGGTGGAGGCGATGGTGGAGGTGGAGAAGGCGATCCGCGCAGGCCTGCTCCAGCTGGCCGAGAGCTATGCGATCCACTGGCCCGCGGCGGGAAGGAACGACGCGGGCGAGCGCAACTTGAGCCTGCACGTCGCCCTGGGACTGCGCGAGGCAGGCTTCATCACGCTGGCCGAGCCCAATTTTCCCCGGAACACCGAGGCGGGGGTGGAGTTGATCGGCCTGCAGCCCGGCGCCGGCGTCCTCGCCGTGGTGGAGTGCAAACGCCTCTTCTCCGGCGAGCAGGCCGCCGCCCTCCTCGCCGATGCAGCCCGGCTGGAGGCCTTCGTGCTCTCCGACGAATTCGGTCCGCCCCCGCAGGTGCGGCATCGCGTCGGCGTGCTGCTCGCATCCACCTTCCTCGCCAACTTCGCGACCTGGTGGGTGGAGGCGGCAGGTGGCGCGCCGCCGGGTGTACCCGCCACGGAGCCCTGGGAGGATCTGGTGGCGATCGTGGGCAGCGACGCGTGCTGGGGCTGCCTCCCGCTCGATCGCAAGCACGGGTACTACGGTCTCTACGTGGTCTGGCCCCTGCCCTGAACGCGCGGGGGATTGCCGCGGGCGCTGCGCCTCGCCTATCTTCCCCACGTGCGCAGGCTCTCCACCACCACCACGACTACCACCACCCGCAGCGGCGGGCCGGCGGTCGTGCAGGTGCGGTAGGAGGAAGCGCACGCAAACGCACGAAACCGAAGGGCCCCGCCGGCGACGGTCGGGGTCCTCGTCGTTTTGGACGTGCCCCCTCCCGAGCTGGCGCCCGGCCCGGACCAGAGGGGACGCAGATGGATCACGAGGAACGGAAACCGATGCCGTGCGGCGCCTTCGTCGTCGCCGCAGCGGGCCACGCCCACGAGGCGGCAGCATGGGCGCTCTGCGAGCGGCTGCGCTGCTGCGGCCTGCAGGCGGTGCTGGTGGAGTGGAGCCCTTCCCTGCCGCGGCAGCTGGTGGCTGCGTGTGCCGCCGGTGCAGCGGCGGTGTGGATGGTCGGCAGGCCGGAGGTCGAGCGCGGCTGGGTCGCGATCGTCGACCGGCAGGGGGAGCAGCTCCACCTGCCGGTCGAAAAGGCGCTGGCGCGGGCCCTTGCGGCGTCACGCTCGGGGCCGGGTTGCGCCACCGCGCGATGACGTCCGCGTCGTCAGGGCACCGGCACTTCCGCCCTGCCCAGGATGCTGATCGTCGCCTCCGCGCCGTCGGTGACGTTGGTGTCGAACCAGATGAGCAGCGCGTCCGCCCCGTCGTCGACCGGGGCGTGGGTCACCTCGACCTCGAAGCTCTCGCTGACGGCGTAGCCGTCGTGGCGCACGCCGTCGCGAACCACGGCGGAGAAGGCGGCGCTGCCGCTCGTGTGCATCTCCTCGACGACCAGGCGAGCGTCCTCGTCCCCCGGCACGTCCCAGCCGCTGTTGGTGCAGCGGAAGGTGGCGGTCTGCTCCTCGCCGACCACCGTCGTGCCGAAGTCGAAGAGCGCCGGTTCACACGTGAGGGCGGGGCCCCCGGTCCTTCCGGTGAGGCAGACCTCGAGCGCCTTGTCGCCGGCGAGATCCGTCCCGATCCGGAGCAGGCCGCGGTGCACGCCGACTTCCGCTGCGCGGTAGTGGATCTCGAAGGTGGCGGTGTGGCCCGCTCCGATGATCTCCGGGCGTGTGCCGAGGGAGAAGGCGTCGGTGTCGATGCCGGCGAGCCGGAGTTCCTCGAAGCCCACCACGCGCTTGCCGCGGTTCTCGACCTCCACCTGGAGGCGGGCCTCGCCACCGGGGGAGACGTAGCCCGTGCCGATGCAGCCGTCGCTGCCGACAGGCGTGCGCAGCGCGAGCACCGAGGCGAGGGACTCACCTTCGAGATCGACCCGCGCCACCAGGCCGCCGCGGTCGTGGAAGGGCAACGTGCCCAGCGACGTGCCGGGGAGATCGGCGGCGCGGTAGGTGATCGGGATCTCCACCTGCTCGGCGGGCGCCACGTCCACGTACGAGGGCTGGTGGCCCACCTCGAAATAGGCAGCGCCGCTGCCCTCCACCGGGCCGATGTTGAGCTGCTCGGTGAGCGTGCCGGTGTTGGTGCAGACTACCGTCTGCCGCACGGTCTCGTGGCGCAGCACCGCGCCGAAGTCGATCACCCCGGGCGAGCAGGAGAGGTTCGCCCTGCCGGCCACCGCCTCGAGGTCGAGGGTGGGCCCGTCGGGTCCGAGCTCGATGCGGGCTGCGGCGGGGCCGACCAGATCCGGCGTGTACGAGAGCACCACCTCCAGCGCGTCGCCCGGCGCGACGAGGCGCTGGTTGCAGCTGCCGGTGCAGCCGAGGCTGGTGGCGAAGCCGCCGGGGAGCAGCGCCTCGTCGATCTCGTCGAGCCGTGCCGGCACCGTTCCCACGTTGCGCAGCACGAGCCGATGCTCGGCGCGGATGCGGACGGCGACCGCACCGAGGTCGATGCTGCCGTCGCCGCAGCCCTCGCAGGAGAGCTGCGGCTTCTCTTCTTCCTCTTTTCCGGGCGGCTCCTCCTCCGCGCCACAGGCGAAGGTGGCGGGGAGCAGAGCGAGCAGCAGCGCGTCGCGCAAACGCATGGGAAGTCGACCTCCGGTGGGTGTTCTTCCCCTTCGAATTTCGCCGGATGCAGTATTGGATCACGTCACCAGGAGAATCAGAGACATGCGGAGCGGTAGCTGAGCTCGAGCTCGCTGCCACGATCGGGAAGCGCAGCAGCCTCGAAGCAGATCTCGTTGCGACCCGGCTGGTAGGACCACGAGCTCGCGCCGGTGGGAACGGCGGTGCCGTTGACGCGCACCTCGATCTCGCCGGCGAGGCTGCCGTCGGCGTTGGTGTCCTCGGGGAGGTCTCCGAGGGCGTAGCAGCGCCGCGGGCCCACCATGCCGCCGGCGATGGCGGTGTTGAATTCGGGCGTCGGCGCCTGGTCGCAGATCGAGTGGGCGATGCCGCCGGTCCCATCCGACGCGGCGACGTAGCGCGGGGAGGCCTGGCCGTAGGCACCGGTACCCCTGCAACCGTCGGTGCCGCCGGAGACGGTGTGGATGCGCACCCGGGCCGGGTCGTCCTTGAGCCCCTGGAGGAAGTCGACGTAGGCCCCGACGCCGAGGGGCGACTGGTCCTCCTCGTCCGAGTGGATGAAGACGGCGAGCTCCGCCTCCTCGCGGAGGAAGCCGAGGTTGCCGTCGTTGGGCTCGGGATGCCGGGGATCGTCGTGGCTGTCGATCACCGGTGCGGAGAGGGCGCGCCGCATCGCCTCGAGGCCGAGCTCGCTGCCGTGGCAGATGCCGACGCTCGCGTTGGTCTCCAGGGCCTCGAGCTGCTGCGCCAGGGGAAGCACCGGGGTGATGATCCGCGGCGTGGTGCCGATGACCGGGAAGAGCCTGCCGTCCTCCCCTCCGTTGACACCGCCTGGGCAGCTGCTGCCGGACGGCAGGAGGCCGGTGGTGGTCACGCCGATCTGGAAGGGGCGCGTGCCGGCCTCGGCGAGGAAGGTCTCGGCGTGGAGCCAGAACGGCGTGTCGGAGCCGGTCGAGTTGTCGATGACGAGGAGCATGTCGATGGGGCCGTGACCCACGACGTGGCGCTCGGTCTCGCGCCCGTCCGTCGCCCCGACCGCCACCAGGGGCACCACCACCTGCTCCGCCATCGCGTCCACCGCGACGCGCACCAGGCCGGCGAGATCGCGCTCGTCGCCGCGATCGGGCGACGGCACCACCGCCACCCGGGCCACCGTGCCCGCGGCGATCGAGGTGGGCAGGCCCTGCGGATCGGCGAAGGCGAAGGCGCCCTCCACCTCGATGGCGGTGAGCTGCACGTCGGTGGCGCAGTTGTTGAGCAGGCGGATCTCCCGCTCCTGCACGCGACAGCCGGGGCGCACCACGCCGAAGTCGAGGGCGCCGGGCCGCGCGACGAGGCAGGCCTTGCCGGCGTTGCCCCGCAGCGCCACGCTGCGCCGCGACGCCCCCGCCTCGGAGACGAAGAAGTCGAGGTCGGCGGCAGCGGCACCGCGGACCGAGGCGGCGTCGAACTCCACCATCATCCCGTAGGTCGCGCCCGCCTCAATCCGCTGCGTGCCGATCCGCGGTGCTGCGGAGAAGGGGCTGCCTTCGGGCAGCCGGAGATCGCCGACGAAGCAGGTCCCGGTGCCGCCGTTGCGCAAGGCGAGGGGCAGGCCCAGCCGCTCGCGCCAGACCTGGCCGAAGTCGAGGGTCGACGCGACCTCGAGCGCGCAGCCCGCCACCGCCTCCGCCTCGGCCTCGAGCGCCACCTCGACCTCGGTGCCGCGCACGTCGTTGCTCCCGATGCGGAGCAAGCTCGCGTCGGTGCCTGCTGCCTCCGGCGCGTAGCCCACCGCCACCTCGAAGCGCTCGCCGGGGGCGTAGCCCTCGTCCGAAATGCCACCGACGACGTGGGCGGTGAACGGCGCCGCCACCTCGATCGCGGCGAGGCGCAACATATCGTCCGTGGTACCGGGAACGTCGACACCGCCGTGCGAGCAGCGGAGCCGCACCTCGCGGGGGAAGCCGACGGCGGAGGTGCCGAATTCGAGGCGCTCGCTCTCGCAATGGAGCTCCGGTCCGCCGCCATGGGCGCGCAGGCAGAGCGCGCGGCTCGCGCGGGTCCTGTCGCTCGCGGCGATCTCCAGGGTGGTCTCCACCGTCCCCGCTGCCGCCGGGGTGAAGGAGAGTTCGAGCGTCTCCGTGGCGCCGGGGGCGACGGTTGCGGGAAACGAGACGATCTCGAAGTTCGTGTCCCCCACCGCAGCGGAGTGGATCGACACCGGGTCGTCCGAGGCATTCTCGACGGGGATCTCGAGGGTGCGGGAGGAGCCCAGCGGGAAGAAGCCCAGGTCGGTGCAGCCGTCGGTGAGCGAGGGGAAGACCAGCGCCTCCGGTACGACCTCGCCGCGCAGGCTGGTAGTCGCCACGAGCTCTCCCTCCACCAGGAAGCGGAGGAAGGCGACGCGCTCCCCTTCTCCGCTGGCCACGAAGGTCACGTCGAAGGAGGCGCTCGCGCCGGCTTCGACGAGCACATCTCCCGTGCCGCCGAGAGCGAAAGACGCCTTGTGGTCCCCGGCGAAGGGCCCGGCCCGGAGCCGCCTGGGGACACCGCCCTCGTTGGTGCAGGTGACGGTCTCGGTGCGGGTGCTGCCTACCACCCGCTTCCCGAAGTCGAGGCTCGCGTCGCAGCGGATCTCGCCGCCGACGCCGGTGCCGCGGAGCCGCAACGTCGGGCCGAGCGGCGCCAGATCGAGGACGCCCTCGCTCGCTCCCATGGCGTCGGGCCGGAAGCGCACGGTGACGCGGATCGCATCCCCCGGCTCGATCACCCGCGGATCGCAGGCGCCCTGGCAGAGGAGCGAATGTTCGAAGGCAGCAGGTAGTGCCTCGCGCTCCTGCTCCACCAGGGTCGCGACTGCGTCGCCGCGGTTCGCCAGCGAGATCGTCAACTCCGCCGCCTCTCCGACCGCCACCGCCCCGAAATCGACGACGTCGCCCGTGCAGCCGGCGCAGACCAGGCGGGCCGTTCCGGCGGGGGGCTCCTCGTTTTCGGCACCGCAGGCTGCAGAGATGGCGGCCAGGGCGGAGAGAAGCAGGGGAAGGACAAGGCGGCGCTGCATGGGCGGCGACTCCGTGCTGGGGTTCACCCACTCCATGTCACCACGGCGTCGATCCGATCAGCTCGAGGGAGAGCGCTCGCCCTCCTGCTCCTCAGGGGACGCAGGCGCTGCGGTAGACGAGCTCGATCTCGTCACCGCGGTTGGGCCGCGTTCCGAAGCAGATGGCGTTGCGTCCCGAATCGTAGACCCAGGCGGTCCAGCCGGAGCGCGGCACCTGTACGCCGTTGATCCGCACCTGCACGTCGTCGTACAGGACGCCGTCTGCATCGGTGTCCTCCGGCACGCCGCGCATCGCGTAGCAGCGCCGTGCGTCGAGCATCCCGCCCACCATGGCCCTGCTCAGCTCGGCAACCGTGTCGGGCCAGCAGATCGAATGGTGCACCCCTCCCGACGTCTCGGTCACCGCGATGTCACGCGGCGAGGCCTGCCCGTACCCGCGGCCGGTTCCCCCGCAACCGTCCGGTGCGACCCCGACCACCGAATGAAAACGGATACGCTCGGGGTCGTCCTTCAAGCCGCGTAGGAAATCGACGTACGCCTCGACGGCGAGGGGCGACTGATCCTCCTCGTCGGAGTGGACGATGATCTCGAGGTCCGCCTCCTCCCGGAGGAAGCCGAGGTTGCCGTCGTTCACCTCGGGGTGCCTTGGATCGTCCCGGTTGTCGATCACCGGCGCGGAGAGCGCGCGGCGCATCGCCTCGAGACCCTGCTCGCTGCCGTGGCAGATACCAACCTTCGCGTTGGTCTCGAGCGCATGAAGCTGCGTCTCGTCGGGCAGTTCGGGCGAGATCATCCGGGGCATCGGAGCCGCTCGAGTTGTCGATCACGAGCAGCATGTCGACCGGCCCGACCGCAGGCTGGTGGCGATCGACGGCGAGCGCGTCGGGCGCCTGGAGCGCCCGGAGCGGCACCACCACCTGCTCCTCCAGCTCGTTCACCCCGACGCGGAGGATCCCCCGCAGGCTCCGCTCGCCACCAGGCTCGGGCACGGGCCGCGCGACGAGGCAGGCCTTGCCGCCGACGCCGCGCAGGGCGACGGTCCGCCGTGTGGCCCCCGGTCGTCACGGGACCGTCCGAGACGTTCTCGACCCCGATCGCGAACTCGCGGCGCGAGCCGACCGCCGTGAAGCCGAAATCGGTGCAGCCCTCCGTGAGCGACGGGAAGACGAGCGCGTGGGGGACGGTGCCGCCGGACAGCAGCGCGTTGGCCACCCGCCTGCCGTCGACCGCAACCGGCTGGGAGCCGACACGGGCGCCTGCCTCGCCGCGGGCTGCGAAGATGACCGGGAAGGTCGTCGCCCCATCGGGCGCGAGTCGCACGGTGGTGCTGCCGGCGAGCGTGAAGTCCGCGGCGTTCGCACCGCCGACAGGCCCTGCCTGCAGCAGCCGCTCCACGGCGCCGGCGTTGGTGCACTGCACCACCTCGCCGTAGGTGGTGCCCTTCACCCTCGTGCCGAAATCGACGGTGCCGGTGCAGCGGATCGCGCCTTCGACGCCCTTGCCGCGCAGGCGCAGCGTCGGAAGGGCCGGCGCCAACGCGACGAGGCCTTCGCTGGTTTCGGCGCCCGCCGGTCGGAAGCGCAAGGTGACGCGCAACAGGTCGCCCGGCCGGATCGAGCGCCCGGGGCGATTCGCCTCAGAACCCCAGACCCACCGTCATCGCCCCGAAGACCGGCATCTCGGGCTGCGGCAGCACCAGCTGCGGCGCCTCGGGGGTGTAGCCCACGCCCAGGGCGAGCTCGCCGACGAGCTCGAAGCCGGCGCCCACCGGAAAGAGCGCGCGCAGCCCGCCCATCGCCTCGACGCCGGCAGTCTCGACGCCGCGGGGCCCCACGTCCTCGAAGCGGAAGCCCACGTCGTCCTTGCCGACCTGCAGCTCGATCATGCCGACACCCACCACCGGCTCGAGGAGGAGCGGCCCCGCGTCGAAGCGGAGGAGTCGCAGCTTCACCCGGTAGTGGGAGGCCTCGTTCACCGCCTCGTCGTGGAGGATCCCCGCCCCGCTCCCGCAGCCCTCGATCGAGAGGAAGTCGAGCGGCGCGAACTCGCCGCAGATCTCCGGCCTGCCGTCACCGCCGCCGACGGCGCCGCCGATCCGCAGGTTGCCCCAGTTGCGGACCTCGGGGGCCCGCTCCTCGGGCTCCATCGACTTCGAGACGGAGGGCTCCGCCCCTGCGGCGAAGGGCAGGAGCAGCAGCATGGCGGGACCGGCGCGTCGCATCGTTCTTCCTCGCTTTCGCAAGGCGAACATACGCCCCGCCGGCCCGGGAGGAAGAGGCAGGGGCGCCGGCGAAGCGTGGTGGTGGACAACAAACGATCAGGCGGAGCGGCGGGCGCGCTCGCGCTCTGCTGCTGCCGCGGGACCCGCCCCGGCGCCTGCCGCGGCCGGCTCGACACTCCGGATCCCGAGGCGCCGCGCCTTGCCCCACGTGCCGCGCTTGCTCCACACCTGGAAGTTGGCGAGGAAGCGCTCGAGCACCAGCACCTGCCGGTAGCCGATCACCTCGACCAGGGAGGCGACGAGGAGCACCACCCGCTCGCGCAGCGTGGGATAGCGGTGGAGGAGGAGCATCTCGACCCCGACCGCCATCATCGAGAGGAGCGCGCCATAGGCCATCGCCAGGCTGAGAAAGAGGAGCGCGAACTCCCCCTCGAGGGCGCCGAGGACGAGGGCCACCGGCAGGAGCACGTAGCCCACCATCTCGACGAAGGGCGAGATCGCCTCGAAGAGCCAGAGGAAGGGGAGCGAGAGTGTCCCGAGCCTGCCGTAGCGCGGGTTGAGGAACATCCCGCGGTGGATCCAGAGCGCCTCCCAGAGGCCGCGCTGCCAGCGGTTTCGCTGCCGCCGCAGGCTCGCCCAATCCGACGGCACCTCGGTCCAGCACATCGGCTCGGGCAGCGAGACGATCCGGTAGGGGATCCGCTGCTCGCGGTGGTGGCGGTGCAGGCGCAGCACCAGCTCGAGGTCCTCGCCGACGGTCTCGGTCCGGTAGCCGCCGACGGTGAGGACGCGGTCCCGCCGGAACATGCCGAAGGCGCCGGAGATGATCGGCAGCGCGTTGACGCTGCCCCACCCCACCCGGCCGGTGAAGAAGGAGCGGGCGTACTCGACGATCTGGAAGCGCTCGATCCAGCGCTGCGGCAGGTGGAGGCCGGTGACCTGCCCGGCGTGAACGGTGGCGCCGTTCAAGGGGCGGATCGAGCCGCCCACCGCGATCACGGTCTCGTCGTCGAGGAAGTGGCGGGAGGCCCGGAGGAGCGCCTCGGCCTCGAGGAGCGAGTCCGCGTCGACGGTGCAGATCAGCGGAAAGCGGGAGAGGTTGAGGGCGGCGTTGAGCGCGTCGCCCTTGCCGCCGTTCTCCTTCTCGACCACGACGAGGTTCGGGTGGCGCAGCGAGCGCAGCACCCGGCGCACGGGACTGGTGCGGATCCGCTCCGGATAGATCTGCTGCTGCTCCACCAGGGCGAAGGCCTCGGTGAGCCGCTCGATCGTGTCGTCGGTGGATCCGTCGGAGACGACGATCACCTCGAATTCGGGGAAGCGCAGCCGCAGGAAGGAGCGCACGCTCTCCACGATCGAGCCCGCCTCGTTGTACGCGGGCACGAGGATGGAGACCGGCTTGTGGGCGTCGTAGGCGAGCAGATCCGCCAGCGGCGCCGCCGAGCCGAGGCGCGCGGTGGTGCGCATCGTCCGCAGACCGAGGTAGCCCACCACCATCGAGATGGTGGACATCGCCGCGAAGTAGCAGAGGACCGAGGCCTGCAGCAGGGTGAGCACGTCGTCGACGAGGCGAGATCGCAGCGCGGGATCGGAGAAGGCGGCGAGGAGCTCGTTCATCTACGCCGCCTTCCAGCGCAGGTCGGCGAGGGCCTGCTGCGCCATGTCGCGGGCGAAGCGGTCGGGGTGGTCGAGGGCGGCGCGCTCGAGATCGCTGCGGCCCGCAGCGCCGAGGGCGCCGAGGGACTCCGCTGCAGCGAGGCGGACCCACCAGGAGGAATCGCCGAGGCGCCTCCAGAGCACCTCGCCGGCGGACTCGATCGGAAGCAGCGCTGCGGCCCGCGCCGCGTGGACGCGGACGAAGGGCCGCTCGTCGTCGACCCGCGCGACCACGGCGGCTTCGCCACCTGCGGGAAGCCGTCCCATCCCGGCGAGCGCGCGCAGGGCAGCCGCACGGACCTCGGGCTCCGGATGATCGACGAAGGGAAGCACCGCTTCGGCGAGCCCGCGGAGCTCGCGGCGGCCTGCGGCGACGAGCGCGGCCTGGAGCGCGGGCTGGTGGGACGCGGGATCGGCGAGGATCGGCGCGACCACCTCGGCTGCGGCCTCCTCGAGCAGGAGCATCGACTCGGCGAGGAGGGAGGGCGGCAGATCCACCTCCCGCAGGGCACGGACGAAGGCCTCGACCCCTGCCGCGCGGACCGCAGCGGGGATCCGGGCGAGGGTTCGGGCAGCGGCACGGAGCGCGTGGCGCCGCACCAGCGGCTCGGGATCGCGGAGCTGGGCGACGATCGCAGGGAGCGCCGGCGCGAGGCGCGCCCTGGCGAGATCCTGCAGCGCGTCGAGGCGCCTGGTCTGCTTCTTCGTGGCGAGCCGGCCCGCGAGCTGCTCGGCGATCCCATAGCGATCGGCGAGGACTGCCAGCCGCTCGTTCTCCTCGGACGAGAGCACCTCGCGCAGATCGAGGAAGGCGTCGAATGCCTCCCGCGGCAGCTCCCCCGCCACGTCGCGGCGGGTGTACTGCAACAGCCCCCGCCACCAAACCGACCAACCGCGCACCCGCTCCTGCCGGCGCTGCTCGCGGGCCGTGGCGAAGACGTGGAAGGCGATGATGTAGCCGGTGAGCACGACGACCGAGCCGCCGATCGCCGACAGCGCAGCGCCCGCAGCGAGGAGCAGGTCCTCGTAGGGCACGCGGCCGGTCGCGTTGAGCACGAACGCCGCCGCGAGCGTCGCCATCGCTGCCGCCTCGAGGACGACGATGGTGAGCACGAGCACTGCGAATGGGCTGGCTCCGGACCGCTGCCACATCTGGAAGTCGACTCTTGGTGAAGGTGCCCGTCTTGACTACGCTTTCCTGACGAGTCCTACCGCGAACCCCCCGCAAGGGTCCAGCCGCAACCTTAGCCCGTTCGGGTAGGAGCTCAGGTACCTTCGCTCCAGAGGAAGGGCGCGCCCCTCCCGCGGATCTCCTCCGCGGCGAGCACGAACCAGAGCGTCGGTGCCGCAGCGGGAGCCACCGGGAAGTCCTCCGCCCAACGGTCGGCGTAGATCAGGGGCAGGCCGGTGCTGCAGCCCAGGGCCGCGATCCGCTGCAGCGAGGCAGCGGCCTGCCCTTCCGCCGGCGCGAGGCGGTGCCAGGCGAGGGCGTGGGCCACCGAGCCCTCCACAAACC
Organism: Vulgatibacter sp.; assembly: GCF_041687135.1. Lineage (NCBI taxonomy): Bacteria > Pseudomonadati > Myxococcota > Myxococcia > Myxococcales > Vulgatibacteraceae > Vulgatibacter > Vulgatibacter sp. The sequence goes on along the minus strand of NZ_JAWLCN010000019.1, from coordinate 4,856 downwards.
AGGTGTCGGGGCCGTCGGCGTAGGGCTTGAGGCCGCCGCCGCTGCGGTGGCTGCGCTCGACCCAGGCGAGACAGCGGCGTGCCTCCTCGAGCCTGCCGCCGGCGAGGTGGAAGAGCGCGCCCCAGGTACCCGCCGCGTCGAGGGCGCTCCCGCGGTCGTGCCCCCGCGACGCCGCGTGCCCCTGCACGAAGCGCCCCTCCTCCTCGTCCCAGAGCCAGCGGAGGATCGCCTGCTCGATCGCCCGGGCGCCGCCGCTCCAGGGCCCGTCGGGATCGACGCCGCCGAGGGCGGCCAGGGCGAAGTAGCTGTCGATCTGGTGCTCGGTGGCGACGAAGTCGGCGACGTAGCTCCCGTCGAAGCGCCGGCCGCTCTCGAGCCAGCGTCCCCGCCCCGCGAGGACCAGGCCGGTGAGCGGATCGCGGCTCGCGAGGAGCCAGTCGGCCCCGCGGCCGGCGAAGGCGCGGAAGCGGTGATCGTCGAAGCGGCTGGCGTATTTGGCGAACGCGTAGACCGCGAAGGCCACCGTTCCGGCCCGGACGTAGCCCGCGTCGTAGAAGGGACCTTCGAGGTCGAAGCTGAAGCCCCAGGCGCCGTCCGGCAGCTGCAGCGCCGCCAAGGTCGCGAGCAGCGCGGCAGCCCCCGCCCGATCCCCGCTCCTGGTGCGCTCCAGCGCGAGGAGCGCGTTGTCGTAGACGAAGCTGCGGGTAGACAGGGCGAGAAGCTCGTCCGGCGCGCCGGCGAAGCGGCCCGGGTCGGGCCAGCTCACCACCGCCTCCCCCGCCCCGAACCCCTCGGGCAGGCGGGCGGCGAAGGGCCTGCCCGCGGCGTCGACGGTGGCGCCAGCGCGGAAGGCCCGGGTCTCGATCGAGTGGCGCGCCTGCCCCGCCACCGCCTCGGGATCGGGGGCGGCGCAGGCCCCGGGGTCCGCCCAGGGCAGCGAGCAGCCCGCCGTCCCCAGCGCCAGCAACGTGGTGAGAAGCCTGCGATCCATCGGCTCTGCATCCTGGGGTTTCCCCCGGGGTATCCGCCAGTGTTATGACCCGGACACGTGGGAACCATGCAGCTGCGCATCCTCACCTTCGCCCGCATCACCACCGCCCTCTCCCTGGTCTGCCTCGCCTCGGGGGCCCGGGCGGACGAGTGTGCGTCCGCGGCGGTGCTCCTCGAGCGCGGCGCAGCGGAGGCGGAGGCGGAGGCGATCGCCCGGCGCTGCCAGGCAGCCGCCCCGCGGGACGCCGACCGCTTCCTCGCCCTGGCGCAGCTCCTCGCCTGGCAGGGAAAGCACGCGGAAGCCCTCGCCTGGCTCGACCTCGGTCTCTCGCACCACCCCGAGAGCGCGCAGCTCGCCGCCCTCCGGCTGCGGGTCCTCGGCTGGCAGGGGCGCCTCGACGAGGCCTCCGCCGCTGCAGCCGCCCTCCCCGCTTCGATGGGGCACGACCCCGAGGTGATCCGGGCCCGGGCCGACGTCGCCTTCTGGCGCGGCGAACACGCGGCCGCGGTGGCAGCCTACGGGGCCTGGCTCGAAGGCAACCCCGGCGACGACGCCGCGCGCCGTTCGCGCGCCCTCGCGCTCCTCGAGCTGGGCGACGAGCCCGCGGCGAAGGCGGATCTCGGCAGGCTCTGCGCCGGGGGCGACGCTTCCGCCTGCGCCCTCGTCCGCGACCTCGAGCGCAAGGGCTACCGGATGTTCGTGCAGGGCGGGCCGGTGACCGAAGCGGACGGGCTCGACGGCTGGATCGGCCGCGCCGCCTTCGACGCCGCGGTGACCCGGCGCCTGCGCCTCGGCGGCACCTTCGATCTCCAGGAGCGGCGCTTCGGCGAGGAGGCTGCACGGGACGCGGTCCTGGGCGCCACCGCCGCCTGGCAGCTCGACGAGCGCTGGGTCCTCGCCGGCGGCATGGGCGCCGCGTTCGCCCCCACCTTCTCGCCGGATTGGAATGCCTTCGCCGAGCTCGGCATGCAGGCTGGCGGCGGCTTCTGGCTCTACCTGCGCTACTGGCACCTCGACTTCTCCGGCAGCGGCGTCGAGGTGCTGAGCCCCGCCGTCGCCTGGGCCCGCGACGGCGTCGCCGCGAGCCTGCGGATCTGGCGCGGCTTCGAATCGGGGCGGGATCCGAGCCTGGCCGCGCTCGCGCAGGCCAGCTGGTCGGTGGCGGGCGCCTTCGAGTTCACTGCCGGCATCGGCGGCGGCGACCGCGCCGACTACCTGCGGGTGCAGGACGTCGCGGTGGAGCGCCACGTGATCGCCCTCGGCGGCGTGGGCTACGGGCTCGACGAGAGCTGGCAGCTCCGCGCCGACTGGCTCGGCCGCTGGGAGAGCGCCGGCGGCGATCGCGTCCAGCGCAACGAGATGCTCCTCGGCGTCCGACGGGATTGGTGATGCTCCGTTCCCCTCTCGCAGCCCTGGTGCTGCTGGCGCTCGCGGCCTGCGGCAGCGAGGCGGTTTCGCCCCCAGCGCCAGAGCCCGCAGCCGATCGCTGGGATTTCCGCGCGACGGCGGAGGGCTTCGTCGCCAGGCGTGGCGCCGGCGGCTACGCGCCCTTCCTCCCCATCGGCGTGAACTTCGGCCTCGCGGTGCCGGGGACCTTTCCCGGCGAATTCGCCGCGAGCCGGGCGCAGATCGCCCGGTGGATCGCCGCGACCGCCGACCTCGGCGCCAACGTGATCCGCATCTACACGGTGCAGAGCCCGGCCTTCTACCAGGAGCTGCGGCGCCACAACCTCGCCCACCCCGACCGGCCGCTCTTCCTCCTCCAGGGCGCCTGGCTGATCGAGCCGGAGGCGCCGCCCTTCGACTACCTCGCCGACGAGGTGGTGCTCTGGTTCCGGGACGAGATCGAGCGGGTGGTCGACGTGGTCCACGGCAACCGCGTGATCCCGGAGGCGGGACCGGATCGGCCGGAGAACTACGGCCGCGCCACCGGCGTCTTCGACGCGGACGTCTCCCCGTGGCTCCTCGGTTATCTCATCGGCCGCGAGGTCGAGCCCTACACCCTCGAGTCGACCTACGCGCTCCATCCCGACGCGCGCTCCTACGCGGGCACCGCCTTCTCCGTGGAGGACGGCGATCCGATCGAGCCCTTCATCGCCGAGGCCTTCGACTACCTCGTGGCCTGGGAGGCAGCGAGCTACGGGGCGGAACACCCGATCGGCTTCTCCAACTGGCCGACCCTCGATCCCCTCACCCACCCCACCGAACCCGAGTGGCCGGTGTCGAGCGAGGACGAATTCGCCATCGACATGAAGCGGATCGCGGTGGACGAGGCGCACTTCACGTCCGGTGTCTTCATCTCCTACCACGCCTATCCCTACTACCCGGAGTTCGTGATGTACGACCCGGGTTACCAGGTGGAGGACGAGGCGGGGCTCAATCCCTACCTCGGCTACCTGCGCGATCTCCGCGCCTGGTACGAGGGCTACACCCTCATCGTCGGCGAGATCGGCCTGCCCTCGAGCCAGGGATCGGCCCACGCAGCCCCCTCCGGCCTCGACCACGGCGGCCTCGACGAGCGGGAGCAGGGCCACGGCATGGTCCGCACCCTGGGCAACGTCCTCGACGCCGGCCTCGACGGCGCCTTCCTCTTCGCCCTCGTCGACGAGTGGTGGAAGCGCACCTGGATCGTCGATCCCATCGAGCTCCCGGCGGAGCGGCGGCGCCTCTGGTTCAACCCGATGAGCCCGGAGCAGAACTTCGGCTTGATCGCGATGCGCCCGGGCCCCGCCGAGCGCTACCACTTCCTCGACGGCGAGGACGACGAGTGGAGCACGGCGCCGCAGGCTACCGGCGGTGAAGGGCCGCTGGTGCCGATCGACGATCAGGACGCGGCCCGCGCCCTGCGCGACCTCACCGTGGAGCACGACGAGGGCTACCTCCACGTGCGGCTCCGCGTCGCCGATCTCGATCCGGACGGCGACGGTGCCCCGGACTGGAGCAAGGTCCGCTACCTGCTCGCCTTCGACACCGTCGATCCCGCCAGGGGCGAGAGCTTCCTCGACGAGGCGCGCACGATCGCCGCCGGGCGCCGGGTCGAATTCCTCCTCTCCATCGCCGGCGCCGCGGAGGGGGCGGTGCAGCTCGCCGTCGTCCCCTCCTACGATCTCTACGGCGTGTGGCACGGCCTCCGCGCGGAGGGCCAGCTGCACCGCAGCGTTGCCAGCGACGCGGGTCGCTTCGTCCCGATGCGCAACCTGATCAACTGGGAATACGTCGACGAGGGCGAGGTGCTCGGACCATTCGTCGACGATCCGATCGGCACGCTCCCGGTGGGCCACGAGGCGGAGCGGAGCACGAGCAACTTCTGGTACGGCATCGAAGGGAGTGTGCTCGAGGTGCGCATCCCCTGGAGCCTGCTCCACTTCGCCGATCCCTCCAGCCACCAGGTGATCGACGGCGATGCGGCGCCCCGGGCCCTCGCCACCTCGACCACCGACGGCGTCGCGGTGGCGGCGGTGAGCCTCGGGCCGGACGGCACGCTGGCGGACTCCCTCCCGGCAGCGGTGCGCGAGGGCGAGGTGTGGGTGCTTCCCGCAGCAGGCTTCGCGACCTACCGGTGGGAGGGCTGGGAGAGCCCGCGCCACCACGAGCTGCGCAAGGCCTCCTTCGACATCCTGCAGGAGGCGCTGCCCGCCCTACAGACCCGTTGGAGGCAGGCCCCGTAAAGCGTGTTGACAGTTTCCGCCGCCAACACCGCCCTTCTCGGGCGTCGGGCCGAGGCCCTTTCTGCTTCGACGAGGATAGTTCCACGCGTTGGGACCAACCCACGCGCCAGCGCTCTCCTCTCTGCAGACGTTTAGCGTCTCCGCCTGCTTGGCGGCGACGGGAGGCCACGAAAGCCCCGGGTACTGCCCGAGGTTCG
>NZ_JAWLCN010000018.1:7500-38807 GCF_041687135.1 Vulgatibacter sp. | reverse complement strand
CGAACCTCGGGCAGTACCCGGGGCTTTCGTGGCCTCCCGTCGCCGCCAAGCAGGCGGAGACGCTAAACGTCTGCAGAGAGGAGAGCGCTGGCGCGTGGGCTGGTCTCACGCGTGGAACTGTCCTCATTGAAGCAGAGAGGGCCTCGGCCCGGCGCCCGAGAAGGGCGGTGTTGGCAGCGCAAACTGTCAACACGCTTTAGAGGGTCGGCCCCCCAGCCGCAAGGTCAGCGTGGGGGCCCCACCGCCGTGCCGCAGGCGGCGGGATGGCGGCGGAGGAGCGCCGCCGGCAGCACGCCGTCGGGGAGGTCGAGCGCCCTGCCCTCGCGCACCGCCCGGATGCCCGCAGGGTCGACCACCCGCGCCGCCAGCTCCTCGGTCCAGGTGGCCTCGCCGCCCCCCCTGCACTGCCGCGCCTCCGAGGCGACGCCCCGCACCACCAGCTCCTCGGCGCCGTCGCCGTCCACGTCCGCTGCCCAGGCCGCGCCGTCGTAGAGGTCGGCGGCGCCTTCGGGGCGAAGCCGCGCACCTGCCACCACGATCGATCGGCCGCCGCCGTCCAGGGGAGCGACGTGGAGCAGCCGATCGAAGCCGCCGCCCACGAGCTGCGCGCACGCGACGCCCTGCTCCTCCCAGACCACCGGCACCGCCCGCTCTCCCCGGCGCAGGAAGCCGGCGAGCCGGAAGGAGGCATGGCACCAGCGGGCGGGACCGCCGGGCGCCGCGTGGCGACGCGGCGAGAAGCGGGCCCAGCCCTGCAGCCGGTGGCCACCGGGAACGCGCTCCAGCGCCAGCAGCAGGGCGAAGCGCTCGGGCCCCTCCCGCTCGAAGAGGGCACGGGGCCTGGCGAGGACCACCAGCTCGTCGAGGCCATCGCCGTCGAGGTCCGCCTCGGCGAAGCCGTCCACCGCCAGTTCCGGGACCAGCGCCCCGCTCTCGACCGCGCCTGCCAACGACGGCGGCAGCGCCGGTACCCAGAGCGGCTCCGGCAGCGCGAGGTCCCGCGCCGGCAACGCATCGACCGGCCCCTCGAAATTCGCGAGGAGCCTGCCGCCTGCAGGGGCGCCGTAGGCGTCCGGCCGCGGCGGCCTCTCGCTCACCGGCAGCACGGCGTCGGCGTCGGCGGGATCCAGCGGCGGAAGCTCGCGTGGCCCGTCCACCGCGGCGCGGCTCGCCCGCGGCCCGAGATCGATGTCGTCCCAGGAACGGCGCCGTTCCGGCGAGGCGCAGGCAACTGCGAGGAGGAGGAGAAGCACGAGGAGATGGCGCAGCACCGCGGCACCATCACCCGCCGCCGCCACGGGGCGCAAGCTCAAGGCGGATGCTCGCCCATCGCCGCCTGCGGCTGCCCGCGGGGCAGCTCCACCGTGAAGGTCGAGCCCCGCCCGGCGACGCTCTCCACCCAGATCCGCCCGCCCATCGCCTCGACCACCTGCCGCACGATCCAAAGCCCGAGGCCGAAGCCACCGTAGTGGCGGGAGGCGACGGCCCGCTCGAAGCGCTCGAAGATCCGCGCCTGGTCCTCGGGCGAGATCCCGATGCCGTGATCCTCCACCTCGAGCCGGACGAGATCCCCCTGGTCCCGGACCCGCACCTCGATCGGCCTGCCGGCGCCGTATTTCACCGCGTTGGAGACGAGGTTCCCCACCACCTGCTCGAGACGCACGCGGTCCCAGCTCCCGTGGAGCTCCCCCTCGGTCGTGAGCAGGAGCGACGAGCCGGCGCGGGCAGCAGGCTCCCGCGAGCGCTCGACGCTCTCAGCGACCAGCTCGCCGAAGTCGAGGTGCTCGCTCACCAGCGCGATCCGGTGGGTGGTGATCCGCGAGAGGTCGAGGAGCTCGTCGATCAGCGCGTGGAGCCTGCCGCTCTGCCGCACCACCGACTGGAGCAGCCCGACGATCCGCGTGTCGGTGGGATCGCGCCGCAGGATCCGCTCCATCTTCTGGAGCTGGAGCTTGAGCGTGGTGAGCGGCGTCTTGAGCTCGTGCGAGGCGATGGAGAGGAAGTCGTCGCGGACGCGCACCGCCTCCTGTGCCTCCCGCAGCAGCGCGGCGTTCTCCAGCGAGAGGGCGGAGCGCTGCCCGAGCTCCTCGAGCACCGCGGCATCCTCCCGGCGGAAGGGGCCCGCCCCGGCACGCCTGCCCACCGCCAGCACGCCGATGAACCGACCCCGGCTGGCCAGGGGGACGCAGAGCACCGGCCCCAGCTCCCCGTCGCCACGCCACTGTTGCGACCGACCGGCCTCGAGGGTGCTCCGCACCCTGCCGTCGAGGTTGGGCACCGGCGGCGCGCCCCCGTCCTCCTCGAGCAGCCACCCGATCGCTGCCCCGTCGAAATGGGCAGCAGCGACCGGCGCCGGTCGCCCGCTCGCATCGACGAGATAGAGCGTGGCGAAACGCCCGCCGCCGGCGAGCGCGAGCCCGACCACGCGGCGGGCGGTCGCCGCGAAGGACATCGAGGTGGCCAGCGCCCGGCTCGCCTCGGAGAGGAAGATCGTGCGGGCGTGGGCCTGCTCCGCCTCGCGGCGCGCCTGCTGCTCCTGCACGAGCAGCCTGTCGCGCTCCCGCTCCGCGAGGCGGCGCGCGGTGACGTCACGAAAGCTCCAGACCCGGCCCACCGGCTGGCCATCGAGCCATTGGGGCCGGGAGAAGCGGTCGAAGATCCTGCCGTCGCGGAGCTGCACCAGGTCGTGGGCCTCGGCAGTGGGGTGCCCGTAGAGTTCCTCGACCCGGGCGCGAAAGCCGTCGGGGTCCTCCAGCTGCGAGAGGACCGCGCCGATGGCGGCCCGATCGTCGCCGGCCTCGAGCAGCGAGCGGGGCAGCCGCCACAGCTCGAGGAAGCGCCGGTTGAAGCTGACGATCCGCCCCTGCCCGTCGACGACGAGGATGCCGTCGGCGGTTGCGTCCAGGGTGGCGCGCAAGAGCGCGAGGGAGTGGCGGAGGGCCCGGGTCTGCTCCTCCACCTGGTTGCGCAGCTCTCGGCGGGCGGCGGAGAGGGCGCGGTGCGCTGCAGCCCGCTCCTCCATCACCACCGCGAGGGCGAGGAAGGTCACCGAGACCACCACCACGAAGATCTGGAGAAGGCGCAGCGACTCGCCCACGTCGAGGCCGGCGAAGGGTCCCTGCCGTGCGGCGGTCCAGGTGATCGCCATGGAGGCGACGAGGAGATTCCCGGCGGCGGCGCCCGCCAGACCGAAGCGGAGCGCTGCCCAGACCAGCAGCGGCAGCGCCAGGTAGGCGAGCTGGTACTGGCGGGTGGCGGGGACCCACGGCCCGAAGGCGACGGCCCCCACCACGAGGAAGAGGAAGAGCAGCAGCAACGCCTCGGCCACGCTGCGCGACGGGCCGATCGGATGGCGCTCTCCGAGGAGGAGGAGCGGCGGCGCGGCGACGAGGATCCCCACCACGTCACCGAGCCACCAGGAGGCTGCAGCCCCGGCGAGATGGTGCGGCTCGACGTAACCCGCGAGCCCGACCATCGCCGTCCCGATCAGCGTGTTGGGCAGCGGGCCGATCAGCGCGCCGAGGCCGACCAGCGCCGCGAGCCCGCGCAGGGAATGGGGCGGGACCCGCTCGAGGGCGAAGCGTTGGACGAGGAAGGTGGCGAAGACCGCGCTTGCCGACGCACCGGCGGCGACGCCCGCTGCGGTGAGCAGCCCCCTCGGGAGGCTCTCCGTCGATGCAACCAGGACGACGGCGAGGACCGAGAACGAACCGAGGAAGACGCCCGGCCACAGGGAGCGCCCGTAGAGGAGCAGGCCGGCGAGGGCGACACCCGCAGCAGGCCAGACGGGGCTGACGTTGACCGGGGCCACCTCGAGCGTCCCGCCGAGGAGCGCCGCGAAGGCATAGGCGAGCGCCAGGAGCAGCGTCCCCACGATCCGCCGCCCTATTCCGTCCCTGCCGCCGTGCGCCTGGCCTGCGGAAGGCCTGCTCACCCATTCCCCCGCGCGACGTCCGCCGCCCGGGGAAGCTATCCACCCACAGCCGCCGCTGCCGGCGGCAGGCGGCCTACCGCTCGTCGAGCCCGCGGGCGAAGTTGCCGATCACCAGGCCGGGGCGCGCCGCCTGGAGCCGCTCGAGGAGGGCAGGAACGCCGATCGGCTCGCCGGGCGCCGCCACCTCGCCAGCCACGGCGAGGTATTGCTGGGGATCGATGCAGAGCGAGCGCGTCTGCACCTGGTCGACCCGGTGCTTCGCCACCAGCTCGCAGAGTGCCTCCACCTCGCCCGCCCGGTCGGTGACGCCGGGGAAGAGGAGCAGGTTGAGCGCCACGTAGCCACCGTGCCGGCGGGCCGCCGCGATCGAGGCCTCGACGTCGGAGAAGTCGTAGCCAATCGGCCGGTAGTAGGCGCGGTAGAGCGGCGCCCAGGCGGAGTTCAAGGAGACGCGCACCGCGTCGAGGCCCGCGCGGAAGAGCGCGTCGAGCCCCTCGGTGAGCGAGCCGTTGGTGTTGATGTTGATCGAGCCGCGGCTCGTCTCCGCGCGCATGGCGCGGATCGCCTTCTCGATCACCTTCCAGCGGGTGAGCGGCTCGCCCTCGCAGCCCTGGCCGAAGGAGACCATCACCCTGCCGGTGGCGTTCTTCAGGTGGTGGATGCCGACCCGGGCCATCTCCTCCGCGAGCGGCGCGTCGTCCATGCGCTCGTGGGACGCGGGGGGGCCGTCCTCGGGCTGGTCGGAGATGCAGCCGACGCAGCGGGCGTTGCACATCACCGACGCCGGGATCGCCGCCTCGTCCCTGCAATAGAAGGTGTTCTGCGAGGTGAAGCAGTTGTACTGCAGGGCGCAGGTCTTGAGCTGCTTGAGGATGCGGTTGCTCCCCTCGCCGAGGAGACGCGCCTGCACGATGCCGCCGAGCTCGCGGGTGGAGAAGTCGGTCGGGTTCCAGTGGGTGCGCTGATCGGTGTGGAGCGCCCAGACCACCGGCCCCTCCTCGCCCCAGCCCGCAGCGGTATAGGCCCACTGCGGCAGCACCGGCGCGTCGCCCAGGGGCTCGTCCGCAGGCAGCAGCGTGCGGGTGTAGCCCGGCTGCAACATCGCCCCCACCGCCACCGGCTGGAAGGTGCGCTCGCCCACGGTGATCTCGTCGACGACCACCAGCTCGCCGGTCTCCGGATCGACGCCGATGGGGAGGCGGCCGGGCAGCGAGGCGAGCCGTCCGAACGCGGGAAGCGGGATCGGCGTCTCGTCGGGCTCGCCCACCGCCTCGCCGTGGCGGGCGGCGGCGAGGAGCTCGGGGTGGTCGTAGAGGTTCCCCTCGGGGTCGGCAAAGAGAAGACGGGGCGCGGTCATCTGGTTCTTCCTATCGGCGCGCTTTTCGCTGCGGGCGCGCATGGCTAACAGACCGCGGCCCGCGATGCCATCCTGCGCGTCCAAAACCAACGCGCCGCGGCTTGCGACCGCCTCGGCGCGCTGCTATACGCGCCGCGAGTTCTGACCTCGGAGGTCGTCGTGATCGTTGGTGTTCCCAAGGAAGTGAAGGTTCGCGAGTACCGCGTGGGCATGGTGCCGGCAGGCGTGCGTGCGCTCACCTCGCGCGGCCACAAGGTCCTGGTCCAGAAGGGCGCGGGCCTGGGCTCGTACATCCCCGACGAGGATTACATCGCCGCTGGCGCGACCATGATCGACACCGCCGATCAGGTCTGGCGCGAGGCGGAGATGATCGTGAAGGTCAAGGAGCCGATCGCGGAGGAGTACCCCCGCATCCAGAACGGCCAGCTGATCTACACCTACCTGCACCTCGCCGGCGTGGACCCCGAGCTCACCAACGTCCTGGTCCGGAAGAAGGCCACCGGCATCGCCTACGAGACCATCCAGCTGGCGAACGGCTCGCTGCCGCTGCTCCGGCCGATGTCCGAGGTAGCCGGCCGCATGGCCGTGCAGGTCGGCGCGATGTGCCTCGAGCGCGAGAAGGGTGGCAAGGGCATCCTCCTCGGCGGCGTCCCCGGCGTGCGCCGCGGCAAGGTCGCGATCATCGGCGGCGGCGTGGTCGGCACCCACGCGGCGAAGATGGCGATCGGCCTCGGCGCCGACGTGACCATCCTCGACACCAACATCGACCGTCTCGGCTACCTCGACGACATCTTCGGCGGCCGCATCTCCACCATGTTCTCCAACCAGGTGAACATCGCCAACGCGGTGCGCGAGTCGGATCTCGTCGTCGGCGCCGTGCTCATCCCCGGCGCCGCAGCTCCCAAGCTCGTCACCGAGGCGATGCTCAAGGAGATGGGCGACGGCTCCGTGGTCGTCGACGTGGCGGTGGACCAGGGCGGCTGCATCGAGACCTGCGTCCCCACCACCCACGACAACCCGACCTTCATCAAGCACGGCGTGGTCCACTACTGCGTCGCGAACATGCCCGGCGCGGTGTCGCAGACCTCGACCTTCGCCCTCACCAACGTCACCACCCCCTACGCGGTCAAGCTGGCCGACCTCGGCGCGGTGGAGGCGATCCAGTCGGATCGCGCCCTCGCCCTCGGCGTGAACACCCTGGGCGGCGGCGTGACCTACGAGGCGGTGGCCGAGGCCCTCCGCCTGCCCTACACCCCGCTGGCCGACGCGCTGGTCGGCAGGATCAAGGCGTAAGCTGCCGAACAGGCTTCGCCCCGCAAGCCGGCCCGCGACCCGTCGCGTGGCCGGCTTCGTCGTTCCTGCGACGGGGGCTCGGACAGCGTGTCAGGGGTCGCGTGGCCGTTTTGCCACTTTGGCGCACCGCGGCAGGCCGGGTGGCGGGCGCCCGCTCGCACCGGATCGGCCCCAGGCCCGCCCGGAAACGGTTTTTTGCACCTTGCGGAACCATTGGCCCGGCCGCTGCATCTGAAGGTACGTGGGAGCGGCGAATCGCCCCGAGACCGATCGAAACGGTCGCTCCCCGACTTGGCGAGCCCTCGGAATATGGGCAGCGGACTTCTTGTTGGGTCTCGCGAAGTGGTTATGTTGCGGACGAAGGGCAATTGTTCTGAAAGGGACATTGGATTTTCGTGAATTTCGTCCGTCCAGTCGGGGCGAGGGGAGAAGCATCGGTGTTCGATTTTCGCCACACCAACGCCACCCGCCGGGAGTTCGAGGAGCTCACCCTCGAGCATCTCGACCCGCTCTACTCCGCGGCGCTGCGGCTCACCAAGAACGAGCGCGACGCCGAGGATCTGGTCCAGGATACCTTCCTGCGTGCCTACCGCTTCTTCGACAAATTCGAGCGCGGCACCAACATCAAGGCCTGGCTCTTCAAGATCCTCACCAACACCTTCATCAACCGGTACCGCCGGAAGGTGAAGGAGCGCACGGTGGTCGAGGGAGCAGAGAAGGAGACGGTGCACGAGCGCTTCATCAGCCGCCGTGCCACCGAATACGCCGCCAACCCGGAGCAGTACTTCTTCGATCGGCTGCTGAGCGACGACGTGCTCCGCTCCATCGACGAGCTGCCCATCGACTTCCGGCTCGTGGTCATCCTCGCCGACCTCCAGGACTTCTCGTACAACGAGATCGCCGAGATCGTCGGTTGCCCGGTGGGCACGGTGATGAGCCGCCTCTATCGTGGCCGCAAGCTCCTCCAGAAGAAGCTGAAGGAGTTCGCGCGCGGTTCGGGTTTCGTCTCCGACGAGGCGATCGAAGCGGCCTTCGCTCCGAAGGAGCCGAAGGAGAAGGCGCCCACCGACCTCGGCGAGTACCGCCGCAAGCGCACCGCGACGCGCTAGGATCGGGACCGACCGCAGCCCGGTCGTCCCAGGGGATCGAGAACGATGGATTGCAGCGACCTCGAGCGATTGCTTCCTGCCTATGCCGACGGGGAATTCGCATCGGGGGAGAGCGTGGAAGTCGAGGAGCACCTCGCGTCCTGCCCCAGTTGCAGCGACGAGGTCTCCGCCCTGCTCGCCTTCCGCTCCTTTCTGCAGCAGAAGGCCGGTGAGCAGAAGGTCGCCGCCCCCTCGCAGCTGCGCGAACGGATCCGGACCGACATGGCCCGCGAGCGTGCGCGGGAGCAGGTCCGGCGCTTCTCGCTCTACTCCGCCGTCGCCGCAGGGCTCGTTGCGGTGGCGAGCTTCGGCTACGTGATCGCCCCCGCCGACGAGGAGAGCCCGGAGCTGGTCCTCTTCGACGCGGTCGACAAACACGCCAGGGCGCTTCCGCTCGAGGTTCGGCCCACCGCCGACAAGCCGGACGACGTCGAGAGCTGGTTCCGCGGCAAGGTGGATTTCCGGGTCCGCGCGCCGACCTTCCGCTCGCCCCAGGCGGCGCGGCTGGTGGGGGCACGGCTCGCCAACGTCCGCGATCGGCAGGCGGCCTATCTCGTCTACGGCGGCGAGGATCCGGCGCGGCGGACGACGCTCCTCGTCTTCCCCGGCGAGATCGAGATGCCCGACGGCAGGCGCACGCGGGTCGGCGAGCGCGACGTGGTGATGGCGAACGAGCGCGGCTACAACGTGGCGCTCTGGCAGCAGCGCGGCATCGTCTACTCGCTGGTCTCGGATCTCGACGAGAGCGACATGCTCCAGCTCGTCTCGCAGGTCGAGGAACGCTGAGCGCGCGGCGCGGTGGGAGCGCCGCGGATCGGGTGAGAGCGGCGCGCACCAGCGCTGCGCCGCTTCGTTGACACGCGATCCCCCCACGTCTAGCCTCGCTCCGAAGCTGCGGACGCAGGCCGCTCTCACAGCGGCCCCTGCAGCGAGGACACGCAATGGACGTGCTGATCATCGAAAGCGACGACGACTTCGCAACGGGCCTGCGCGACGCACTGGCCACGCGCGGCGTCCATGCCACCGTCTTCACCGATGGCGAGGAGGCCCTCGAGCGGGCGCGGACGGAGAAGCCCCGGGCCGTGGTGCTCGCCCTCGAGCTGGGGGATCGGCCCAGCGCCGGCTTCTCCTGGTGCAACCGGTTCAAGCGCGACGAGGCGCTGCGCGACATTCCGCTCGTGCTCACCTCGGCCCTCGCCACGGCGGAGACCTTCGACCACCACAAGCGGTTGAAGACCCGCGCCGATGCGTACCTGCACAAGCCCTTCGCCGCCCCCAGGCTCCTGCAGGAGCTGGAGAGCTGGCTCCCCATCGACGCGCCGCCGGCGGGCTCCGATCTCGATCTCGCCGCCGAGCTGATCGGCGACGACGAGATCGAGTCGGTCGAAGCCGACGACGTCGTACCTGCGGAGGCCGCTCCGCTCCAGGCGGCTCCTGCCGAGGATGCGCTGGACGAGCTCTTCTCCGATCTGGGAGACGCGCCTGCCGATCTCGAGCGCACGGTGGTTGCCCTCGCCCGCGACGAGGAGAGCCTCGCTGCTCCCCGCGAGCGCGCCGAGGCACAGGGCCTCGACGTCGCCGACCTCCGCGGCCAGGTGGCGGAGCTCGAGGCGCGCCTGGAGACCGACGCCCGGGAGCTCGCCGAGCGGGAGCGCCGGATCGCCCGGCTCCGCGAGGAGAACGACGACGTCACGCGCCGCCTGCGCGAGATGCAGCACAAGGCCGACGCTGCGGCGGCGCAGAACCGCAAGCTCGACGCGACCCTCTCGGTGCTCCGCGCCGACGCCGCGCAGCTCCCTGCCCTGCTGGACCGGGTGACGGAGCTCGAGGCCCGCGCCGCCGCCCTGGGCAGCGATCTCGCCGGCAGCCGGGGCGAGGCAGCAGCGCTGCAGGAGCGGCTCGGCGCCGCGGAGCAGGAGCTCTCCGAGACGCAGCAGAAGCTCGAGGCAGCCAGCGCCGAGAGCGAGGACCGCGCCGCGCAGGTGAAGCGGCTCCGCGAGGAGTGGGAGCGCACCGCAGCCGAGCTCGAGGAGATCGCCGCTGCGCGGCAGGCCCTCCAGACGGCCCTCGACGAGGCGGCCACCGCTCGCGAGGGGCTCGAATCCGAGCTCGAGAGCGTGCGCGCCGATCGTGACGGGCTGCGCAGCGAGCTCCAGCAGGTCCGCGCCGACGCGGACGGCAGCCGGATCCAGCTCGCCACCGTGAAGACCGAGCTGGCGGTGGTTCGCGGCAACCTCGAGGCATCCCGCGAGGAGCAGGAGCGGACCGCTGCGGAGCTCGAGCGCCTCGGCGAGGAGAGCCGCTTCGAGATCGAATCGCTGCGTGGTGAGCTCGACGGCGCGCAGGCGCAGATCGCCGCAGGCGAGGAGACCCTCGGAAAGACCCGCGGCGAGCTCGACTCGGTCCGGGAAGAGCTCGAGACCGCGAAGCTCGAGGCCGAGATCCTCCAGGCCGACCTCGATCAGGCGCGCGGCGAACTCGCCTCCGTCAGCGAGGCGAAGGCCACCAGCGAGGCGGCCCTCGAGGCGGAGCGCAAGCGGCTCGGCAGCGCGAAGGACGCCCTCGCCAGGCTGCAGGGGATCCTCGCCGACGAGCAGGCCGACGAGGGCTGATCGGAGCACGCTGCGCTGTTCGAAGAAGCCCGGCCTCGCAGCCGGGCTTCGTTCGTTTCGGCCGAGGAGAGCGCTTCAGTGCTTCTGCTGCTTGAGCGTCAGGTTGCGGGCGCCGGTCTGGATCGCGTGGGGGACGTTCTTGTTCTTCGACAGGTCGCGCAGATCGTTGGGCCGGACATGGGGGAGGAAGCGCAGCGCGGTGGGCAGCGGCGTCTTGGGGTTCTTCACCAGGTTGTATTTCACCAGGTAGAGCTTCAGCCACTCGCGGTTGGTGTAGATCACCCGGAGCACGTCCTCGTGGACGGTGCGCGAGTTGGTCAGCGCCACGATCTCGCTCTCGGTGATGCGCGGGCTCTGCACCGCAGCCACCGCCACCAGCTTGTTGGTGTCCCGCAGCAGGATGGTGCGCGCTTCCTTGTTGCCCAGCGTGGCGAGCTTGATCTTCTCGGAGACCGTCATGCTGAGGAGGCGCTGGGTCAGGGTGAGGCGCCGCTCCTCGGCGATCTCCTGCTCCTCCTCGCGGGCGAGCTCTTCGGGGAACTCCTCGAGGACCGAGACGGCGGTGTGCTCTGGCGGCTTGTGGGGCACGTCGCCGTGGATGCGGCGGTGCGCGTCGACGAGCGCCGGCACGTCGTCCCGGTAGATCCCCGACCGGATCGCGAAGTCGGCGGTGGTGTCGATCACCGAGCGCGCCGCTTTCGATTCGGAGAGCAGCGCGCAGAGGAGCTCCTCGCAGCGCAGCAGCCGCAGCTGGTTCTGGGCGACGAGCTCCGCGATCCGCGCCGGCGCCTTCCGCACCACCTCGACCAGGGCCTCGTCCGGCGTGGCCTGGTTGAGCACCAGCATCTCGAGGAAGGTCTCGTTGGCGCCGACCTGCCCTGCGAGCCAGCCGAGGACCGGCTGCGGCAGTCCGTCGTCCCGCAGCGCCGTGGAGGCGATCTTGTCCGGTAGGCCCGCGGCGCTCTGCAGCGCCTGCTCCCGGACGCTCTCGTCGGGATCGAAGGAGAGCAGGTAGAGGAGGCAGACCGCGTCCTGCGGCGAGGTGGGCACGAGAAGCCGCGCGCCCATGCTCCGCAGCGGCAGCGGGGCCGCGGGGTCTGCATGCTTGCGCAGCGCCGGGGTCAGCTTGTCGGTCGAGATCCGGGGCGAGTCGCTCATGCCCTTTCCTTGGCACTGAGCAACCGGTGGCGCAACATTCCGAGGTATTTGTTGAGCGGATGGGAGCGCTTGAGGAAGGAGAGGACCGGGGGGCGCCGCACCCCGAGCCGCTCGATCATCGAGACCAGGCCGGGGTGGTGGGTGTCGATGGCGAGCCCCTGCCGGACCGCGCGCACCGCCCGCTCCTTCTGGAAGGTCGTCTCGTAGACCACCGCGAGGCGCCAGAGCGCGTCGGCATCGACGAGACCGCGCCGCACCGCCTCCTCGCAGAAGGCCACGCCCTTGTACTCGTCCCTGGCGACCAGGGTGAGGCTGAGGCCGAGGCGCGAGAGGACCCGCGGGTCGTTGCCGTCGAGCTGCTGTGCCGCGCGCCACGCCTCGTGGGCCGTGGCGCGATCGCCCCGATCCCAGGCGGCGTCGCCTGCGGCGAGCTGCTCCTCGACGGTCGGGGCCGGGGCCCCGTTGTGGGCGGAGTGTCGCATCCGGCGCATTGTGCCGTGACCAACACCCCGCGTTCAATGGCCGAGCGAGCAGCCACCTCCTCGGGTGGGCTGGGGGTCAGTTGCGGTCGAAGATGATCCGCAGGCCGTCGAGGGTGAGGAATTCGTCCACCTCGTCGATGGCGTCGGAGACCCCGGCGAGGAGCGGCGCCAGGCCGCCGGTCGCGACCACCGTGGGCCTGGGGCCCCCGAGCTCCCGGGCGAGCCTGGCGCAGAGCCCGTCCACCAGGGCGCCGTAGCCGAAGACGATCCCCGACTGCATCGAGGAGACGGTGTTGCGCCCGATCGCCCGGTCGGGTCGGTCGAGATCGACCCGCGGCAGCTTGGAGGCGTTGCGGCTCAAGGCCTCCACCGAGATCGAGATCCCCGGGGTGATCGCGCCGCCCAGGTACTCGCCCTTGGCGGTCACCACGTCGAAGGTGGTGGCGGTGCCGAAGTCGACGACGATGAGCGCGCCGGGCCAGCGCTCGTAGGCGGCGACGGCGTTGACGATCCTGTCGGCGCCCACCTCCCGCGGGTTGTCGTAGAGGATGGGCATCCCCGTCTTCACCCCGGGGCCGATGAAGAGCGGCTTGCAGCCGAAGTAGCGGGCGCTCATCCGTTCGAGCGCGTGCTGCATCGGCGGCACCACCGAAGAGACCGCCACCGCCTCGATCCGCGCCGGATCCACCCCGTGGTGGCGCAGCGCCTGGTGGCAGAGGAGGCCCCACTCGTCCGAGGTCCGGTGGGGATGGGTTTCGAGCCGGAAGTGCTCGACCAGGCGCCTGCCTTCGTAGGCGCCGATGACCGTGTTCGTGTTGCCGACGTCGACCGCGAGCAGCATGGCTGCCTGCTTACCGCGCCGGACGGAGCGATGTCACGTCTCCGGTGCGGGCCTGCTCGAGGACGCCGTCGTCCCGGCGGAGGAGGAGCGCCCCCGCCTCGTCGATGTCCTCGGCGATCCCCTCGATTTCGCTCTCCGCCTCGATGAGCCGTACCCGCGTGCCGAGGGTGGAGGAGAGCGCGCGGTACCGCTCCCGTACCGGCTCGAAGCCGCCCCGCTCGTGGCGCCCGAGCCACGACTCGAAACGCGCGAGGAAGTCTGCGGCAAGATCGGCCCGGGAAACCTCCCGCCCCAGCTCGGTGCGGACGCTGGTGGCGATCGGCCGAAGCTCCTCCGGGAGGTCGTCCTCGACGAGGTTCACGTTGATGCCGATGCCGACCACGACGAAATGGATCCGCTCCATGCTGGCGGAGAGCTCGGTGAGGATCCCCGCGATCTTCCGCGCCCCCGCCACCAGATCGTTGGGCCATTTGATCGAGGCCTCGACCCCAGCAGCCCGGAGCGCCTCCGCCCCGGCAACTGCCACCACCGGCACGATCTCCGGCGCCCGCTGCGGCGGCAGCGCCGGACGCAGCAGCACCGAGAGGTAGAGGCTCCTGCCCGCAGGGCTCGCCCAGCTCCTGCCCCGGCGGCCACGGCCGGCGGTCTGCCGTTCGGCGATGACCACCGTCCCGTGGGGCGCGCCCTCCCGGGCGAGACGCAGCGCCTCGTCGTTGGTGGAGCCGAGGCTCTCGTGGACGTGGAGCGTCCTGCCGAGGGCCTCGGTGGTGAGCAGGGACGGGAGGGCCGCGGCGAGATCCTCCACGGCTTCAGGCTCCAGCCGCTTCGAGGTCGAGGGAGATGTCCACCGCCCGGGCCTGGTGGGTGATCGCGCCCGCGCTCACGAAATCGGCGCCGGTGGCTGCGAGCCGCGGCAGGCGCTCGAACGTGATGCCGCCGGAGATCTCCACCAGCGCCCTGCCCGCCACCGCCCGGACGGCCTCGGCGATCGTCTCGTCGCCCATGTTGTCGAGGAGGATCACGTCGGCCCCTGCTTCCGCCGCGCGGCGGGCGCCGTCGACGTCCTCGACCTCCACCTCGATCTTCGTGAGCGAGGGGGCGCGCAGGCGCGCGAGCCGGATCGCCTCCTCGATCGAGCCCACCGCCGCCAGATGGTTGTCCTTGATCAGGACGCCGTCGTAGAGGGCGAAGCGGTGGTTGCGGGCGCCGCCTGCGCGGACCGCCGCCTTCTCGAGGACGCGGTGGCCCGGGATGGTCTTCCGGGTGTCGAGGAGCTGGAGCTTGCCGCCCTCGAGGGCCTCGACGTAGCGCCGGGTCAGGGTGGCGATGCCGCAGAGCCGCTGGAGGAAATTCAGGGCCGTGCGCTCGCCGACCAGGAGCGCGCGAACGGGACCATCGACCGTCCCGAAGACGCTGCCGGGCTCGATCACCCGGCCCTCCTCCACGTGGAAGCGGATCTGGCAGGAGGGGTCGACCGCGCGGAAGGTGCGCCGGGCAGCTTCCGTGCCGGCGAGCACCATGCGCTCCTTGCAGAGGAAGACCGCGCGGCCATGGGCGCCTTCGGGAATGAGCGCCTCGCTGGTGAGGTCACCGGGACCCACGTCCTCCAGCAGCGCCAGATCGATCAACCGGTCGAGGAAATCCACGGTGGCATCCTTCCGATGTGGAGCACGGCGGCTCCGCCCGGGCGCAGGTTGAAGCCTCGGGCTGCCTCGCGCAAGCGTGGAAGGCCTGCTTTTTCGGTGGGCCGGACCGCTATTCCAGGGGCGCGGTCCGGCCCTGCTGCGTCGTCACCCGCGCCTGCTTCCGCCGCGGCCGCCACCCTTCGCGCCGCGGCCCGTCGGCGCGCTGCGGCCGCCGCCACCACCGTGGCCCTTCGCGGCGGTGCCCCTGCTGCCCTTGCCCTCGGCGACGCCGCTCTTGCCGGAGCCGCGGACGGTCTCGGTGCCCGCCCCACGGGAGAGACCACGGCCCTTGAGCTCCGCCCTCGCTGCCGACCTGCTGGTGGCGGTGGCGCGACCGGTGCGCGCGATTGTGGCGGCGGCACGCCGGGCCCCTGCCCTGCCCCCCGCTGCAGCGCCTGCAGGCGCGCGGGCGACGGTGCCGGCCCGCCGCGTGCCCGGACGCCCGGTCTCCGCGGTGGCGCCGACGCGCCGCGTGGTGCGGGTCGTGCCGCCGGCTGCGGTGCGCTTTGCGCCGGTCGCAGCGCGCGTGGTGCTCGCCGCTGCTGCCCGCTTCGTCGTGCCGGCCGCTGCCCGCTTCGCCGTGCCTGCGGCAGCCCGCTTCGCCGTGCCTGCGGCAGCCCGCTTCGTCGTGCCTGCGGCAGCCCGCTTCGTCGTGCCTGCGGCAGCCCGCTTCGTCGTGCCTGCCGCTGCCCGCTTCGTCGTGCCCGCCGCAGCCCGCTTCGTCGTGCCCGCCGCAGCCCGCTTCGTCGTGCCCGCCGCAGCCCGCTTCGTCGTGCCCGCCGCCGCCCGCTTCGTCGTGCCCGCCGCCGCCCGCTTCGCCGTCCCCGCAGCGCGCTTCGTCCCTGCCGCAGCCCGCTTCGCCGTCGAGGCCGGCTTCGCAGCTCCTGCCGCCCGCCGGGTCGGGGCCTTCTCCGTACCGCTGCGACGAGCGGCAGCGGTGCGGCTCCCTGCCGTTCGACGCCTGGCGACCTCTCCCTTCGCCGCCCGTGCCCCGCGACGCCGCGTCGTGCCGCCGCTGCTGCGGCTGGCGTCGCTGCCACCAGCCTCCCGGTCCGCACCGGGCGAACCGACCGACTCCGTGTCCGGATCCTGCACCATCCCGCTCTCCGGCCTCTCGTACGTGCTCATCGACATGGGTTCCGTTCCTCTCGCCTGCTGCGGCGGCGTTGCCAGCCACCGGTTCGATCTGCCACCGCCGGACCACCGGCGGCCGAAGCGCTCGCGGCCCACACGCCGCGCACGAAGAAGAAAGTCACGATGTCCGCATAAGGCACGTGCACAGGAACGGGAACCGCCCGCCACGCCGGGCCAGATGGCGCGGCGGGCGGGCGGCGTGCGGCACGAGACGCTTGGCTCGATCAGCTCCCGATCCGCTCCAGGTTCTCGCGCACCTTGGCGAGACGGGCCTCGAGCTCGTCGGCCTGCGCGCGATCCTTCACCACCACCTCCGGCGGCGCCTTGGCGACGAAGCCGGGGTTGTCGAGGCGCTTGCGGATCTTGCCCACCTCGAGGTCGAGCTTCAGCGCGTCCTTCTCGAGCTTGGCGCGGAGCTCGTCCACGTTGACGAGACCGCCGATCGGCAGGCGGATCTCGATGCCGCGGACGAGGATCGCGGGGCTGTTCGCAGGCCATTCCGCTGCGGCGCTGCGCGGGGTGAAGCTCGTCACCCTGGCGAGGCGCTTCAGCCAAACGGCCCGCTCCGCGAGCCAGCTGGCGCCTTCCGGATCGGTGTCGAAGAAGAGGTCGACCTCCACCCCTTCGGGAACTGCGAGGTCGACGCGCAGCGAGCGCACGGCCTGCACGATCTCGATCAGCGTGTCGAAGCGATCGGCCTCCGCATCCTCCATCCGGTCCGGATCGGGGCGCGGGTAGTCCGCCACCATGATCGAACCCGGGTCGGCGGGATCGCGCGGCAGCTTCTGCCAGATCTCCTCGGTGACGAAGGGCATGAACGGGTGGAGGAGGCGCAAGGAGCCGTCGAGGACGTCGCGGAGCACCCGGGCGGAAGCAGCCTTCTCCTCCGGGCTCCCTTCGTAGAGCCGCGGCTTCACCAGCTCGATGTACCAGTCGCAGAGCTCGCGCCAGATGAACTGGTAGACCCGCGAAGTGGCGTCGTTGAAACGGAACGCCTCGAGGGAGGCGACCACGTCGGCGACGGCCCGGTGGAAACGGGTGAGGATCCAGCGATCCGGATCGGCGAGCTTCGACTCGTCGAGGGGCTTCGACATGTCGACGGCGCCCATGTGGAGCATCGAAAAGCGGGCCGCGTTCCAGATCTTGTTGGCGAAGGCCTTGTAGCCCGCGACGCGATCGAGGGAGAGCTTGATGTCGCGGCCCTGCGCGGTCATCGACGCCAGGGTGAAGCGCAGCGCGTCGGCACCGTACTGCGAGGAGACGTCGAGGGGATCGATCACGTTCCCCTTCGTCTTCGACATCTTCTGGCCCTTGTCGTCCCGCACCATCGCGTGGAGGAAGACGGTCTTGAAGGGCACCTCGCCCATGAAGTGGAGCCCCATCATCATCATCCGGGCGACCCAGAAGAAGATGATGTCGAAGCCGGTCTCCATCACGGCGTTCGGATAGAAGGTCTGCAGCGCCTTCGTCTGCTCGGGCCAGCCCAGCGTGGAGAAGGGCCAGAGGCCGGAGGAGAACCAGGTGTCGAGGACGTCGTCCTCCTGCCGCAGCTCCTTCTTGCCGCATTCGCCGCAGGCTTCCGGCGTTTCCCGGGCCACCGTTGCGTGGCCGTCCGGGCAGTACCAGGCGGGGATGCGGTGACCCCACCAGAGCTGGCGGCTGATGCACCAGTCCTGGATGTTCCGCATCCAGGACATGTACGTATTGGTCCACTGCTCGGGGATGAAGACCGTGTCGCCCTTCTCGACCGCCTCGATCGCGGGCCGGGCGAGCGGCTCGATCTTCACGTACCACTGCGGGGAGAGCCAGGGCTCCACCACCGTGCCGCAGCGCTGGCAGCGGCCGAGGGCGAGGAGGTGCTCCTTCTCGCCGCGGGTGAGGCCGAGCGCCTCGAGCTTCTCCTTCACCGCGGTGCGGGCGGCGAAGCGATCCATCCCGGCGAAGGGACCACCGGCCTCGTTGAGCGTGGCGTCGGCGTCGAGGATGTTGATCGACTCGAGGCCGTGGCGCTTGCCCACCTCGAAATCGTTGAAATCGTGGGCCGGGGTGATCTTCACCGCGCCGGTGCCGAAGGCGGGGTCGACGAGGACCGCGTCGGCGATGATCGGGATCTCGCGTCCGCTGAAGGGATGCTTGACCGTCTTGCCGATGACCGCCAGGTAGCGCTCGTCGTCCGGGTGCACGGCGACGGCGGTGTCGCCGAGCATCGTCTCCGGCCGGGTGGTGGCCACCACGATCTCGCCGGAGCCGTCGGTGAGCGGGTAGGCGAACTGGAAGAGCTCGCCCTTCGCGTTCTCCTCGTGATCGACCTCGAGGTCGGAGAGCGCGGTGCGGTCGTTCGGGCACCAGTTGATCAGCCGGTTGGCCCGGTAGATCAACCCCTCCTCGTAGAGCCGCACGAAGACTTCGCGCACCGCCTTCGAAACGCCCTCGTCCATGGTGAAGCGCTCGCGTTCCCAGTCGAGGCTCGCACCGAGGGCCATCTCCTGCTCTTTGATCCGGTGGCCGTACTTCGCCTTCCAGTCCCAGATCCGCTCGAGGAACGCCTCGCGGCCGAGGTCGTGGCGGCTCGTGCCCTCGGTCTTCTTCAGCTCGCGCTCGACGACCATCTGCGTGGCGATGCCGGCGTGGTCGGTGCCGGGGAGCCACATCGCGTTGAACCCGCTCATCCGCTTCCAGCGGATCAGCACGTCCTGGATCGTGGTGGTCAGGGCATGGCCCATGTGCAGCGAGCCCGTCACGTTGGGCGGGGGCAGCACGATCGAATAGGGCGGCTTGTCGGCGTTCTCGTCGGCGTGGAAATAGCCGCGGTCCATCCAGAACCGGTACCACTTCGATTCGACGTCGGTGGGCTCGTAGCCCTTGGGCAGCTCGGGGGTCGTGTCGCTCATAGGTCGGCGCAGAAAAAAGCACGCGGCGAGGCCCGTCAAGAGCTCTCGCCGCGCGATCGGGGAAAGAAGTGGAGAAAGCGGGTCAGGCCTGCTCGCGCCCCTCGCGGGCGCGGACGAGGCGCTCGACGTGCTCGCGGAGGATCACCTCGGCGAGCTGGGGGACGACCTCCCAGGCGATCCGCTCGATCACCTCGCGGGAGGCGGCGGAGATGGCGGCGCGGAGGGCAGCCTCCCCGCCGTCGTCGGCTGCTGCAACGGGCGCTTCCGGTGCCGCGGCGGTGGCGCCGAGGAAGGCGCTGGGGGCCGCTGCCTCCTCGAGGAAGGCGGCGGCGTCGGCGCCGCCCCGCTGCACCGGCAGGGTGAAGGGAGATTCGAGGGCCTCGCCCTCCACCGCCGCTTCGCCGTCGAGGGACTCGTCCACCGGCGAGGCGAGCAGCGCCTCCACCGGCATCGGCTCGTCGGCAGGGAGCGGCAGGTCGGCGTAGGCGTCGATCGGATCGACGACGCTCGACTCGTAGGAAGGAGCCGGTGCCCTCTCCACTGCAGGCGCCGCCACCGCAAACGCAGGTGCGTCGTCGCCGGCAGCGGTTCTCTCGAGCAGGGCGTCCTGCACCGGGAGGGCCGGCGCGTCGTCGCCGGCGGCGGTGGCCTCGAGGGCCGGCGCAGCCTGCGGGAGCGACGGGGCGTCCGCGCCAGCAGCGGTGGCCTCGAGGCTGGCAGCCGGGGCCGCCAGGGTCTCGTCGTCGACCGGAGGCGCAGCGGCGATTCCCTCGTCGGCGACGTCGAAATCCTCCTCGACGTCGACCAGGATCTCCTCGTCCCCCAGCTCCAGCGGCTCGTCCACCGCAGGGGCGACGGGTGCGGCGATCGCATCCGCCTTGCGACCGGCGTCGGCGAAGGCTGCGGCGAACTGGTCGTCGGCCGGCATGCCCCACGCGTCGACAGCCGGGGCCCTGGGCGCCGGCGCAGCGGGAAGCTGCGCGTCGAAGAAGGTCTGCGTCCGCTCCGGAGCCGGCGGCGCCACCGGCGCGCTGGCGATCGGACGCGGAGCCGGCGACGGCGCGGCCGCAGCGCGCGGCGCTGGCGCCGGCGCGAAGGCTGCCGGGGGCTGGGCCCGGAGCGGTGCCGGCGGGGGAGGCAAGGGCGCGGCAGGTGCTGCAGGGCGCGGCGGCAGGATCACCGACGGCGGCGGACGCGGCGCCGCTGCCAGCGGCGCCGGCGCGGGCTGGCGCAAGGCCTGCGGCGGCACCGGGAAGGCGGGCGCTGCGGGACGGGGCGGCGCGGCGACGGCGGGCTGCTGCGCCACCACGTTCGCCGGGCCTGCGGGAACGGCCTGCCTGCCCTCGATCAGCTCCCGCACCTTCTCGAGGAGCCGGGTGCTCTCGAAGGGCTTGGGCATGTGGCCGTCGAAACCGGCGGCGCTGGCGCGGGCCTCGTCGAAGGGCTCGAAGGTGCCGGCGAGGAGCAATACGGGGATGTGCTTCGTGGCGGGATCGGCCTTGATCGCCTCGCACACCTGGTAGCCGTCCCGGCCCGGCATCACCACGTCGGCAAGCACGATGTCCGGCTGGAGCTCGCGCGCCCTGGCGATGGCGTCCTCGCCATTCGCCACGGTGGTGACCTGGTAGTCCTCGTGGGCGAAGACGATGGCGACGACCTTCTGGATCGTGACGGAGTCGTCGGCCAAGAGCAGCTTGCGCGGCATCGATCACGCCTCCCGCCGGAGCAGGAGGTGCTCCGGTTGGCCCGCCCGACGGGTCGCCGCCGAGAGAGCGCGCACCGGCCCAGCCATGCGGGATTTCAGGGCAGAGAGTCTCCACATCGACCGTGGAAAGTCAATCTTTCGGCGGACTTGGCCTCGCACCTCCGCCGACCCGGTGGAAGCGCCTCGCACCGGTCGTTCGAGAGCGCCCGGTCAACCCCGCGGGCGGCGCAGGCCGCCGACGGTGAGCTGGTGGACCGCCGGCTCCGGCGGTTCCGCGCCACCCTCCCCCGCCTCCTCCGCCGCTTCGACCTCCTCGTCGGAGGCGCCGGCGACGAGGAGCCGGTATTTGGTGTCGGCCTTCGCGGCCTCCTCCGCCTGCTCGGGATCGAGCCGCTTGAGCAATTCGAAGAAGAGCGCCGCGTGTTCCTTCTCCTCGTTCATCACGTGGCGGATCACCCGCTTGGCGTCCTCGTTGTCGGTGGCGTCGATGTGCGCGGCGTAGAGGTTCACCGCGTCGAGCTCGGCCTCGAGGTCGAGGCGGATGGCCCGGGCGAGCTCCGAGTCGGTCATCTTCCGGGGAACGAGGCTGTGGAACGGATCGGTCTGGGGCATGCCTTCCTCCGAAGCAGGCGGCCAAGCTATGGGCGGCCCGACCTACCCTGCAAGGGTGCGATCGCACGGAGGGTGGACCAGGAAACAACGCGCAAAAGACGAGCGGGATCACGGTTTCCCGTGTCCCGCCGGAGTGTTCAGCCGGGGCTCGCCCACCCGGAGCCCACCCTCGCGGATGGGCTCCGGGCAGCGGGGGCCAGGAAGGAGCCGACCTAGTGACCCACGGGAAATCTAGGGCCGCCCGAATGGGGTGTAAAGCTGGCCGGGCCGACCAGGAAGCCGGCGAGCGGGCAGCGCCGCCCATCCCGGGCCTGTCCCGCCTATACTGCGCCGATGTTCTTCCGCTCTCCGAAGATCGACCACCTCCTCGAGCGCTGCGCGGCGCACCTCGGGGCCGACGAGCCCGAGCACGCCCTCGCGGTCGCCGAGGAAGCGGTCCGCACCGCCCCCCGCAGCGCCGCCGCCCACGTGCAGCGGGCTGCTGCGCTGGTGGCCCTCGATCGGCTCGAAGAAGCCCTGGGGAGCTACGAGCGCGCGCTGGAGCTCGACCGCAAGCATCCGGACGCGCTGCTCGGCGCTGCCGATCTGCTGATCGGCGTCCTCGGCGGGGCGCCCGAGAAGCTGGAACGGGGCCTCGCCCTCGGCGAGCGCGGGGTCAAGGTCGCGCGCAAGGCCGGGGACGAGCGCCTCGCCGGCGAATTCCTCCTCCTCGAGGCGGTCGCGTTCAACGAGCTGGGCAACCCGCGCCTCGCCCTCGAGCGGGCGGATGCTGCCATCGCCGCCCTCGGGCCGGAGCGCGACGCGCAGGTGGAGCGCGGCGTCGCCCTCTTCGAGAGCTGCCTTTTCGACGAGGCCCGCCGGCAGTTCGAGGCGCTCCTCGGGGCGGACGAGGACGAGCCGTGGGCCCACCACTACCTCGGCCTGCTCGCGGAGCGCAGGGGCGACGCCGCAGCAGCGGAGCTCCACTTCGGCAGGGCGCGCGCCCTGGCGCCGGAGGAGTTCCCGGTGCCGATCACCCTGAGCGAGAAGGAGTTCGACCGGGTGGTGGAGCAGGCGCTGGCGCGGCTCCCGGAGCCGGTGCGCCGCTATCTCTCCAACGTCGCCATCGCGGTCGAGCCCGTACCCGCCGAAGGAGATCTCGCCGGCGGCGACGTCTCGCCCACGGTCCTCGGCCTCTTCCGCGGCAGCCCGCTGGCAGAGAAGGCGAGCATGGATCCCTGGGCCCATTTCCCCAGCTCGATCCTGCTCTACCAGCGCAATCTCGAGCGCTTCGCCAGGGACCGCGAGGACCTGATCGAGCAGATCGACGTGACCCTCCTCCACGAGGTCGGCCACTTCCTCGGCTTCGACGAGGACGACCTCGCGGAGCGCGGGCTCGACTAACGCCCCATGGGATGGCCCATCGGGTGGGTTCGTGTATGTTCCGGGGCAGTTTCCGCCGGCTCCCTGCAGGGCCACCGGGCCCCTCCTCCTCGACCCGCACCGAACCGGACCGGGATTGCTTCCGGGGCAGCCGCCCCGCTCCAGGAGCCGTCGATGCGCGCCGTCCGCCCGTTCCACCTCACCGCCCTGCTCCTCGGCGTGGCGCTCGCCGCCTGCCATACCGTCGAGGAGCCCGACGCCGGCGACGAGAAGGTGCTCGACGTGCAGGTCTCCGTCGAGCCGCAGGTGATCCCGGTCCACTACGGCGGCACGGTCGCCTTCGCCGCCGCGGTCGACGGCGATCCCGCCGGTGCGGTGAAGTGGTCGGTGCTCGAGGGGCCACCTGGCGGCAGCATCGACGCGGCGGGGATCTACACCGCCCCGTGGACGCCGGGCACCTTCACGGTGGTCGCCACCAGCGTCGCCAACCCGCGGCGCCGCGCCACCGCGGAGGTGACGGTGGGCGAGGTGGCGATCACCCTGGCGCCGGAGACGCTCGAGGCGCCGCAGGGCGACACCATCGACTTCGCCGCCACGGTGACCGGCACCTGGGA
Organism: Vulgatibacter sp.; assembly: GCF_041687135.1. Lineage (NCBI taxonomy): Bacteria > Pseudomonadati > Myxococcota > Myxococcia > Myxococcales > Vulgatibacteraceae > Vulgatibacter > Vulgatibacter sp. Next base: position 15,979 of record NZ_JAWLCN010000018.1, on the reverse strand, counting down.
CACGGCGGTGACCTGGACCGCCGAGGTGGGCGAGATCTCCGCGGACGGCATCTACCAGGTGCCCCACCGCGAGGGGACCTTCGACGTCACCGCCACCAGCGTGGCCGACCCGACGAAGAGCGCGAGCACACCGGTGGTGGTGCAGGAGCTGCTGGTCTCGCTCGATCCCTGGGCGGTGACGATGGACCAGGGCGAATCGGTGCAGCTGGCGGCGGTGCTCGACGGCACCACCGACGGCAGGGTCACCTGGAGCGCCGAGGTGGGATCGGTGAGCGAGGACGGCCTCTACACCGCGCCCTTCTTCGCCGGGACCTTTCCGGTCCGGGCGACCAGCGTGACCAACCCACGCAAATCGGCGGCGGCCTCGGTCACCGTCCAGGCGGTCACCGTCCTCCTCACGCCGTGGTGGGTCGAGCTCGACCAGGGCGGCAGCCTGCAGATCGAAGCCGTGCTCGAGGGGACCGTCGATCAGCGGGTGACCTGGAGCGCCAGCGGCGGCGAGGTGACTGCCGAGGGGCTGTACACGGCGCCGCACGCGCCGGGCGACGTACACGTCACCGCCGCCTCGGTGGGCGATCCCAACGGCAAGGGCACGATGACGGTGCGGGTGCGGGAGGTGGGGGTCGAGGTGGAGCCGAGCTGGATCCAGCTCGGGCCCGGCGCCGGCACCACCTTCGTGGCGACGGTGCGCGGCACCACCGAGGCCGGGGTGCAGTGGAGCGCCGACGCTGGGACGATCGGCGAAGGCGGCTTCTACACCGCGCCGATCGAGCCGGGGGTCTACACGGTCACCGCCACCAGCCTGGCGAACGAGAGCCGGCTCGCCACCGCCGCCGTGCACGTGGTGGCGCCGGCTGCGGCGCTCGGCTGGGACGATCCCGCCGAGGAGGAAGGGTGGCGCCTGGTCGAGAACCCGGTGCGGAGCAGCGCCGATCGGCTGGTCCTCGATCTCGTCGGGCCCGGCGCCTCGCGGATCGACCTGCGCCTCGCCCTCGCCCCTGCAGCCCGCTTCGCCAACCTCCCCGGCTCCGAAGCGCTCGCCAGCGGCGCAGCCCTCGTCACCAGCGCATCGCTCGATGACGGCGCGCTCGTGCTCGAGGCAGAGCGGGAGCGGATCGCCGAGGCGGACGAGCCGCTCCTTTCCTTCGCGATCGAATGCCCCTGCACCGGCAGGGGCCCCCTCGCCCTCGAGGTGCTCGAGGCGGTGGTGGACGGGACGGCGCCCATCGACGTCGCGGTGGGAACGCTGCGCCTCGAGTGACGCCGCGCAGACCCGCGGTCCGGCGCCCTTGCCGCAGGCGCCGCCTGCAGGCCGCTCCGATCGCCTGGCGCAGCTCCCCCGGGCGCCGCTGGGGCAGCTGCTCGCCCAGCGCCACCGCGCGCACGGAGGCCCAGCCGGCCCTTCCGCGGATCAGCTCGCGCTGCGCCTTGCGACCGCACCAGCTGGCGACGATGCCATCCGGGTTGCGCCGGGCCATCCGCTCGAAATTGGCGTCGAGGAAGGAGCTCACCTTCGGCTTCTGCCGCGCCTCCTTGGGGCGGACGGTGGAGCCGGAGACCCCGACCACCAGATCCCCAGCACCGATCCGGTAGAGCGTCTCGGTGATCTCCTCGGTGAGGCAGACCACCCGCCGCGGGTGGGGCGGCGCCTGTGCGAGCAACGTGCCGATCGACATGGCGCAACCATCGCCGCGGCCCCGCCCGATCCGCACGTGACGGATTTGTGATGACGCGTGTTACCGTCTCGCCGATCTGCAAGGAGGCAAGTGATGCATGGGTACCGGATGGCCGCAGTGCTGGTGCTGCTCGTGGCCGTGGGCAGCGTGGGTTGCGGCACCGAAGAGAACGACGAGGAAGGCGCCGGCGGCGCGGGGGGCGTCGGCGGCACCGGGGCGGCCGGCGGGAGTGGCGGCTCCGGTGGAGGCGAATCGCCCAAATGCGAGGTGGACGCCGACTGCGCGGAGGGCGAACTCTGCCTGCTCGACGGCGAATGCGCCGTGCTCTGCACCGCCGACGAAGAGTGCGCCCAGGGCGAGAGCTGTGTGGAGGTCGAGACGGGCGGCGTCACGATCTGCACACCGGCTGCGACGACCGACTGCGAGACCGACGCGGACTGCACCGGCGACGAGGTCTGCGCCGACGGCATGTGCCTCGCGTCGGGCTGCAGCTCCTCCGCCGATTGTGAGGAGGGCGAGGCCTGCGTCGCCGGCAGCTGTGTCGCCGATGCCGGCGGCAGCTGCACGACCACCGCCGACTGCTACGCCGACGTGTCCTACTGCGCGGACCTCGGCACCGAGACCGCCTGCGTCGACGTCTCCTGCGGAGGCGATCTCAACAGCTGCTCCCGCTGCGCCCTCGGGCCGAACGGCGGCGCCATCGACGCGAGCGGCCCGCTGCTATTCTTCCCCGAGCAGTTCGGCAGCTGCGAGCAGGATCCCAACGTCTGCCTCCCGGGCGCCGCTCCCTTCGCCTGCACCTTCACCGTCCTCGCCTTCGACCCGGACGACGACCTGCCGACCACCGGCCTGAACGAGGCGATCCGGACGATCACCGCCACGGCTGCCGAGCTCGCCACCTTCGGCACCTCCAGCCGGACCAGCGGCAACTTCCAGCAGTTCACCTTCCGCAGCTGCTTTCCGGAGACCAGCTCCGGAAACATCGGGACCGCCGTCGTCCTCCGGGACCAGGCGGGCAACGACTCGCAGTCCCTGTGCATCGACGGCAGGCTGCAGTAGCCCCACCCGGCGCCGCTCCTGCGGCCCATACGCAGAAGGCCGGGCCCCCAGTGGGAGCCCGGCCTTCTCGTTTCAGCAGCTAGCGGCAGGCGCCGCTCCGATCATTCGCCGCCAGCGGCGAGGACCGACTCCACTTCCTGCACCGCGTCCACCGGGGTCTCGACCTCGATGTCCACGTGCTTGTAGGCGGAGACACCGGTGCCCGCCGGGATGAGGCGGCCCATGGTGATGTTCTCCTTGAGACCGCGCAGGTAGTCGATCTTGCCGGAGATGGCCGCCTCGGTGAGGACCTTGGTGGTCTCCTGGAAGGACGAAGCCGAGATCCACGACTCGGTGGAGAGCGAGGCCTTGGTGATGCCGAGGAGGAGCGGCTCGCCCAGTGCGGGACGGCCACCCTCGCGCATCACGCGCTCGTTCTCTTCCTCGAACGCGAACTTCTCGACCGTCTCGTCGATGAGGAAGCTCGTGTCGCCCACGTCGGTGATGCGGATGCGGCGGAGCATCTGCCGCACGATCACCTCGATGTGCTTGTCGTTGATCTTCACGCCCTGCAGTCGGTAGACCTCCTGGATCTCGTCCACGAGGAAGGCCGCCAGGGCGTTCACACCGAGCACGCGGAGGATGTCGTGCGGGTTCGGTGCGCCGTCCATGAGCGCCTCGCCTGCCTTGACCCGATCGCCCTGGTGCACGCTGATGTGCTTGCCCTTGGAAATCAGGTACTCGCGGGCGAGGTCGGCCTGCAGCTTGCCGCCCACCTCGGGGGTCACGATCACCTTGCGCTTGCCCTTGGTGTCCTTGCCGAAGGAGACGACGCCGTCGATGTCGGCGACGACCGCGAACTCCTTGGGCTTGCGGGCCTCGAAGAGCTCGGCGACACGCGGCAGACCGCCGGTGATGTCCTTGGTCTTCGAGGTCTCGCGGGGCATGCGGCCCATGACCTCGCCGGGGCCGATCACGTCGCCGTCGGAGACGGTGATGTTGGCGCCCACCGGCAGGAAGTAGCGGGCCTCCTGCTCGGAGTTGATGAGGGTCCTGGTGTTGCCCTCCTCGTCCTTGATGGTGATGCGGGGCCGCGCGTTCACATCGCGCGACTCGATCACCACCTTGCGGGAGAGACCCGTCACCTCGTCGAGCTGCTCGCTCATGGTGACGCCTTCGACGATGTCGCCGAAGCGCACCACGCCGCCGACCTCGGCGAGGATGGGCACCGCGTAGGGATCCCACTCGGCGAGGAGCTGCGCAGCCTCGACGCGGGAGCCGTCCTTCACCAGGAGCTTGGCGCCGTAGACCACGCCGTACCGCTCACGCTCGCGGCCCGAGTCGTCCACGATGGCGAGCTCACCGTTGCGGTTCATCGCCACGATGGAGCCGTCGTTGCGGGTCACGTAGTGGAGGTTGTGGTACTTGACCGTACCGGCGGTGCGGTTCTCGATGGTCGACTGCTCCGCACGACGGGACGCCGCACCACCGATGTGGAAGGTGCGCATCGTCAGCTGCGTACCCGGCTCGCCGATCGACTGCGCCGCGATGACGCCGACGGCCTCGCCGAAGTTGACGCGGCGGCCGCGGGCGAGGTCACGCCCGTAGCACTCCATGCACACGCCACGGCGGGCCTGGCAGGTGAGCACCGAGCGCATCTTCACCTTGTCGATGCCGGCGTTCTCGATCTTGCGGACGTTGGCCTCGTCGATCTCCTCGTTGGCGGCAACGAGGACCTCGCCGGTGACCGGGTCGAGCACGTCGTCCAGGGCCACGCGGCCGAGGATGCGCTCGCCGAGCGGCTCGATGATCTCGCCGCCCTCGACCAGCGCGGTGGCCTCGATGCCCGAGAAAGTGCCGCAGTCGTACTCGTTGATGATCGCGTCCTGGGCCACGTCCACCAGACGGCGGGTGAGGTAACCGGAGTTCGCGGTCTTGAGCGCCGTGTCGGCCAGACCCTTGCGTGCACCGTGCGTGGAGATGAAGTACTGCAGCACGGTGAGACCCTCGCGGAAGTTCGCGGTGATCGGGGTCTCGATGATCTCGCCCGAGGGCTTGGCCATCAGGCCGCGCATACCGGCGAGCTGGCGGATCTGCTGGGCAGAACCACGGGCGCCGGAGTCGGCCATGATGAAGATCGGATTGAACGAGGGCTGCCTGCGCTCCTCGCCGTTCCGCTCCGCCACCTCGGTCGAGATCTTGGTCATCATCTCGGCGGCCACCTCCTCGGTGACCTGCGCCCAGATGTCGATGACCTTGTTGTAGCGCTCGCCGTCGGTGATGAGGCCCTCGAGGTACTGCTCCTCGATCTCCTTCACTTCCTTCTGCGCACGCTCGAGGAAGACGGCCTTGGCCTCGGGGATCAGCATGTCCTTCAGGCCGACCGAGATGCCGGCGCGGGTCGCCTGGGTGTAGCCGGTCGTGCGGAGACGATCGGCGAGGAGCACGGTCTCCTTCTCCCCGGAGAGGCGGTAGCAGAGGTCGATCAGGCCACCGAGTTCCTTCTTGCCGAGGCTCTTGTTGTAGGCCTCGAAGGGGATCGCGGAGGGCATGATCTCGCAGAGGAGCGAGCGACCGACGGTGGTGGTCTCCCGCTTGCCGTTGATGCGGCAGGTGATCTCCGCCTGGAGATCGACCTCGCCGTGATCGTAGGCGGCACGAACCTCGGCCACGGAGGCGAAGGTCTTGCCCTCGCCCCGGGCGAACTCGCGCTTGCGGGTCATGTAGTAGCACCCGAGCACGATGTCCTGCGACGGCACGATGATCGGCTTGCCGTTCGCGGGCGAGAGGATGTTGTTCGTGCTCATCATCAGGATGCGGGCCTCGAGCTGGGCCTCGATCGAGAGCGGCACGTGGACGGCCATCTGGTCACCGTCGAAGTCCGCGTTGAACGCGGTGCAGACGAGCGGGTGCAGACGGATCGCCTTGCCTTCGGTGAGCACGGGCTCGAAGGCCTGGATGCCGAGGCGGTGCAGGGTCGGCGCCCGGTTCAGGAGAACCGGGTGCTCCTTGATCACCTCTTCCAGGATGTCCCAGACCTCGGGACGCTCCTTCTCCACCATCTTCTTCGCGCTCTTGATGGTGGTGACGTAACCCTTCTCTTCGAGCTTGTTGTAGATGAACGGCTTGAAGAGCTCGAGGGCCATGACCTTGGGCAGGCCGCACTGGTGGAGCCGGAGCTCCGGGCCCACCACGATCACGGAGCGGCCGGAGTAGTCGACGCGCTTGCCGAGGAGGTTCTGGCGGAAGCGGCCCTGCTTGCCCTTGAGCATGTCGCTCAGGGACTTGAGCGGGCGCTTGTTGGGACCGGTGATGGTCTTGCCGCGGCGGCCGTTGTCGAAGAGCGCGTCCACCGCCTCCTGCAGCATCCGCTTCTCGTTGCGGATGATGATGTCGGGGGCGTTGAGCTCCATCAGCCGCTTCAGGCGGTTGTTGCGGTTGATGACGCGGCGGTAGAGGTCGTTCAGGTCGGAGGTCGCGAAGCGGCCGCCGTCGAGGGGGACGAGGGGCCGGAGATCCGGCGGGATCACCGGGATCACCTCCATCATCATCCACTCGGGCTTGTTGGCGGACTCGCGGAACGCCTCCATCACCTTCAGACGCTTGGCGAGCTTCTTCCGCTTCGCGTCGGAGGTGGCGACCTTCATGTCCTCGCGGAGCTCCACGGCCAGCTTGTCGACCTCGATGGTCATCAGCAGGTCGCGGACCGCCTCGCCGCCCATGCCGGCGGAGAAGGCGTCGTCGCCGTACTCCTCGCGGAGCTTCGAGTAGCGGTCCTCGGAGAGGAGCTCGCAGCGCTCGAGCGGCGTGTTCTTCGGATCGACGACGATGTACGACTCGCAGTAGAGGACCTTCTCCAGGTCCTTCAGCGTGATGTCGAGGATGTTGCCGATCCGGCTGGGCAGCGACTTGAGGAACCAGATGTGGGCCACGGGCGTGGCCAGGGTGATGTGGCCGAGGCGCTCACGACGCACCTTCGACTGGATCACCTCGACGCCGCACTTCTCGCAGACGACGCCACGGTGCTTCATGCGCTTGTACTTGCCGCAGTTGCACTCGTAGTCCTTCACCGGCCCGAAGATCTTGGCGCAGAAGAGCCCGTCCCGCTCCGGCTTGAAGGTGCGGTAGTTGATCGTCTCGGGCTTCTTCACCTCACCGTGCGACCACTGGCGGATCTTGTCGGGCGAAGCGAGCGAGATGCGGATCGCCGAGAAAGAGAGGGGATCCTTCGGCTTCTCGAAGAAATTGAAGATGTCCTTCACGTTGCCTCCCCTGGAGCGCCGGCCTCATCGGGCGGGCGCTCCGGGAAAAACCTGCTGGGCGAAACCGTGGGCCGGGTGGGAAATCCCCACCCGGCAATTCACTCGGCGTTAGAGGATGCCGCCTGCCTTCTTCGGCTCGGGCTGGGGCTCTGCACCCCGCTCCCCCTCTTCCGCCGGCGCGGTCTCCAGGAGCTCCACGTCGAGCGCGAGGCTCTGGAGCTCCTTCATCAGAACGTTGAACGACTCGGGCAGGCCCGACTCGAGAACGTTGTCGCCCTTGACGATCGCCTCGTACATGCGGGTACGGCCCACCACGTCGTCCGACTTGACGGTGAGGAACTCCTGCAGCGAGTAGGCGGCACCGTAGGCCTCCATCGCCCAGACTTCCATCTCGCCGAGTCGCTGGCCGCCGAACTGCGCCTTGCCGCCCAGCGGCTGCTGGGTGACGAGCGAGTAGGGCCCGATGCTCCGGGCGTGGATCTTCTCGTCCACCAGGTGGTGGAGCTTGAGCATGTACATGACGCCGACGGTCACATCCTGATCGAAGGGCTCGCCGGTGCGGCCATCGAAGAGGATCGACTGGCCGGTCTCGGAGAGACCTGCCTGCGCCATGAGCCCGAAGATCTCGTCCTCGCGGCCGCCGTCGAAGACGGGGCTGGCCACGTGGATGCCCTTGTTCAGGCGACGGCCGAGCTTGATCACCTCGGCGTCCTCGACCTCGTCCAGGAAGGCGTGCAGCTCCTTGCCCGGGTAGGTCGCCTTGAGCTCCTTGCGAACGGCGTCGGCGCCCATCTTCTCCGCGAGCTCCGCCAGCTTGATGCCCATGCCGCGGGCAGCCCAACCGACGTGGGTCTCGAGGATCTGCCCGATGTTCATGCGCGAAGGCACGCCCAGCGGGTTGAGGACGATGTCGACCGGCGTGCCGTCGGCGAGGTACGGGAGGTCCTCCTCGGGGAGGATCCGCGAGACCACGCCCTTGTTGCCGTGGCGGCCTGCCATCTTGTCGCCGACCTGGATCTTGCGCTTGATGGCCACGTAGACCTTGACCATCTTGATCACGCCCGGCGGGAGCTCGTCGCCCTTCTTCAGACGGGCGATCTTCTCGCCGAAGGTCAGCTTGATGACCTCGCGCTGCTCCTCGAACGACGCCACCACCTGCTTGACGTACTGCTCGACGCCCTCGGCGGCGATCTCCTCGAAGTACTTCACGGGGATGTCGCGGAGCCGCTCCTCGGTGAGCTTCTCGCCCTTCTCGAGCAGCGTGTTGCCCTTGTCGTCGACGAGCTTGGCGTCGGTGGTCTTCCCCGACAGCATCCGGCGGATCTTCGCGTAGGCGGAGTCGCGCAGGATCTTGATCTCGTCGTTCTGGTCCTTGAGGAGCTTCGCTTCCTCGGCGGCCTCGATCTCCTTGGCGCGCTCGTCCTTGTCGACGCCCTTGCGCGAGAAGACCTTGGCGTTGATCACGGTGCCGACCACGCCCGGGGGGACGCGGAGCGAGCTGTC
>NZ_JAWLCN010000018.1:0-5000 GCF_041687135.1 Vulgatibacter sp. | reverse complement strand
TCGTCCTTGTCCCAGACGACGAGACGGACGACGACCTTGATCGGCGCGGAGTAGGTCATACCCCGCTGGTGGCACTCGTCGACGTCGTACTTGGGCTTCTCCAGGTGATACGAGACGAACTCCAGGGAGCTGGTCTCGTTGAAGTCCTTGATGGGAAAGACCGACTTGAAGACACCCTGCAGCCCGGTGTCCTCCCGCTTGTCGGCAGGCACATCGATCTGAAGGAACTTGTCGTAGGACTGCTTCTGGATGTCGATGAGGTTGGGGATGTCGATGATCTTCTGGATCTTCGCGAAGCTCTTGCGAATCCGGAAGTTGTTCTGGATCGTCGGCGCCATCTAGCGGTCGCTCCCCTGGCAGGCTCTACTTTGAATCGCCGCCAATCCGTTGGGTCCGAGGAGCGGACCCTAGGCCATACGGAAATTGGCGGCTCAAACACCAACGGCGCTGACGGCGGCGGGATTCCCCGCCGCCGCCAACGCTGGTTACTGCTGGACCTATGGAAAGATCCGGAAGATTACTTGATCTCGACGGTCGCGCCGGCGGCCGTGAGAACTTCCTTGATCTTGTTGGCCTCGTCCTTGGACACGCCCTCCTTCACGGTCTTGGGAGCGCCCTCGACGAGGTCCTTGGCCTCCTTGAGGCCGAGACCCGTGATGGTACGGATCTCCTTGATGACGTTGATCTTCTTGTCGCCGGCGTTCGCCAGGACGACGTCGAACTCGGTCTTCTCCTCGGCGGGAGCAGCGGCGGCGCCACCAGCGGCGGGCATCGCCATCATCGCGGGAGCAGCGGCGGAAACGCCCCACTTCTCCTCGAGGGTCTTCACGAGCTCAGCAGCCTCCATCACGGTGAGTGCGGAGAGCTGGTCAACGATCGCGTTCAGATCAGCCATTTCAACATCCTTCGAACGGGGGCGGCATCGCCGACGTGGGCAGCCTGCCCCGAAAAGAAAACCAAACGAACCTGCTTACGAAGCCTTTTCCAGCTGCTCGCGGCGGGCGTCGACGGCCCGTGCCAGCTGGGAACCCGGCGTGCCGATGAGGCGGGCGAGCTTGCTCGCGGGGGCGTTGAGCATCCCTGCGATCATGCCGCGCAGCTCATGGAGGCCCGGCATCTTGGCGAGGTTCTCGATGCCCTTGGCATCGATGGCCTGCCCTTCCACCACGGCGACCTTGAGCTGGAACTTGTCCTCCTTGCCCTTGGCAAAATCCGTCATCACCTTGGCGGGCGTGACGGGATCCTGACCCAGGATGAGGACGACCGGTCCCTTGAAGCTCTCGGCAATCTTCTCCACGCTCGTGCCCTGCGCAGCGCGCTTGGCGAGCGTGTTCTTCACGACCTTGTACTCGACCTGGTTGTCACGGCAGGTCTTGCGAATGTCGGTCGCGGTAGCGACGTCGAGCCCCTTGTACTCGGCGATGATGGCGATGGTAGCCGCCGACATCTTCGAGTGAAGCTCGGAAATCATCTGCTCCTTCTGCGTACGATCCACTTGACCTTCACCTCCCTTCCTCGTCGGTCTCTGGCCAAGTGTGCAGCGGAGCAGGTGGAGGCTCGTTCGGCTTCCATCCCGTCTCGGCAGGCTTCCGTCCGCTCGTCGCGTCCGGGGCTTAGGTCCTCGAACCCTTCCGGGAGCCAACCGCAGCCAAGCCGCGGCTCGCACTGGGATTCCCGGCGTCGGTTGTCGGACACCTGCTGTCTTTGACCAGGCGAAATGTGCGGCGGGTCCATTACCGCCATCACGAAGAAAATGCAAGCGCTTTCAAACGAAAGCGGCCCGAACCGGTACTCCGGTCGGGCCGATGGTCGATGCCGCCGGGCGCTTAGCCCTTGAACGCGTTGGCGATCGCGACGTTGTCGAGCTTGAGGCCCGGGCCCATGGTGGTGGAGAGCGCCACGCCACGGAGGTAGACGCCCTTCGCCGTGGAGGGCTTGAGGCGCATCACGGTTGCCAGGAGCTCGTTCAGGTTGGCAGCGATCTGCTCCGTGGGCATCGAGGTCTTGCCCACCGGCGCGTGCACGATGCCGGCCTTCTCGACGCGGAACTCGATCTTGCCGGCCTTGGTCTCCTTGACCGCGCGGGTGACGTCGGTGGTCACCGTGCCGACCTTCGGGTTCGGCATCAGGCCGCGGGGCCCGAGGATCTTACCGAGCTTGCCGACCACGCCCATCATGTCGGGGGTGGCGATCGCCTTGTCGAAGTCGAGGAAGCCCTCCTCGACCCGCTTGGCGAGCTCCTCGGCGCCGACGATGTCCGCGCCGGCTGCCTCGGCCTCCTTGGCCTTGTCGCCCTTGGCGAACACGGCGACCTTGACGGTCTTGCCGGTGCCGTGGGGGAGCACCACCGCGCCACGAACCATCTGGTCCGCGTGGCGGGGATCCACACCCAGGTTGATCGCCACGTCCACCGACTCGTCGAACTTCGCGACCTTCAGCTCGCGGACGAGGGCGACGCCCTCCTCCACCGAGTAGCGCTTGTTGCGATCGACCTTGTCGGCAATCTTCCGGTACTTCTTGCCCATCTTAGCCATGTGTCAGCTCCCGACTCAGTCGACGACGTCGATGCCCATGGAACGCGCGGTACCCTCGATCGTGCGCATGCACGACTCGATCGAGCCAGCGTTCGTGTCCTGGATCTTCCGCTCGGCGATCTCGCGCACCTTCGCGCGGTCGATCGTGCCGACCTTCTCCTTGCCCGGACGGTGCGACCCCGAACCCTTCTTCTTCTGGGTGTGGAGGCCGATCGCCTTCTTGATGAGCGCCGAGGCCGGCGGGGTCTTCAGGATGAAGGAGAACGAACGATCCGAGTAGATGGTGATCACGACGGGGATCACCATGTCGTCCTTGATCAGCGCCTGCGTCGCAGCATTGAACTCCTTGCAGAAGCCCATGATGTTGACGCCGTGCTGGCCGAGCGCAGGACCGACCGGGGGAGCGGGGTTGGCCTTGCCTGCAGGGATCTGCAGTTTGACCTGGCCCGTGACCTTCTTTGCCATGGTTGCAACTCCGTGGTGCTAGCGGCCGAAAGAACCGGCCTCCCACTTTCGCGGAAAAACCCGCAACGAGCGCGGGCCAGATACCAGAAGCGTGCGCCCCTGGCAACTGGCCCGTGTCCTCGCGGGACTCGAGCTGCGCGGCGCCGGATGAAGGGCGCCGGCAGCGACTACTGGGTCTTCTCGACCTGCATGAAGTCGAGCTCGACCGGGGTGGCGCGACCGAAGATGGAGACCAGGACGCGAAGGCGACCCTTCTCCTGGTTCACCTCTTCCACCGTGCCGTTGAAGCCCGAGAACGGACCGTCGGTCACCCGGACGTTGTCGCCGTTCTCGAAGGAGACCTTGGGCTTGGGCTTGAGGGTCCCCTCGGAGATCTGCGACGAGAGCCGATCGACCTCGGCGCGGGTGATCGCCGGGATCTCCTCCGGCTGCTTCCCGCCGCCGACGAAGCCGGTGACCTTGGGCGTGCTCTTGACGAGGTGCCAGGAAGCCGGGCCCATCTCCATCTCCACGAGGATGTAGCCCGGGAAGAACTTGCGCTTCGAGGTCCGCTTCTCGCCACCCTTCACCTCGACCACCTGCTCGGTCGGGATCAGGATCTCGCCGAACTGCTCCTGCAGTCCTTCCTGGCGGATGCGCTCCTCGATCGTCTTGCGCACCTTGTTCTCGTAGCCCGAGTAGGTGTGGACTACGTAAAACTTCTTGGCCATCGCTCGCTCCGGCGCGGGCGGTCTCGCTCGCGGCTCGCGCTACGCGAAGAGGCCCTGCGCCCAGCGGATCCCCGAGGGGATCCATTCGGACATCACCTTCGCCCCGAGGAAGTCCATCACGCCGAGGAGCACCGCGGCGACCAGGGTCGCCACCACCACCGCGCCGGTTGCAGCGCGAATCTCCGGCCAGGTCGGCCAGGTCACCTTGCGCAGCTCGGCGGCAACATCCTGGCCGACGTCCTGCACCTTGGAGTTCATCCAGCCAACGATGCCGAGCACCGCGGCGAGTCCGACGCCGATGAGGACGGCGAGGGTCAGACCACCGAAGACCTCGGGGTTTCCCGCACCGGTGGCGACGAGGATCGCGTCGGCCAGCTTGGTCATGACGTAGGCCGCGCATGCGGTCAGAAAGACCAGAGCCATGGCGAGGAGCCGCTGGTTGCTCATGTATGTCCCGGGCGATGGGCTCCCGCCAGGGGCGGGAGAAATTGGCACGCCAGGAGGGATTCGAACCCCCAACCCGCGGTTTTGGAGACCGCTGCTCTACCGTTCGAGCTACTGGCGTACGAAAGCTTTACTTCGTTTCCTTGTGCTCGGTGTGGTTCCGGCACCGCGGGCAGAACTTCGACAGCACGAGCTTGTCGGTCTGCTTCCGCTTGTTCTTGTCGGTGGTGTAGTTCCGCTCTTTGCACACCGTGCACTCGAGCGTGATGATCGTCCGGTTACCCATGGCGTGAATCCTACCCCTGCGGCGCTCTCGCGCGGCGGGGATTCTGACGTGTTCGCCCGGGAACCACAAGAGCTCCCGGGCGAATCTCCGAACACCGCCCTCACAGGCGCTATTCGGTCGTATTACTCGATGATCTCGGCAACCACGCCAGCGCCGACGGTGCGGCCACCCTCACGGATCGCGAAGCGGAGTTCCTTCTCCATCGCGATCGGGGTGAGCAGCTCCACGGTGATGGAGATGTTGTCGCCCGGCATGACCATCTCGGTGCCCTCGGGGAGGTGCACGGCGCCGGTCACGTCGGTGGTGCGGAAGTAGAACTGCGGCTTGTAGCCCTTGAAGAACGGGGTGTGACGACCACCCTCCTCCTTCGTCAGCACGTAGATCTCCGCCTTGAACTTCTTGTGCGGATTGATGCTGCCGGGCTTGGCCATGACCTGGCCGCGCTCCACGTCCTCACGCTTCAGGCCGCGGATCAGGGCGCCGATGTTGTCGCCGGCCTGGCCCTGGTCGAGGAGCTTGCGGAACATCTCGACGCCGGTCACCACGGTCTTCTGGGTGTTC
>NZ_JAWLCN010000017.1 GCF_041687135.1 Vulgatibacter sp. | reverse complement strand
CGGCCCGATTCCTTCGCTCGCGCTTCGCGCGAGAAACGCTCCTACTTGCGATCGCTCCGCCTTCGGCTGCGCTGGAGAGTTTGTTTCACAAACTCTCAGGCGCCGCCTGCTCCGCCCGCACCACCGGCACCGCCCGCTCCACCGGCTCCACCGGCACCACCGGCACCACCGGCACCACCGGCACCACCGGCGCCGCCGTTTCCGCTGATCGCGTCCTCGCAATCGATCGCCGGCTCCGGCAGCTCGTCGCCCTCGATCCGCACCGCCGCGAAGGTCGAACCCCGGAGCGACTGGGTGATCGGCACCGAGACGTCGCCCTGCAGGTCGCCGGCGTAGATGTCGGGGCTCACGGTATTGCCGTCGAGGGTGATCGTCGCGACGATCTCGCGGCCGGTGATCGGGTTGGCGCAGCCGCTGACCGTCTGCTCCCCGAAGTCCGCCACGAACTCGCCGAAGGGATCCACCGGCACGTTCTCGAGCACGATCAGATCGCCGGTCGGCTCCCCCGGCTCCGGGCAATTGGACCGGTCGTGCTCCGCCAGCGCAGCGGGGCTCGAGGTGAGCGGCACGATCGGCTGGAGGCGCAGGCTCATCCTGCAGCCCTCGGGCGGGCACTCGATCTCGTTGACGACGTTGATCTCCGTCTCGGCGACGAAGAGCAGGGGCAGGTTGCGCCCCAGGATGGTGGAGAGGGCGAGGAGGAAGTCGCCGTTCACGTCGTAGACGTTGGTGACCTCGCAGCTCACCGTCTCCCCGCCCCGCTGGTCCTCGGTGCGGTCGAGGAATTCGTCCCACTTCCCCTCGGGATCCGGGCAGCCGCCAAGCAGGAGTGCGGTGCCGGTCAGCGCAAGGAGCGAACTCTTTGACAGGTGCGATCGGGCCATGGGTAAATCGCTCCGAAACAGCAGGTGAGCGGCAAGTTTGCGGCCCGGCGGGTGCGCTGTCAAACCTCTGCAGCGCTGCCGGAACCCATCGTCCGGAGGGTATTTTGAGGCGAATCATCCTCGGAACAGCAGCAGGTCTGGCGACGACCCTCGCGGCGCAGCCGGCCTCGGCGAGCGGCTTCCTCGCGGCACGTTTCGGTGGCGAACACGGCCACCCGACCACGAGCAATCCCACGGCGATGTACTACAACCCGGCGGGGTTGGCGCTCGGCTCCACCTACAACAAATACGACCGGAAGAAGGAAGGCTGGAATTTCAGCCTCTACCTCGACGGCAGCTTCGCCTACCGGACCGCCACCTACGAGCGGCCCGAGGAGGCGATCAGCAACCTCCGCGAGCCGAACGGCAGCGACGGCTTCACCCCCCTCGACGCCGTTGGCGCCAACAGCGGCGAGGCGACCCTCGGCGACTTCATCGCTTCCCCCTTCGCAGCGGTGACCACCAACTTCGGCCTCGAGAACTTCGGCGCCGGCGTGGCGGTCTACGTGCCCTTCGGCGGCGTCGCCTCCTGGGACGAGAACGAGGATTGGGAGGGCAACGCGCGATACCCCGGCGCCGCCGACGGCGTGCAGCGCTGGTGGACCATGGACGGCAGGATCCAGTCGCTCTACGTGACCGGCGCCGCCGCCTACCAGATCCCCGCGCTCCGCCTCTCCGTCGGTGTCGGCGTCAACGCGGTGCAGAGCACCGTGCACACCATCCGCGCCCGCAACCTCGACGGCAGCGACGATTTGGTCCTCGAGGACGGCACCACGATCAAGGAGGGCCGCTCCTATCTCGACACCAGCGGCTGGGACCTCTCCCTCTCGGGCGGCGTGATCTGGGAGCCCGTCGATCGGCTCTGGGTCGGCGTCTCCTACCAGAGCCAGCCCGGATTCGGCGAGATGGTCCTCGACGGCACCCTCGACACGGTGCTCGCCGACGGCCAGCCCGGCGTGACCGACGTCGAGCTGCAGCAGGAGCTCCCGGACGTGTGGCGCTTCGGCGCCCGCTGGCAGTTCGACCGGCAGTGGGAGGCCCGCCTCTTCGGCGAGTACGCCCGCTGGAGCGTCTTCGACCGGCAGTGCATCGTGAACGCTGCCAACGCCGAATGTGATCTCGCCGAGAACGGCGCGGAGATCACCGGCGACGGCTCCGTGATCCAGAACATCCCGCGCAACTGGGACGACGCCTTCGGCCTCCGCGGCGGCGTCTCCTACTGGTTCACCCAGCGCGCCGAGGGCTACATCGGCCTGGGCTACGACGGGAACGCGGTCCCCGACGAGACCCTCGATCCGGCGCTCATCGACATGACCAAGTACACGCTCGCGATCGGCGGCGAGTTCGCCCTCGCGTCGAACTGGGTCCTGAGCGGCACCTTCACCCAGGTGATCTACAACGAGCGCAACGTCGAGGTGGAGGACGTGACCACCTTCGAAGCACCCTCCGCCCAGCCGAACGCCGCCGGCCGCTACAACCAGTCGGTCAGCGTGCTCAACGTCTACACGCAGTACACCTTCTGAGCTGCGTTACACGGCAGGCAGCAGGGCGGCGTCCGGGAGACCGGGCGCCGTCTTCGTTCCTCGCCTACGCGAATACGAGGCCGCCGAAGCGTACCTGGGCGTAGCGGCTCATCACCGGTAGCTCGGGGAGCCCGAGGCGCTCGAGCTCGCCGCCGGTCTTGCGATCCTGGAGGACCACGCGGCGGCGCGCGACGCGCCTGGCCTCGGCGAGGGCCTCCGCCGCGAGGGGCCGCGGGTCGGCGAGGGCCCGCACCACGTCGAAGCCCGGCGCCGCGGTGGTGGTCTCGCGGAACATGGGATCGAAATAGACGACGTCGTACGAGCGATCGGGGAGCGAGCGGAGCACCTCGAGGTGATCGCCCAGGGTGACGTGCATCCGCGAGAGCGCCGCGTCGATGGGCGCCTCGCCGAAGCGCACGTGCCGGGCGCCATGGCCCGTCACCGCGTGGAGCAGCGCGCTCGCCTCGATCACCTCGACGTGGCCGCCCTCCCCCACCGCGTGGGCAGCGACCAGCGCGTCGGCGCAGGCGCCGCCGGTGCAGTCGAGGAAGCGATCCCCCGCGCGCACGTCGCAGGCGGCGAGGAAGGGATCGGGCTCGACACCTGCGATCATCCGCCGGATCCGCAGCACCGCCATCCCGCCATGGAAGCGCCAGGGCACGGTCATCCCCGGCAGCCACAGCGCCCGGTCGCCGTGGGCCACCGCCAGCACCGCTCGTGCGCCGGTAGTTTCCACCAGCTTCTCCCACCCCTGGCTGCGGCGTTCGACGTAGCGGCAGCCGAGGCGCGCCGCCTCGGCCCGGGCCTCGGCGACGTCAACGGCTTTCGGCCTGCGCGGTGTGGTCACCACCGCCTGGGACGGCTCGATCATCGGCGGGCAGGTACCACAAAATTCGCGCGGGCAAATCGCTTTGCGTCGGAGCGACCCGCAGTGCGCTCAGCCGGCGAGCACGCGCAGCCGCTCTGCCGCCGCCTCGAGGGTCTCCAGCCGCTTGCAGAAGGCGAAGCGGAGCAGCCTGCGCCCCTCCGCCGGATCGGCCGCGTAGAAGCAGCTGGGCGGGATCGCGGCCACGCCCACCTGGCGGACGAGCCGCTCGGCGAAGCTGCGATCGTCCTCCCGCGAGAGCGCGGAGAAGTCGGCGAGGACGAAGTAGGCGCCTGCGGGTACCGAGACGGCGAAGCCCGCAGCGCGCAGCGTGTCGACGAGGAAGTCGCGGCGCGATCGGTACGCGCCCTGCAGCCCCTCCACAAAGGGCTCGTCGCAGCTGCGCAGCGCTTCGGCCGCAGCGATCTGCAGGGGCGTGGCGGTGGCGAAGGTGAGGAATTGATGCGCCGCCTGCGCCGCTGCCACGAGTTCCTTCGGCCCGGTGAGCCAACCGATCTTCCAGCCGGTGAAGGAGAAGGTCTTGCCGAGGCTCGAGGTGGTGAGCGTCCGCTCCCGCATCCCCGGCAGCGTGGCGAGAGGAACGTGCGCTGCGCCGTAGGTGAGGTGCTCGTAGACCTCGTCGCAGAGCACCAGCAGGTCACGCTCGACGCAGAGCGCGGCGATCGCCTCGAGCTCCGCGCGGGTGAAGACCTTGCCGCTGGGGTTGTGGGGCGAGTTGAGCACGAGGAGCCTGGTGCGCTCGCCCACCAGCGAGCGCAGCGCGTCCACGTCCAGGGCGAAGTCGGGGAAGCGCAGGGTGAGGCATTTCGCGGTGCAGCCTGCGAGCGCCACCGCCGCCGGGTAGCTGTCGTAGAAGGGCTCGAAGAGGATCACCTCGTCGCCCGGCTCGAGCAGCCCGAGGATCGCCGCGGCGATCCCTTCCGTGGCGCCGGTGGTCACCGCCACCTCGCTCGACGGCTCGAAGCGCTGGCCGTACCAGCGCGCGCGATGGGCTGCCACCGCTTCGACCAGCGGCGGCAGCCCCATGGAGCGGGCATATTGGTTGTGCCCGCCCCGCAGCGCCGCCACCGCCGCCTCGATCACCCGGGCCGGTCCTTCGAAATCGGGAAAGCCCTGCGAGAGGTTGACCGCGCCGTGCTCGAGGGCGAGGCGCGTCATTTCGCTGAAGATGGTGGTGCCGAAGGGGCGGAGGCGGCTGGTGATCATCAGTTGCTGCCGGCGGGCGGGATGGGCGGGCCGTGGGGCTGGTCGTCGGCCGACGTGCAGATGCCGCCGAGGGTCACGTTCGCTGCAGCCGCGACGTCGGACGGATCGAAGGGCAGCCCGGTGCCGTCGAGGACCTCGCAGCTGCCGCCGTCGACGGTGACGCGCAGCCCGGTGCCCCCCGACCGCGGAACCTTGCGCGCGATGCACTTGCCCTTGAACTGCACCTCGATGAACGGCTCGTCGTAGAGCTCGCTGCCCGCGTTGAGCGGCGGGAAGGAGGGCGTGCCCGAAGCACCGCTGACCTGCAGCACGATCTGGGCGCCGTCGAGATAGGCCTTCGGGTCGTTGCCGGTGATCTGGAGGGTGTCCTTGTCCTTGCGCGCCCAGAAGCGGACGCGGACGAAATCCGCCTCCTGCGTGACGAGAGCAGACGGGAAATAGAATTCGCGATTCATCGAGAGATCCCCCTGGCAATGCGTGCGCGCCATACCGGACGTGTGGCGGTGTCGCACAGCATAGCCCTCACCCGAGGATCAGATCGAGAGGACGAAGCGTGCCGCCGCAGCAGCGGAACGCTCCTGCCGCACCTTCGCCACCGCCGACTCGAAGGCAGCGGAGAGATCCGCTCCCCTGCCCAGCGCGTCGTAGAACGCCGCGGAGAAGAGCAGCGCCACCTCGTCGTCGAGCGCGTCCTGGTACGAGACCACCGCCCGGGCCCCCGCCTCGAGGAAGGCCCAGCCCAACCCCGCGCCGTCGCGCTCCCGGTCGACGACCGTGCCGCCGCTCCTGCAAGCGGAGAGCACCACCACCGGACGCCGCTCCCGCAGCGGCATCTCCAGGATCGTCGCGACCTCGAGGCGGCCGAGCTCGCCGCCGAGCAGCAGGTAGGAGGCAGCGCCCTTGCCGAGACGGGCTTCGCCGTGCACGCCGAAGTGGAGCAGGCCGTACGCCCCCGCCTGCGCGAGGACGGCGGCGGGTGTCGCCGCCATGCCGCGCAACTCCCTCGAGCCCGGGAACGCACCCCGTACGATCGCCGCCTCCTTCGGCGCTGCGGGGAGGAAGCCGAGACCGCTCCGGAGCTCGACGGGCTGCGGGCTGTGCACCGCGAGAGCTGGACCGCTCGGCTGCGCAGCCGGCCACGGCCGTTCGGGCCCGCTGGATGCAACCAGCGCCACCCCTGGCGCTTCGTCGCGCAGGCGCCTCCAGAGCGCGGCGGAGTCGAGACCGGAACGGTCGAGGAGGCTGATCCGGCGAACGCCAGCGGGGCAGGCGCCATCCTGCAGCGGCGACAGCGGCGCATCGCCGCGGAGCAGCCTCGTGCCCTCGCTCGTCGCAACCCAGAGGCCCCAGCCCACGTCGAGGCGGGTCTCGGCGACGAAACACTCGTCCGGCGCCAGCTCCCGCAGCTCGGCGCCGCCGAGAATCCGCCAGAAGGCAGCGGCGTCGGCCCTGGCTGCATGACGCTCGGCGAGGGCCAGCCGGGTCGATCCGGTCTCGGCCCACATGCGCTGCGCGGCGAGGGGCGAGGGCGCGTGCGCGACCTGTTCGTCCGCGACGGCGACCGCCTTCTCGAGGAAGCGCAACGCCTCGTCGTCCTTCCCTTCTGCAGCGGAGACGCGGGCGAGCAGCTCGAGCGCCTCCACGCGGAAGTTCTGGAGATTGCGCGCCTCCTCCTCGGCGAGCACCCGCTCGAGGAGCGTGCGCGCGTCCGAGAGCCGGACCTGCTGCAGCCGGATGCGTGCGAGGCTCAGCCGATTGCTCTGCAGCACCGGCACGATGCCCGTCTCCTCGGCATCCTCCCGGGTCTCGTCGAGGACGCTCGCTGCGCCCTGGAGATCGCCGCGGTCGAGCCGGATGTCCGCGAGTGTCCGGCTCGCGATGAGCGCCGTCCGAACCACCTGCACCTGCCGGGAGAGCAGGAGCGCTTCCCTGCAGAAGACCTCGGCTGCGCGCAGCTTTCCCTGCAGCATGGCGAAGAAGCCGGCGTTGACGAGGGGTGTCGCGCTGCCGACGGGATCCCGGCGCATGCCGCGGGCCGAGTCGATCGCCAGCTCGGTTGCCTCCCGGAACGCGCCGGTGCGCCAGGCGAGGAGCGAGCGCTTCGAGACGAGCTCGGCGCGCCGGACCGTCGCCGTCTCGGGGAGCGCCTCCGCGGCGTGCCGCCATTCCTGCTCGGCTTCGTGGAAGCGGCCCTGGTGGACGAGGAGCGAGGCGAGGTCCGAGCGGGCGAGAACCACCGCTTCGACGCAGCCCTCCCGGAGGCAGATGGCAGCGATCCGCTCGTAGAGGCGCCGGGCAGCGGCGACGTCCTGTCGCTGGACCGCGTCGTAGAGCGCGAGCCGGTTGAAGCGCAGCGCGATGAGCGGATCCGACACCTCTCCCAGCGCCTCGAGGGCGCGCAGGTCGGCGGTGCCGGAGAGGACCTTCTCCCGTTCGCGGGTGTAGGCCTCGCTCCAGCGGCGGCGCTCCCTCCACGCCGCCGCGTCCAGCGATTGCAGCCGGGTGAGGAGCGCCGCCGGCAGCCGCTCCCCGCGCTGCAGGAGTTCATCGAGCAGGACCGCTGTCGCCGGATCGCCCCGCAACGCGGCGAGCGCATCGGGACCATCGAGGTGGGCGATCGCTCCTTCGAATTTCGCGAGGCGCAGCTCCAGATCGCCGGGCGGCGCTTCCGCCGTGGCGAGCGCTGCCGCGCGCTCCCGCGCCTCCGCAGCCCAGGGACCCGCCGGCTCCACACCGAGAAAGGCCTCCCACGCCTCCGCAGCCATCCGCGTCAGACCGAGATGCTCGCGCACGATCGCCCGGTTGAAGAGCACCGCGGGATCCAACGGTGCCAGCTCGAAGGCGTGTTCGATCGTCTCCAGCGCCTCGACGCCCTGCGCACGGGCGAGGAGCAGGAGGCTGCGCTCGTTGAGGGTCTTCGCCTCGGTGGGGAGCCCGGCGAGATGCTTCTCCGCCCGGTCGAGATCACCGGTGTCGCCGCGCCAGAGGTAGAGCTGCGCCAGCGCCAGAGGCAGGTCGCCTGCCTCCTCGTCGTGGTAGAGCGCCGCCAGGACCGGCCCGTACGCCTGGAGCTTCTCGCCGCCGCGCCAGGGGCGCCATGGCAAGCCGAGCGCGCTGCGCCCCTCGGACCAACGGGCTTCCCCGAGGAAGCCGCCGAGCACCTCCGCCGGCGAAGGTGGGAAGAGCCGCGGCCAGATCAGCGCCGCCAGGGCCGCGCCGATGAGCACGGCGGTTGCTGCGATCTTTGCTGCGACGCCTCTCACACCCGACCTCCACCAGTCGGCGCAGTGTAGCTGCGGGTGGCGGCGCTTTGAACCGAGCGCTTCAGAACGAGAGGAGGAAACCCTCCGCGGCGGCCGCCCCGTGCTCCTTCCGCACGCCGGCGAGCGCCGCCTCGAAGGCCGCCGAGAGCCCGGCGCCCCTTGCGATCGCCGGATAGAAGGACGCGGCGAAGGCGAGTCCGACGTCGTCGCGGAGATCGTCCTGGTGGGCAATCACCGCCCGCGCGCCGGCGTGGAGGAAGGCCCAGGTGAGGCCGGCGCCGTCGTTCTCGGGATCGGCGCTGCGGCCGCCGCTCCTGCAGGCGGAGAGGACCACCACCGGCCGCTTCTCCCGCAGCTGCAGGCCGAGCACGTCGACGACCTGGAGCCGCCCCGCCTCCCCGGCGAGGACGAGGTGCGAGGCGGCGCCGGTCTCCATCCGCCCGTCGCCGTGGACCGCGAAGTGGAGGAGGCCCGCGCGCCCTGCCTCGGCACGCACCCCTGCAGGCGTGGCTGCCTCGTAGCGCAGCTCGCGAACCTCGGGGAGCGTGGCGGCGATCGATGCCGCCTCCCGGGCGGCGCCGTAGAGGAAGGCGAGGCCGCGGTCGCTCTGGGTGGGCCTGGGGCTGTGGACCACCAGCGCAGGCCCCGATACGCCGCCGTCCGGCCAGGGCTGGAGCGCGTCGCCGGCGAGGAGCACCGCCACTTCCGGGTGGAGGCGTCGCAGCACCCGGGCCATCGGCGCTGCGTCCGTCGCCATGGTATCGAGCAGCGTGATCCGCCGGGTGCCCGGGCCGCAGCGGCTGCGCGCCAGCAGATCGACCGCGGGGACCGCCACCGGGACCACCTCGAAGAACGCGTTGGATCGCGTGGCGACGAAGAGCACCGTCCTGCCCGCAGGAAGACGCGTCGGCGCGACCAGGCATTCGTCTGCTGCCAGCTGCCGCCTGCCCCGGGGCGCGAGGATCTCCCAGCCCGCACCGACGCCGTCGAGCTGCCCCCGCAGCAACGCCAACCTGCCGATCGAATCGGAAGCCGCAGCGCCCACCCGCTGCCGTGCGAGCGGCGAGGGGAGGCGCGCCGCCTGCGCGGCGACCTCCGCTGCCTCCCGCTCGAGCTGCGCCGCTGCGCCCCGCAGCTCGCCCTGCTGCTCCAGGGCGCTTGCCCGCGCCTGCGCGAGCCGGATCCGGTGGCGGGGGTCGAGCCCCTCGCCGAAGCTGCGCTCCGCCTCGTCGAGAAGCGCGAGGGCCTCCGCCGGCCGCTCCTCCTCGAGGCGCACCAGGGCGAGGCCGAGGCGGTTGGCCCCGAGCACGGGGGGGACGGCTGCTGCCTGCGCCTCCGCCCACGC
Source organism: Vulgatibacter sp. (assembly GCF_041687135.1). Taxonomy (NCBI): domain Bacteria; kingdom Pseudomonadati; phylum Myxococcota; class Myxococcia; order Myxococcales; family Vulgatibacteraceae; genus Vulgatibacter; species Vulgatibacter sp. The sequence goes on along the minus strand of NZ_JAWLCN010000017.1, from coordinate 42,903 downwards.
CACCTCGAGCACCGCCGCCGCCTCCTCGAGCCGCCCCTCCTCCCGGAGCGCCGCGGCGAGGTTCGCCTGCGCCTTCTGGGCGAGGCGGGCGATGCCCGCCCGCTCCGCGACGCGGCGGGACTCCCGCGCGAAGGCTGCCACCACCGAGGGCATGCCGCGCCCGGCGAGGTGGTGGGAGAGGTTGAGCAGGGAGGCGGCGAGGGGGTGGTCGCCAGCAGCCAGCTCGGAGAGACGCACCGACTCGAGGAGGAGCTCGACCGCCTGCTGCTCGGCGCCGTAGCCCTTCGCGACGATCGAACGCTTGGTGAGAAGCTCCGCGCGGCGCACGTGCGCATCCTGCGGCAGCGCCGCGAAGGCGGCGTCGAAGGCCCGCTCCGCCCCGTGGAAATCCCCCTCGCCGAGGAGGAGGTTGCCGAGATCGCTCCGGGCGAGGATCGCCTCCTCCCCGCAGCCGAAGCGCCCGCACCGCTCGAGGAGCCGCTCGAGCAGCTCCCTGGCCGCGGCCCGCTCCTGCCGCTGCAGCGCATCGTAGGCAGCAAGCTGCAGGTAGCGCACCGCGAAGATCGGCGCGTCGGTTTCGGCGAGCGCGGCGAGCTTCCGATGATCGGCCCGCCCCTCCATCACCCGGGTGTACCAGGAGCGGTACACGCCGCCGAGGCGGCGGTGCTCCGCCCACTCCGCCTCGCCTGCGTCACGCAGCCACGCCACCGTGGAGCGGACCAGCGGATCGGAGGTGGGTCCGTTCTGCTCGAGGAGCTGCCGCGCCTCGCGCTGGCGGCGCCACGCATCCAGCGCCGCGGCGTCTTCGACGAGATAGAGGCTCCGGACGATCCGGGACGAGCTCCCGTTCCGCGGCGCCTTCTCCAGCGGCCGCTGCAGCCGCTCCATGCGCAGCTGCGCCTCCGCTGCCCAGGGTCCCGCCGGCTCCACCGCGAGAAAGTGCCGCCAGGCAGCCTCGGCCTCGCCGCGCAGGTGGAGCTGCTCCAGGACCAGCGCCCGGTTGAAGCGGGCCGCCGGAAGGCTTCCCTCCTGGGCGATGGCCCGATCGATCGCTGCCAGCGCCTCGATTCGCCTGCCGCGGGAGAGCTCCACCAGCGCCCGCTCGTTCCACACCACCGCACTCTCGGGCTGCGCCTCCAGGATCGCCTGCGCGCGCTCCGCATCCCCCGCCCCGCCGCGCCACACGTATTGCTGCGCGAGCGCCAGCGGCTGGGTGGGGTCGTCCTGCGCCGCAGGGGCGTAGAGCGCGGCGAGGAGCCGCTCGTAATCGCCGAGCCGGGTGGTGCCGCGCCACGGCCGCCAGGGCAGCGGCAACGCGCTGCGTCCCTCCGACCAGCGGGACGGGCCCATGAACGCGCCCAGCGCCTCGACGGCGCCGGGTCCATGGAGCTGTGGCCAGGCCAGCGCCCATGCGAGGGCAGCCAGCGCCGGCACGAGTGCCAGGATGGTCGTGCGCATTCCCCGCATCGGCTCTCCCCCTACTCCGAGCCAAGGATCCGCGCACTCTACCCCACCCGCCGATGCAGTAAAGCGCCTGGGAGGGAAAGCAAGCGGTTGTCGCCTACATCCCGGAGGAGGCTACACTGCCCGACCATGCGATCCGACGAGACCAGGCCCGAGCCAGCCGATCCCTGGGGGGTGCACGGCACCGACCCCTGGTATTTCTGCGTCCGGCTCCTCGGCGCGCGCTACGCCTTCGCCGCATCCCTCGCCACCGAGGTGGTCCGGCTCGGGCCGATGACGCGGCTCCCCGGCGCCCCCTCCTTCCTCTGCGGCGTCTTCCAGCACCGCGGCGAGGTGCTGCCGGTCTTCGACGTGGCGCAGCTCCTCGGCGAGCGCCCCACCCCGCTGGCCAGCGGGGGCCGGGTGGCGCTGGTCCAATCGGGCCCCTACCGCCTCGCGCTGGTGGCCGAAGCGGTGGAGGGCCTGGTGCAGATCGCCGACGCGCAGCTCGAGCCGGCGCCGCAGGGAAGCGGCGGCCTCCTCGAATTCGTGGAGCGGGTGGGCGCCGACGCGAAGGGGCCGGTGGCGCTCCTCGATCTCGAGCGGCTGATCGAATCGGCCCGGGAGCGGAGCGCCGCCGCATGAACGGGCACCACGCCGACGCACCGGTGCTCCTCTTCACGCTGGGGGGCAGGCGCTTCGCAGCCCCGGCGGTGGACGTGCGCCGGGTGGCACGCAGGGGCGACGCGCCCTTCGCCGGCGGCACCGCGCTCGGCGCGCCGCGGGACGGAAGCAGGGGACTGGTGGTGCGGTGCGGCGACGGCGAGGCCGCGCTGGCGATCGACGAGGTCCACGGGATGCTCACCGGCGCCCGCCTCCACCGGCTCCCAGCCCTGGTGGCGCACCTGCTGCCGCGGGGCGGGATCGCCGGGCTGGTCGAGCACGAAGACGAATTGCTGCCGCTATTGGATCTGCCCGTCCTCCTCCGGGACCGGGCGGAGGATCGGGGCTGACGATGGCGCGGAACGAAGTACGGGGAACGGGGACCACGCGGAAGCGTGCGGTGCGCAAGGCAGCCGTCGACGACACCGGCAGGATCGAGGCGGTGCTCGAGGCGCTCGCCACCGGCAGGTACGAGGCGCGGGTCGACCTCGCCTCGATCGAGGATCCCAAGCTCAGGCGCCTCGCCGAGATGACCAACGCGGTGGCCGATCACGCCACGCAGGAGCTGCAGACCGCGCGCGAGCGCAACCGCAGCCTCCGCCACGGCGTCGGCGACGCCCTCGAGGCGGTGGAGCGGGTGGTGGCGCAGGGGCAGCTCTCCGGGACCACGGGGATCCAGGATCCGGATCCGGCGCTCGCCCCGCTGGTGAACGGCCTCGAGCAGCTCCTCTCGACCCTGCGTGCCTTCACCCTCGAGATGCGCGAGGCCTCGCTGCAGATCTCGGCGAGCTCCTCCGAGGTGCTCGCTGCGGCGACGCAGCAGGAGAGCTCGATGGCCGAGCACGCCTCGGCGATCCACGAGACCACCGCCACCATGGAGGAGCTCAAGGGCGCCTCCCACCAGATCGCGGAGAACGCGCGCACGGTGGCCTCGGTGGCGGAGCAGACCCTGGGCTCCGCGCAGAGCGGCGAGGGCTCGATCCGCGGGCTCCTCGAGAGCGTGCAGCGGATCACCGACAACGCGGTGGTGGTCCACGACGCGATGAGCCGGCTGGCGCGGCGGGTCGAGCGGATCGGCAGCGTGGTCGAGGTGATCGACGACATCGCCGATCGCTCCGATCTGCTCGCCCTCAACGCGGCCCTCGAAGGCGCCAAGGCGGGGGAGGCGGGCCGCGGCTTCTCCATCGTCGCCGCGGAGATGCGCAGGCTCGCGGAGAACGTCCTCGTCTCCACCAAGGAGATCAAGGGGCTGATCGGCGAGATCCGCGAGGCCACCGAGAGCGCCATCGAGGCGAGCCACAAGAACCGCAGCGCCGCCGACGACGGCAACCGGCAGGGCCAGGCGGCGATGACCAGCGTGCAGGAGATCGTCGCCGGCGTGCAGGAGACCAACGACGCCGCCCGGGTGATCCACCTCGCCACCCAGCAGCAGCGCACCGCCACCGAGCAGGTGGTGCAGTCGATGGCCGAGGTGGAGATCGCCACCCGCCAGGCGCAGGAAGGTGCGCGCCAGTCCTCCCACGCAGCAGCCGGTCTGGCGCGCCTCGCCGAGCGGCTCTCCGCCCTCGTGAAGCGCTTTCACGTCCAGTAAGAGAGTCCCATGAGCGCGGAAGCGATCCGCCAGAAGCTCCTCGGGCGATTCCGGGAGGTGGCCCGCGACAGGGCCGAGCGCCTCTCGTCCGCGCTGCACCGTTTCGACGGTGCGGGGCCGGACGTGCTGGAGGAGCTCTCGCGCGAGCTGCACACGCTGAAGGGTGAAGCCCGGATGATGGGCTTCATGGGGATCTCGAAGATCGTCCACGCCGCGGAGGATCTCCTCGGCGCCGGCCTCCACGGCGAGCGGCTGGAGAGCATGCGCCGTGCGTGCGAGTCGATCCCGCTGCTCCTCGAGGAGCCGCCGGAGGGCGGGCCCTCCTCCCACTCGCTCCTCGCCGAGCTGCAGGCCTTCCTCGCAGGCCCGGCGGAAGCGCCGCCGGTGAACGAGGCGGAGCCCGCTCTGGCGCAGCGGCAGCAGGCGCCACAGCAGCAGGCGGTGGCGATGGCGCCGGTCTCGATCCGCGTCGATCTCGACGCCCTCGACGAGATCGCCGGGCTCGCCGGCGACACGCTGGTCGAAGGCGCCCGCGCCGGCGCCCGCACCCGGGAGCTCAAGGAGCTCCTCGAGGGCTGGAACGCGGTGTCGGAGCGGCTGCTGCGCATCGCCGAGCGCGCCGACGCCGCGGGGCTGCGCGATCTGACCGCGGTGGTGGAGGACGACGTCCACCGCCTCCGCACCCAGGCCTTCCGCTTCTTCCACCACCACGCCGAATCGGTGGGCGGCGTGCGCCAGCTGCTCGGCACCCTCGCCGAGCGGGTCGCCGAAGCGCGGCTCATCCCGCTGGGCGAGCTCTTCGCCGATCTCCCCGCCACCGCCGCCTCCCTCGCGGCGGAGCAGGGCAAGGCGATCGAGGTCTCGATCACCGGCGCGGACACCGGCATCGACAAGGCGATCCTCCCCTCGCTGCAGGATCCCCTCGTCCACCTGCTCCGCAACACCATCGACCACGCCATCGAGTTGCCGGAGAAGCGCGCCGCCGCAGGCAAGCCTGCAGCGGGGCAGCTGCGGATCAGCGCCCTCCCCGACGGCGACCGGCTCCAGGTCGTGCTCGAGGACGACGGCGCCGGCATCGACGCCGAGAAGATCCGGGCCACCGCGGTGAAGCGCGGCGTCCTCGACGCAGCAGCAGCGGCGGCCCTCTCCGACAAGGCGGCGCTCGAGCTCATCTTCGCCCCGGGCTTCTCCACCCGCGCCTCCGCCGGCGAGACCTCGGGCCGCGGCGTCGGCCTCGACGTGGTCCGCCGCCGGGTGGTCTCGCTGGGCGGCGCCGTCTCGGTCGAGTCGACGCCGGGCGTGGGCACCCGCTTCACCCTGCGCCTGCCCCAGTCGCTCTCGCTGGTGAAGGTGCTGCTGGTGCGGATCGACGACGACGTCTACGGCCTGCCCGCAGCCGACGTGCAGGCGGTGGGTCGTCTCGAGCCGTCCGACGTGAGCGAGGTCGCAGGCGTCCGGGTGGTCCGCCACCGCGACCGCCTCGTGCCCGTGGTCGCCGCGGGTCCGCTCCTCGGCCTGAACGGCGGTCCCGCCGAGCGCCGCCCTGCGGTGGCCTTCGTCCACCACGGCGACCACGGCCTCGCCCTGGTGGTCGACGGCTTCCGCGGCGAGCGCGAGGTGGCGGTGAAGGCGCCGGGCGCCTTCCTCCAGGGACGCCGCTTCGTCTCGGGCGCCGCCTCCCTCGAGGACGGCAGGGTCGCGCTCCTGCTCAGCACCGCGGATCTGCTCGCGGCGGCGAAGGGGCGCACCGGCCTGCCGGCGCAGAAGAGCCGCAGCCGCCGCCGGATCCTCCTCGTCGACGACTCCCTCATCGCCCGCGAGGCGGAGGCGGCGCTGCTGCGCGGCCTCGGCCACGAGGTGGACGAGGCGGCGGACGGCGAAGAGGGGCTGCGCAAGCTGGAGGGCGCCGCCTACGACCTGCTCGTCACCGACGTACAGATGCCGGTGATGGACGGCATCGAGCTCACCCGGCGGGTGAAGGGATCCGAGACGCTGCGCAGGATCCCGGTGCTCATCCTCTCCTCGCTGGCGACGCAGCACGACAAGCGGCGGGGCCTCGAGGCAGGCGCCGACGGCTATCTCGGCAAGCAGGAGCTGGACGCTGCGGGCCTCGCCCGCATGGTGGAGCGGCTGTGCGGCAGCCCGGGCTGAAGACCATCCGCGTCCTGGTGGTGGACGACTCGCCGCTGATCCGCGCCTGGATCTGCGACGCCCTGGCGCGGCAGCCGGGCGTCACCGTGGTGGGCACCGCCGCCAGCGGCGAGGAGGCGACCGCGCGCACCATCGAGCTCGCCCCCGACGTGATCACGATGGATCTGCAGATGCCCCGCTCCGACGGATTCGACGGGATCGCGAGCATCATGGCGCTGCGCCCCACGCCGATCCTCGTTCTCACCGCGGAGTCCGTCGAGCCCAACGCCTTCCGCGCCCTCTCCCTCGGGGCGCTCGACCTCCTCCCCAAGCCGGCCACGCAGGAGCAGCGCGACTTCGGCGCGCGCCTCGCCGAGCGGCTGCGGCTCCTCGCCGGCACCCCGGTGATCCGGCACGTGCGCGGCAAGCGGGATCGCAACGTGGCGGTTGCGCTGCAGCGGCAGCCGGTGGCGCTGGTGGCGATCGCCGCCTCCCTCGGCGGACCGCGGGCGCTGGGGCAGCTGCTCAAGGCGCTGCCCGTGCCCTACCCGCTTCCGGTCGTGGTGGTGCAGCACATGGCCGAGGGCTTCACCGCGGGCCTCACCCGCTGGCTCTCCCACGAAGGGCGCCGCGAGGTCCGCGAGGCGGAGGACGGCGAGCCCCTCGTCGCCGGCACGGTCTTGGTGGCGCCCGCGGGCAAGCACCTCACCGTGAGCCGGGAGGCGGTGCACCTCGACGACGGGCCGCCGCAGCACGGCTTCCGGCCCTCGGCGACGCCCTTCTTCCATTCGGTGGCGAAGAGCTTCGGCGCCAGGGCCTGCGGGGTGGTCCTCACCGGCATGGGCGACGACGGCGCGCTGGGCCTCAAGGCGCTGCGCGACGCAGGGGGCAGCACCATCGCGCAGGACGAGGCGACCTGCGCGGTCTTCGGCATGCCGCGGGCGGCGATCGCCGCCGGTGCGGTGGAGCAGGTCCTGCCCCTGGACGGGATCGCGGCGGCGTTGGCGGAGGTGGGCGGATGAGGGGACTCGAGACGCGGCAGCTGCAGCAGCTCGCAGGGCTGCTCCACGAAAAGGTGGGACTGCACGTGCGGCCGGACGCCTGGGGCAACCTGCGCCTCGCGGTCTCGGCGCGCCTCGGCGCCGGCGCGCCCACCGCCCACATCGACGAATGGCTCGGCGCGCTGGCGCAGAGCGAAGAGGAGCTGCGCCGCCTCCTGCCCCTGGTCACGGTGGGCAAGACCTCCTTCTTCCGGGACGATCGGCAATTCGCGGCGCTCTCGGAGCTGCTCCCCGACTGGCTCGCCGCGGGCCGCGCCGCAGGACGGCGCCTCTCGATCTGGTCGGCGGGATGCGCCACCGGCGAGGAGATCCACTCCATCGCGATCGCCGCCCTCGAAGCGGGTGCGGAGCCGCCGGAGCTGGAGCTCCTCGGCACCGACGTGAACCCGGCGGCGGTGGCCTTCGCCGCTGCGGGGCGCTATCCCCTCGCCCGTCTCGAAGGACTCTCGGCCGACCGGATCGAGCGCCATTTCCGGGTGGAGGACGGCGTCGCCCAGGTCCGCCCGGCGCTGCGGCGGGCAGCGCCCTCCTTCGAGGTGCAGAACCTCGCCGACGATCGCTACCCGCAGCCCCGCGCCGGGAGCTGGGACGTGATCTTCTGCAGGAACGTCCTCATCTATTTCGACCTGCCGACCACGATGCAGGTCCTCGATCGTTTCCACCGGGCCTTGAAGCCCGGCGGCTTCCTCTTCCTCGGCTATTCCGAGTCGCTCTTCCGGGTCTACGACGGCTTCGAGCTGGTGGAGCGGGCCGGGGCCTTCTTCTACCGCAAGCCCCACGGAGCAGCGCGGCGGGGCGCCGCCGGTGGTGCTGCCGCGGCGCCGTCCCCGGACGAGCCGCCGGTGCTGGCGCCGAGCCCGGCGAGGGAGACGCCGCCCCCGGGCCCGCCGACCCTGCGGGAGATCGCGGTGGGGATCGAGGCGGGGCGCTTCGAGGAGGCGCGCCGCGCCCTCGAGGAGCGGGTGGAGAAGGTCCCCGAGGATCTCGGCGCCCGCCTCACCCTCGCCAACCTCCTCGTGCTCCTCCGGCTTCCGGCGGAGGCACGTGCGTGTTACGAAGCGGCCCTGGAGATGGAGCCGCTGCGGGCGGAGGTGCACCTGCTCTTCGGCATCCACCTCCATGCGCAGGGAGATTGGCAGCGGGCAGCGGAGGAGTTCTCGCGGGCGCTCTTCCTCGAGCCCGAGCTGGCGCTGGGCCATTGGTTCCTCGGCAGGTGCCGGGAGCGGGCGGGCGATCTCGAGGGGGCGCGTCGTGCCTACCGCAACGCGGTGCGCACCTCGCGGGAGGGTCGGCAGCGGCGCCGGTTTCTCGGGTTCTACCCGGACCTGCCCGAAGACGACGGTCCCTTCGCCCGTGCTGCGGAGAGTGCGCTGCAGGCGCTTTGAGTGAGGTGGTTGCGATGGATCAGGCCAGGCGCGTGCTCGTTCTCGACGACTCGGAGATCAGCCTCGAGATGGGACGCTTCGTCCTCGAGGAGCGCGGCTACGAGGTGGCGACCGCCCTGAACCTCGCGGAGTTCCACCAGCGGCTCGAGCATTTCCGTCCCGACCTCGTGCTCACCGATCACGTGATGCCGGAGATGACCGGCGCCGAGCTGGTGCAGCGTCTCAAGCGCGACCTCGCCACCGAGGGGATCCCGGTGATCCTCTTCAGCTCCAAGCCCGAGTCCGAGCTGCAGCGCCTCGCCACCGAGGCCGGCGCCGACGGCTGGCTCTCCAAGGCCGAGGGGATCGAGAAGCTCGGCGAGCTGGTGGACGCGCTGGTGGGCGAGATCGTCTTCTAAGGTGCGGGCCTTCCATTCGGATCGCTACACGGTCCCGCTGCCGCCCGGGCATCGCTTCCCGATGGAGAAGTACCGGATGCTCCGGCAGCTGCTGCTCGAGCGCGAGGTGCTCATGCCCGCGCAGCTCTGCGAGGCGCCCCTGGCCCACCGGGACGAGCTCGGCCTCGTCCACACCGGCGACTATCTCGAGCAGGTCTTCGGCGGCGGCCTCGACGCCGCGGCGCAGCGGCGGATCGGCCTGCCCTGGAGCGAGGAGCTGGTGCTGCGCTCCCGGGCCTCCGTGGGCGGCACCCTCGCCGCCACCCGCGAGGCGCTCGAGCGGGGGATCTCCGGCAACCTCGCCGGCGGCACCCACCACGCCTTCGCCGATCATGGCGAGGGCTACTGCGTCTTCAACGACATCGCGGTGGCGGCGCGGGTGGTGCAGCGCGCGGGCGCGATCGGCCGGGCGGCGGTGATCGATCTCGACGTGCACCAGGGGAACGGCACCGCGGCGATCTTCGCAGACGACGAGACGGTCTTCACCTTCTCGATACACGGCGAGAAGAACTTCCCCTTCCGCAAGCAGCGCTCGCACCTCGACGTGGGGCTCGCCGACGGCGTCGGCGACGACGAATACCTGGAGGCGCTGCGTCACCACCTGCCGCAGGTGATCGATCGGGCGCTGCCGGATCTGCTCTTCTACCAGGCCGGCGTCGACGCCCTGGCGGAGGACAGCCTCGGGCGCCTCTCGCTCACCTTGGCGGGCTTGCGGGCGCGGGATCGCTACGTGCTGGAGACGGCCCGGGCGAAGGGGCTGCCGGTGGTGCTCACCATGGGCGGCGGCTACGCCAGGCCGATCTCCCTCACCCTCGAAGGCCACGTGGGGACCTACGAGACGGCGGTGGCGATCTTCGGCTGAACGCCGTTCAGGCGTTGCCGGTGGGCGTCGGCACCGCGTCGAGCTTGCGGGCGGCGAGGAGCGCGTCGAAGAGCTGCGGCACCAGCTGCTTCAAGTCCCGGCGGATCGCGGTGCGCTCGCCGTGGCTGCGGGCGCCCTTGTGGGCGATGAGCAGATCGTAGACGCGGGTGGCGTCGCCGAAGCCGGCGCCCGGCACCGGATCGAGGGCCGAGAGCGGGAGCACGTCCTCGAGGAAGCCGATCACCGGCACCCAGGCCCGCACGTCGCCGGGCAGCTCCAGCTCGTCGCCGAGGTCGGCGAGCCCCCGCACCTCCTCGTCCTCGATCTCGGCGAGGAGGATCTCGAAGGGCGCCACCCGCAGCGCGCGGCGGAAGGCGTCGCGCGCCTCCTCCACGCGCTCGAGACGGCGCAGGGCGTTGCCGAGGAGCAGCGCGGCGCGGCCGGAGGTGGGCGCCCGGGCGAGGCTGGCGAAGAGCGAGGCTGCAGCCTCGTCCACCAGCCCGGCCTCGAGCAGATAGACGCCGACGGGCTCCCCTTCGAGGAAGCCGCCGCGCCCCTCCGCTGCGTCCGAAGCCTTGACCAGGCCCCGGGCCAGGTAGCGGCGCACCGCGGCGAGGATCGGCGCGGAGCCCTCCTTGCCGCGGACGTTCCCCTCCCGGAAGGCATCACGCCAGGCGGCGGGCCGATCCCGGGGCAGATCGCTGTCGCGCAGCCACTCGACGAGGGCTGCATCGGTGGCGCAGCGGGCGTCCGCCGCGTTGCGATCCGCCAGGTGCCGGCTCCGGTAGGCCGCCTGATCGAGGCGGCCGTCGGCAACCAGATCGGCGATGCGGCCCCGGTCTGCCGCGATGCTTTCGAGAAGATCGCTCATGGGGATGAGCGCGCCTTCAGGGGCTTCAGGCCCCCTGGCGCGCGAACGCCTCGTAGACCTGGGTGATCGTGGCGGGAGCGATCGGCTCGAGCGCCACGGCGCCGAGGGCATCCTCGACGTACTTCTTGTTGCGCATGCCCACCAGCACGGTGGTCACGCCGCCGGTCGAGAGCAGCGTGCCCAGCGCCTGGCGCGAGAGCGAGGCGCCCTGCCAGCGCTCCGGCACCTGGCCCGCGAGGCGGCTCTTGAGCTGCGCCGCCTCCGCGCCGAGCTTCTCCACCAGCGCGCCGCTCACCGCTGCGAGGAGCTTGTTGAGCGACTCGACGTAGCGCTTGGCCCACGCCTGGAAGGAGGCGTCGTTCTTGAAGCCCTGGCCGAGCTGGCCCAGCAGCGTCTGCACCTGCGGCCCGATCACCTGGGCCTGCATCGCCATCCAATGCTCGATGCCGGTGAGCTTGGCGGGCGCGTCGGCGAGCTCGGTGCCCCAGCGGAAGATCTCGGTGGGCGGCGGGCCGCCCTGCACCTTGATCTTGGGGGCGAAGTCCTGGGCGAAGACCGCCTCGATCGCCTGCACCTCGGCAGCGGCGTCGGCGAGCTTCGGCGCGTTGGGCATCTGCGGCGGCTCGGCGAGGCGGAGCAGGCGGTTGGGCCCGAGGATCGCGTTGAGCGGGCGGTTGGTGAGGACGGCGAGGCCGGCCATCTCTGCCTGGGCGAGGAAGGTGCCCTGGTCGCCGAGGGCGAGGGTGGCGGGGCGGTTCTCGTAGAGGTTCAGGGGGACCTCGACCACGGCGAAGTGGTCGTCGGCGGCGCCCACCTTCCGGGCCGCCGCCTTCGCCGCCTGCACGAGGCGCTGCAGATCGATCGCCTGCGGCTCCGCGGCGGGGGCGGCGAGGGTGTTGGAGGAGATGCCGTACCAGCCGATGCGGCCGGCCTTGCACTCCTTCTCGAGCTGCTCGAAGGCCCGCTCGATCCGGCCGTAGAACTGCTCGCGGACCTGCTCGATCGAGACGCCGCGGCGGTTGGTCTGCGCGTCGGCGAGGAATATCTCGGGGTTGTGGAGGAGGACGATGTCGAGGCCGTCGAGCTGCAGGCGCTGCAGCGACGCGCCGATCTGCTCCTCGATCCACGCGGGGTGGATGCAGCTCCACACGCCGTCCTGGAAGTGGACGACGCCGGGCACCGGCTTCTCCTCGGCCTCGCGCTCCCGCATCTCGCGGAGGCTCTCGCCCTGGAGGACGCCGATCTTGCCGGCCACCACCACCTGCTGGCGGCTGATCGTCCCCTTGGCGAAGAGCTCGGCGAGCACCTGGCCCACCGCGATCTCCGCGTGGCCGTCGGCGTAGTTGCCGGAGGTGTCGATGAGGTTCACGCCGTGCTGGAGGGCGGTGGCGAGCGCTTCCTTGTGGGGCGCCGCGCGATCGTCCACCCGGAACGTGCCGAATCCCAGCCGGGAGACCTGGAGGCCCGTCTTGCCGAGGGTGGTGTAGCCCACCGCCGCCAGATCCGCCTCGTCCACGAACTTTTCCGTCGCTTCTCGGGTCGCGTGCATAGGGGCGCTGATCTATCGCAACGGAGCGGGCTGTGCTACCTACCGGCGCCATGTTGCCTCTGGAAGAGTACGAGCTTCCCCGCGGAGGGCCCGGTCCGGACGATCGCAGCCCTGCGGCCAGGCAGGCGCTCCAGGTGCTCGGGGAGCTGCTCGCGGACCGCCGCGATCAGCTCGTGCACGACGCCTGGACGCTGCGCTCGCTCTTCGGCTCGGCCCGGGGGCCGTGGCGCCGGGCGGGCTTCGCCACCCGCGTGCTGGTCCGCGCCGCCACCGCCGAGATGGAGCGGATGGGCACCCTCCACGCCGATCCCCTCGACGAGGCCTTCTGGCTCCTCTCCGAGCAGCAGCGCTACCTGAACCACGACGTGGTCGACGAGCGTGTGGTCCGGACGCTGTGGCGCGAGCGGGATCGCCTGCGCCCCTCGCAGCAGCGGGCGGCGGTGCGGCTCCTCCAGCTCCGCGGCCACAACCTCACCCACCCCAGGGGCTCGCCCGCCTCGAACCTGCTCCTCCTCGCGGCGCTGGCAGGCGGGATGTCGGCGGCGGAGGGCTCGGAATCGCTGCGCACCGCCATCGCCGGGCGTTTCCCCGCGGGTCTGCCCTTCGTGGCCAGGGACGAGGCCGATTGCCTGCTCCTTCCCCAGGAGGCCAGGCGCAGGCTCGACGAGCGGGCGCTGGCCCTCGATCTCGCCTACCGGACCGGGCAGCTGCACTGATGCTCCTTGGATCGACGCAGCCCGGGGCGATAGGCTAGCGGATCCGGAGGAACGCGAAGCGATGTCGGGTCCATTCGACGAGTGGGATCACACGGTACCGGGCGGCATCCCGCTCGACGATCTGCAGCGCTACAGCCGCGCCGCGGTCCTCGAGCAGATCCGCGGCCCCGGTGCGCCGCAGCGCCATCTCCTCGTCGAGAGCCGGATCGTGATCGGGCGCACCGAGGGCGACATCCGCATCGCCTCCGCCGAGCTCTCCCGCAGCCACCTGAAGATCGAACGCGCCGGCACCGAATACGCCTGCACCGATCTCGACAGCTCCAACGGCGTCTATCTGAACGGCGTGAAGATCCACAGCGCCGTGCTGCGCGAAGGCGACCTCCTCCAGCTCGGCGACGTGATCTTCGTCTTCCACGCAGGTGCAGCCTAGATGTCCCTCTTCGTGAAGTTCTGGGGCACCCGCGGCTCCATCCCCACGCCAGGTCCCGCCACCGCCCGCTACGGCGGCAACACCTCCTGCGTGGAGATCCGCACCGGCGACGCGCTCTTCATCTGCGACGGCGGCACCGGGCTGCGGGAGCTCGGGCTCGATCTGCTGCGGCGCTCGGCGGGCAAGCCGATCGAGGGGCACCTGCTCTTCAGCCATCCGCACTGGGATCACATCCAGGGCTTCCCCTTCTTCACGCCGATCTACCAGCCCGCCAACACCTTCCACATCTACGGCTTCGCCGAGGGCGACCAGCGCATCTTCCAGCTGCTCTCCGGCCAGATGCGCTCCGATTACTTCCCCGTCGACTTCAGCGAGCTCTCCGCCACCATCTCCCACGAGGAGATCCTCGGGCAGAAGACGATCGAGGGCGTGCGGGTGAAGGCGCTCTCCCAGCTCCACCCCGGCGGCAGCTGGGCCTTCAGCTTCGAGACCCAGGGCCGCAAGGTCGTCTACGCCACCGACCACGAGCTCGACGCCCACCTCGCCGATCGCGAGGCGTCGATCCGCGACCCCGGCGCGGTGCGCGTGCTGCCGCAGGCGCTCGTCGACTTCGTCTCCGGCGCCGATCTGCTCATCGCCGACGGCCAGTACACCGACGCCGAATACCCGGAGAAGATCGGCTGGGGCCACCCCCGCGCCACCACCACCGTCGATCTCGCCATCGCCGCCGGCGCCAAGCAGCTCGCGATCACCCACCACGATCCGATGCAGACCGACACCGACGTGGAGCGGAAGATCGCCGCCTGCCGCGAACGCGCCGCGGGCCGCGCCCCGTGGCTGCAGGTCTTCGCCGCCCGCGAGGGCGTCGAGCTCAAGCTGGCCTGAACAGTCGACGCCATTCTCCCCGCGGTGCTAGGTGGGGACGGCGCGCCTCCATCCCACCCCGAGCAACCACGTTCGTGGCTCGAGAACCAGCGCGCTCGGCAGGAGCCGCATCGTGCGGGGCACGTGCTCCGCGGGTCCCGCGGCGTACGCGTCGAAGGTGACGGCAGCGGGCTTCTCGCCGCGCTCGAGCATGTGCTTGCGCGTGTTGCTGAGCACGTAGCGGATCGCGTTGGCGACCTGGCGGGGCGTCTTGAGCACGACCAGGTGGTAGCGGTCGGCGAAGACGCGGCCCTTGCGGCCCATCAGCTTGTTGAGGCCCTTCGCCGCGCGGATGGAGAGCGAGCGCATCGCGCGGGAGAGCGCCGAGCGCGTCTCGACCTCGGCGATCATGTGGAGGTGGTTGCCCTGCGCCGAGTAGTGGGTCAGCCGCAGTCCCATCTCACGGACGCCGAGCAAGGCCGCAGCGAGCACCCGGTAGGCGCGCTTCGAGCGCAGGTTCCAGACCTCGGGCATGAGCCGCAGGGTGAGGTGCACCGGATGGCGGCGTTCGATCGCGGGACGCGCGAGGTGCGGGGTCGCGGGCCTGTCGCCCATGGGTCGCGGGCCCTTCGGCTTGCGGCCGGCGCCCTTGCGTGCGCCGCCCCAGCCGCGCTCCTTCAGCGCCAGCTTCCCCTGCTCGCCTTCCTTCGGCTTGCGTGCCATGGCGTGCCTCCCCCCGAGGACCCACTTGAAAAGCATATATCGGTTTCGAGCAGGTTTCTACCGCCCGGTCGGGTCGTCGACCATCGTGCCTGGACGCGGCAATTGGACGATGTCGGCGCTTCGTCGACGTCGGGAGGGCTGCATGCCCTGCTGCACGTCGCGTCGCGGGCACGACGCCGCAGCTCCGCGGCGCGCCACGGAAGCACGGCGTTCGGTCAGCCGCCTGCGGCTGCCTGCAGCTCCTGGAGCTCCTGCCAGCGGGTCCAGAGCCGGTCGACGAGGGCGGTCGCCGCCTCGAGCTCGGCCTGGAGGCTGGCGACCTTCGCGGCGTTGGAGAAGACCGCCGGATCGGCGAGCTGCGCCTCCAGCGCGGCCTTCTTCGCCTCCGCCTCGTCGACGGCCTTCTCCATGCCGTCGAGCTCGCGCTGCTCCTTGTAGCTGAGCTTCCGCGGCTTCTCGCCGGCCTGCTCGCTCTTTCCCTGCGCGGGCATCGCCTGGGCCACGGGCTTCGCTGCAGCGGCAGGCGCCGCCGGCGCCTTCTCCGCCTGCGCCTTCAGGGCCTTGTAGGTCTCGAAGTTGCCCTCGTAGCGCACGACCCTGCCGTTGCCCTCGAAGGCCAGGATCGCGGTGGCGACCTTGTCGAGGAAGTAGCGGTCGTGGGTGACGAGCAGCGTGCTGCCGCCGAATTGCATGATCAGGCGCTCGAGCACGTTCAAGGTGACGATGTCGAGGTCGTTGGTGGGCTCGTCGAGCACGAGCACGTTGGCGCCCTCGAGGAAGAGCCGCGCCAGCAGCAGCCGGTTGCGCTCGCCGCCGGAGAGCGCCTTCACCTGCATCCGCTGCATCGCCGGCGGAAAGAGCAGATCGTCGAGGTAGTCGCGCAGGGGCACGCGCTGCTGATCGCCCAGCGTCACCCAGTCGTCGTCCCACGCCGCCTCGTAGACGGTCTGCTCGGGATCGAGCTGGTCGCGCTGCTGGTCGTAATAGGCGATCCTGGTGTTCTTGCCGATGACCACCGTCCCGCTCGTCGGCTCGAGCTCGCCGAGCACGGTGCGCAGGAAGGTGGTCTTGCCCACGCCGTTCGGGCCCACGATGCCGACGCGCTCGCCCTTGAGCAGCTTGAAGTTCACGTCGGAGAGGATCTTTCGATCGCCGTAGGCCTGGTCGACGTGTTCCGCCTCGATGATGATCCCGCCGAGCCGCGGCGCTGCCGCCACCTGCAGGTCCGCCACCTTCGGCCGCTGGAAGCCCTTCTCGGCCATCAGCTTCTGGGCCCGCTCGATCCGCGACTTGCTCTTGGTGCGGCGGGCCTCGACGCCCTTGCGGAGCCAGGCCACCTCCTGCGCGATCCAGCGCTCCCGCTTGTGCTGCGAGAGCTCCGCCTGCTCGAGGGCGACCATCTTCTGCTCGAGGTAGGCGGCGTAGTTGCCGGGATAGGAGGTCACGCCCTTGCCCGGCTCGATCTCGACGATCCGGTCGACCAGGTCGTCGAGGAAATAGCGGTCGTGGGTCACCAGCAGGAGCGCGCCGGGCAGCGCGTCGAGGGCGTCCTCGAGCCAGTCGACGGTGTCGGCGTCGAGGTGGTTGGTGGGTTCGTCGAGGAGCAACATGTTCGGCCTGGTGAGCAGCGCCTTGGCGATGGCCACGCGCTTGCGCAGGCCGCCGGAGAGCTCCGCCACCGGGCGGTCCCAATCCTTGACGCCGAGCCGGTCGAGCAGCGTCTTCGCCTCGTGCTCGGTATCCCAGCCGCCCAGGTGCTCGACGCGATCGGAGAGCTGGCCGAGCCTGCCCAGCAGCTTCTCCTGCTCGGCCTCCGGCGCTGCGGCGATCCGCCGCGTGAGCGCCTCGTGCTCCTCGAGGGCGTCGCGGAGCTCGGGCCTGGCCACCGAGAGCTCGGAGGCCACCGTCGACCCCTCGGGGAAGACGGGCTCCTGCGGCAGGTAGATCACGTTGGCGCCGCGCTGGAGCTGCAGCTCGCCCCGATCCGGCGCCTGCACGCCGGCGAGGATCTTCATCAGGGACGATTTGCCGGAGCCGTTGACGCCGACGAGGCCGACGCGCTCGCCCTCTTCGATGGTGACGGTGAGCCCGTCGAAGATGGTGCGGCTGCCGAAGGTGAGGCGGAGGTCTGCTGCGCGGAGGAGCGTCACGGAGCGCAATCTCCGGGATGCGCCCTCCGCGCGCAAGGGTCTTTGGGCCAGGATCAGAGGCCGGGGGCCGGCGGCGCCACGTCGGAGGCGGGCAGATCGGGAAGGTCGATCGCCTCGACGTCGAGACCCGGAATGGCGATGCCGGCGCCGATCGGGCTGCCGAGGTTGTCGCCGGAGCGCAGGTCCTCGGGGATATCGATGGTGACGCTCGGCTCGAGCTCGGTGCCGACGTTGAGCAGGATCTCGTCACCGAGCACGTTCTCGAGGATCTCGCCGTTCTCGTCGACGCCGTTCACCCGGAGGATGTTGCCGCCGGCGGGCAGGTCGAGGGTCACGCTGGTGTCGCGGCTCTGTTCGATGAGCTGATCGCCCACGAAGAAGCCCAGATCGAATGCCGGGGTCTCGCCCTGGACCGCGGCCCTGCCAGTGATCGCCACGTCCACGGTGGTGCGGGGCGCCACCATCTCGCCGTGCGAGGGCGAGGTGATGGTGAGGGTCCAGTCCGCGCCACCCAGGGTGGCGGTCCGCGACTCGTCGTTCCCGCCGCATCCTGCGAACGCTACCGCTGCGAAGAAAGCCACGATTGCCGTTCCGAGCTTCGCCATTCGTCTCCTCCCACGCTCCGGCCTGCAGTGGCTCGGAGGCTCATGTGGGAAGGTTCTGCACGCTGTCGGGAGGCGAGCGAGCACCCCCCACACAGCAGGGCCGACCCGCCGGGGCCCGAACGCGGCGGGGCCCTGCCTGCTCGCTTCTTGCCCTCCAATTGGGGCCGGGAGTACCGTGGCGCGCTTCCGCCGCGTGCATCGCACCCGCCCACCCCAGGCCCCCGGGAACCAGCCCCGGGGCAGGCAAGGACGCCCATGAGCCTCGATCCCGCCCAGGACCTCAAGCAGCCCAGCCCCCCGGAAGAGCCGAAGCTCTCGGTGGTGGCGAAGGGCGAGAGCCCCGAGGACCGCGAAGCCCGGGAGTGGCTGGAGAACGTCTACCAGGGCGACAGGGTGAAGCAGCTTTCGCCCCGCTCGATCATCACCGGCATGCTCATCGGCGCCGTGATGTCGATCTCCAACCTCTACGTCGGCCTCAAGACCGGCTGGGGCCTGGGCGTCACCATCACCGCCTGCATCATCGCCTTCGCCGTCTTCAAGGCCCTCGAGGCCGTGGTCCCCGCCTACAAGAAGGACCACTTCACCATCCTCGAGAACAACACCATGGCCTCCGCGGCGAGCGCCGCCGGCTACATGGCCTCCGCGGGCCTGGTCTCCGCCTTCCCGGCGCTCCTCCTCACCACCGGCCGCAACCTGCTCTGGTGGGAGATGATGCTCTGGCTCGGCGCGGTCTCGATCCTCGGCGTCTTCATGGCGGTGCCGCTCAAGCGGCAGCTCATCAACATCGACAAGCTCCCCTTCCCCACCGGCACCGCCACCGCCGAGACCCTGCGCTCGATGCACACCGCCGGCCTCGAGGCGATGCAGAAGGCCAAGTCGCTCCTCTGGGCAGCGGTGGGCGGCGCCATCGTGGCGCTGTGGCGCGACGCGCCCTTCATGGGCAACCTCGCCCTCCCCGGCCACTTCCCGCTCTTCCCCGGCGCGAAGGGCAAGGCGCTCGAGGAGCGCCTCACCTTCGGCGTCGAGGGCTCGCTGATCATGGTGGCCGCCGGCGCGATCATGGGCATCCGCGTGGGCTGGTCGCTGCTGCTGGGCGCGGTGGTCTACTTCGGCGTGATCGGGCCCATGCTCCTCGACGGCGGCGTGGTGCAGCCCGGCTACCGCGGCCTCGTCTCCTGGACCCTCTGGCCCGCCACCTCGATGATGGTGACCGGCGGCCTCCTCGCCTTCGGCCTGCGCTGGAAGACGGTGCTCCGCGCCTTCTCGGGCCTCGCCGGCGTGGTCGGCAAGAAGGGCGACAACACCGATCCCCTCGCCCACATCGAGGTGCCCGGCTCCTGGTTCGTGTGGGGCACGGCCCTCTCCGGCGCCGCCTGCGTCCTGATGGGCCACTACCTCTTCGACGTGAGCTGGTGGATGGGCATCCTCGCGGTGCTCGCCACCTTCCTCCTTTCGGTGGTCGCCGCCCGCGCCACCGGCGAGACCGACGTCACGCCGATCGGCGCCATGGGCAAGATCACCCAGCTCACCTACGGCGTGATCGCCCCCTCGAACATCACCACCAACCTGATGACCGCCTCGGTGACCGCAGGCGCCGCGTCCCACTCGGCGGACCTGCTCACCGATCTCAAGTCGGGCTATCTGCTCGGCGGCAACCCCCGGAAGCAGACCATCGCGCAGCTCTTCGGCGTTCTCGCCGGCACCCTGCTCTGCGTGCCCGTCTACACGATCATCGCGAAGCCCGAGAAGCTGGGCTCCGCCGAGCTCCCCGCCCCCGCGGCGCAGGTCTGGGCCTCGGTGGCGAAGATGCTCGCCGACGGCCTCGACGCGCTGCCCCAGGGCGCGCTCATGGGCATCGTGGTGGGCGGCATCATCGGCATCGTGCTCACGCTGCTCGAGGAGTTCGCTCCGAAGTACCGGAAGTGGATCCCGTCGACCACGGGCCTCGGCATCGCCGGCGTGATCCCCGCCTTCAACTCGATCTCGATGTTCCTCGGCGCCCTCGGCGCCTGGATCCTGATGCGCCAGAAGCCGAAGACCGCGGAGAAGTACACGGTCGCGGTGTCGTCGGGCCTCATCGCCGGCGAGTCGCTGATGGGCGTGGCGATCATCCTCGCGCTGCAGGGCCCCGGGATGATCAAGGAGATCCTCGCGCACCTCGGTTTCTGATCCGAAAAGCGCGAGCCTTCCATTCGACGGGCGCCCGGCACGAGCCGCGGCGCCCGTCGCCGTTTTCACGCGTTGCGGGCGAAGCCGCCATCGGGGATGCTCCGCGGTGGAGGGGACGACATGCGCACCTGGATCGCAGTGCTGCTCCTCGGCCTCGCTGCAGCGGGCTGCAGCGCCGGGGCCGACGAGGACGACGACGGCGGTGGCGGCGGCATCTCGGGGACCGCAGGCAGCGGCGGCGCCGGCGGCAGCGGTGGAAGCGGCGGCCTCGCCGGCTCCTGCGACGGCCTCGCCTATTGCGCCTGCGCCGAGACGCCCGCCTGCCGCGTGGTGGCGGAGCCCTGCTTCTGCCCCTGCGGCGAGTTCGCCTGCTCCGACGATTGCCTCTGCGGCTGCGGCGGCGGCGCCTACCTCGGCTGCGCCCCTGCCGCCTGCCCGATCTCCACCTGCCCCGAGGGTTCCACCCTCGCCCCGGGCCCGGACGGCTGCCCGGTCTGCGTGGAGCCGCCCCCCTGCGACAGCCTCGATGCCTGCGGCTGCTTCGCCGACGATCGCTGCGCGGCGCTCGCCGACGACTGCATCTGCGAATGCGACTTCGAATGCCCGGGCACCGACCCCTGCGACTGCGGCTGCGGCGGTGGCAACTACCTGGGCTGCTACCCGCGGAGCTGCTCCGTGCCTACCTGCAACGCAGGGGAGATTCTCACCCTGGGTGAGAGCGGCTGTCCGGTCTGCGTCCCTGCGGACGACCCGGCGCGCTGAGCGCCCAGTGGGGCGCTCCAACGCGAAGCAAATTGCGCGCGAAGCGCGCCCCTTGTCCGCTTGGTCCCGCGCCAGCGGGGCCGAGTGGACAAGATACAAGCATGCACCTGCTCGCCCGCCTGCAGCACGTGGCGGCGAGCGGGCCATCCCTCCCTGCGGCAAGGCGTCGCCGCACCCATTTTGTGGGGGTGAGGTGACGATGTTCAGTCGAGGCGCACTGACCGTGCTCCGCGTCCGCGGGGTTCCCATCCGGCTGCACTTCTCCGTGCTGCTGCTCATCCCCTTTCTGACCTGGGCGCTGGCGGCGCAGACCGGGCTGGTGGCGGAGGCGGCAGGTCTACCCGTGGAGCAGCTCGCGCTGCCGGGCTGGGCCTGGGGCCTCATCGCCTCCGCGGGCCTGCTCGTCTCGATCACCCTCCACGAGCTCGCCCACACGCTGCTGGCGATCCGCCACGGCGGCAGGGTCGACTCGATCGTGCTGATGGCGCTGGGCGGCGTCTCCCAGATCACCCAGATGCCGCGGCAGCCGAAGCACGAGCTGGTGATGGCGATCGCCGGGCCGATCACCTCGATCCTCCTGGCGGTCGGCTTCAGCCTCGGCTACGCGGCGACCCGCGCCACCCCCAATGTCGCCTTCGCCCTCTTCGTGCTCGCCTACTTGAACCTCGTGCTCGGCATCTTCAACCTGCTCCCGGCCTTCCCCATGGACGGCGGCCGGGTGCTGCGCGCAGCGCTCGCGTGGCGGTGGGGCAAGCACCGCGCCACCCGGATCGCCGCCACGGTGGGCAAGGCGATGGCGGTGGTCTTCGGCCTGGTCGGCCTCCTCGGCGGCGGGGTGTGGCTGGTGCTCATCGCCTTCTTCGTCTGGGCCGGCGCCTCGCAGGAGAAGCTCCACGCCGAGGTGCAGAACGCCCTCGCCAACCTCCGCGTCGGCGAGATGAAGAACACCGTCCCCTCCGTCGCCGTGGACGCCAGCGTCGAGGACGCCAGGGTCCTGCTCCGCGACGCAGGCGCCACCTCCGGCGTCGTGGTGGAGGACGGCAAGACGCTGGGCGTGATCCGCCGCGACGAGATCTACAAGGTGCCGGTGGAGGAACGGAGCCGCGAGCAGGTGCGCGATCACATGCTTCGCACCGTGGCGGTGGAGACCAACGAGGAGATCGCCGAGTCCTTCGATCGCGTGCTGCGCGAGGGCGAGGTGCCGGTGATCGATCACGACACCGGTGAGGCGCTGGGTGTGGTCCGCGCCGCCGACGTGCTGGCCAAGCTGCAGGAGCGCGGCTTCCACCTGCCGGGCGAGGGGCCGCGGTCGCCGCCGGGGCGCGAGCCGCCCGCCTGATCCGGCCGCATGAAAAAGG
Source organism: Vulgatibacter sp. (assembly GCF_041687135.1). Classification (NCBI taxonomy): domain Bacteria; kingdom Pseudomonadati; phylum Myxococcota; class Myxococcia; order Myxococcales; family Vulgatibacteraceae; genus Vulgatibacter; species Vulgatibacter sp. The sequence continues at coordinate 21,134 of NZ_JAWLCN010000017.1, read as the reverse complement.
CCCGGTCCCCACGCGAGCGGGGCCGGGCCTTTTCTCTTCCCTTGCGAAGGTTCAGCCGTAGACCTGGTCGCGTACCGCGGCGAGGAGCTCCTCGCCCTCCGCGGCGCCGATCCCGAAGGTCTCCCGCATTCGCTCGAGAAAGTGCATCTCGGCCCTGGTGGCGCGGTGGTCTGCCAGCGCCACCACCATCGCCAGAATGAAGGCGCTGCGCCGCGCCTCCTCGGGGAGCCAGCCGGCCAGGGCCTCGAGGCGGCGCTCCGCGCCTTCGCGGGCGATCCGCCCGGCTGCGTCGGCGACGAAGCGCTCGAGCTCGTGGCCGTCGATGCCGCCGAGGACCGGGAGCCGCTCCGCCAGCTCGTGGATGTGGTCGGCCTCTGCGGCCGAGAGGCCGCCGTCCGCTGCGGCGGCGAGCACCATCGCCTCGACGCAGGCGCCCGCATAGGGCGCCAGCGGCGTGGGGTCGAGGGCCTCCTGCGCGAAGAGCGCCGCCTTCATCTGCACCTCGGGGGTGGCGAGGCGCCAGGCCACGCCGTCCTCCTCGAAGACCTCGCGGGCGCCGACGCCCTCGCGAATCGTCGCCTCCACGTCGGCGGCCTCGCCGTCGGTGAGCCCCACGCCGTCGCGGATCTCGAGGAGGAGATCGAGTTCCTCGTCGGTGGCGGCGCCGTCGGAGAGGGCGGCGAGGCAGGCCAGCGAATAGGCGGCGCGGCGCTGCTCGGCGTTGGCCCCCTCGGAGAGCTTCTGGAGGGTGCTCTTGAGATCCGCGCCGTCGAGCGCAGCGACCACCCGGTCGAAGAGCGCCTGGAGCTGATCGGTCGGCATCTGATCGAAGCCCGGCAGCTTGCTGGCGGTGTCGATCACATAGGCCCGCTCGGCGGCATCGATGCCGTCCCCCGAGGCACCCGCCACCATCGCGGCGAGGCAGAGCTCGCTCGCAGCACCGTTGGCATCACCGCTCAGATGGGCCCGTGCCCAGGAGATCGCCTTGTCCATGTCCGTCCTCCGCCGGCCCTTCATACCACGTCGCGGCGCGGCGCTTGTGAGGGGAGAACACGGGGCTTACGCTCCATTCGCCCGTGCACTTCCGACCTGCCAGCGCTGCGGACACCACCTTCGTCCGCGAACTCTCCACCGAGGCCTTCGCGCCCTTCGGGGACTACCGCGATTTGCTGCCCCGCTGGACCGCGGTACCCGGGGTCTCGACCTGGGTGGCGGTCGAGCGCGCCCCCTGCGGCTTCGTGATGGTCGGCTTCTATTTCGGGGATCCCGGACGGACCTGGGTCTACGCCGATCTGCTCGCCATCGCGGTCTCCCCCGCCTGCCGCGGCAGGGGCATGGGACGGCGGCTCCTCCGCCACGCGGTGGAGGTGGCGCAGACGGCCCGCACCTCATTCGACGTGCGGGAGCTCCGGCTCACCGTCGCCGACTCGAACGAGCGGGCGCTCCACCTCTTCGCCACCGAGGGCTTCCTGGTGAGCGAGGAGAACCACGGCCGCTACGACGGCGGCCAGCTCGCCCTGCGCATGCACCGGCCCCTGTGACGATGGAATGGCTCAACTACCACCACCTCTTCTACTTCTGGACCGTGGTCCGCGAGGGCTCGGTCACCGCTGCGAGCAGGAAGCTCCGCCTCGCGCAGCCCACGGTGAGCGCGCAGATCCGGATGCTCGAGGAGAGCCTCGGCGAGAAGCTCTTCGCCAGGGAGGGGAGGCGGCTGGTGCCCACCGACGTGGGCCGCACCGTCTTCCGTTACGCCGACGAGATCTTCGCGCTGGGCTCGGAGCTGCGCGAGGCGGTGCGCGGCGCCCCCACCGGCAGGCCGGTGCGCTTCCGCGTCGGCGTCGCCGACCAGGTCCCGAAGCTGGTGGCCCACCGCCTCCTCGAGCCGGCGCTCCAGCCGAAGACGCCGATCTCCCTCGTCTGCACCGAGGATCGGACCGATCGCCTCCTCGCCGATCTCGCGGTGCACGAGCTCGATCTGGTGATCTCCGACGCGCCGGTCTCGCCCCACGTGCAGATCCGCGCCTTCAACCACCTGCTCGGCTCGAGCCCGGTGCGCTTCTTCGCCGCGCCCGCCCTGGCCCGCAGGCTCGCCCGCCGCTTCCCCCAATCCCTCGACGGCGCGCCCTTCCTCTTCCCCGCGGAGAACACCAGCCTGCGGCGGGCCCTCGACCGCTACTTCGAGGAGCAGTCGGTCCGCCCGGCGCCTGCAGGCGAGTTCGAGGACAGCGCGCTGCTCGAGGTCTTCGGCCAGGCAGGCGCCGGCGTCTTCGCGGCGCCGGCGGTGATCGAGCGGGCGCTGGAGCGGCAATACGACGTGCGCGCCATCGGCGGCACCGACGCGATCCAGGAGCGCTACTGGGCGATCTCGGCGGAGCGCCGGATCAAACACCCGGCGGTGCTCGCCATCGCCGAAGGGGCCCGCAGCGAGCTCTTCGCACCACCCACCGACGCATAGAGAAAACCTCGGAGTCCGCCTCAAACTATCTATTGGCCGGATGAAAGCATCTGGCCTTACCTCTCTGTTCGTCGACTCGGAGGTAAGCGATGCAGATCGACGTCCGTTTCACCCGTCTCCAGCCCAGCGCCGCGCTGGCGCAGCACGCGCAGCGGCGGATCCTCTTTGCCCTCGACCGGTTCCAGCCCCAGATCGCGCGGGTCTCGATCCGCCTGCAGGACACCAACGGCCCCCGCGGTGGTGTCGACAAGAGCTGCTCCGTCGAGGTGGCCCTGCTCCAGGGCGGCACGGTGCGCCTCGACGAGATCGGCGAGGACGCCTACGCGGTGGTGGATCGCGCCGCGGCGCGGCTCCGCCACTCGGTCGCCCGCACCCTCGAGCGCGCCCACCCGCGCAGCGGCCCGTCGCTTGCGACGCTGCCCCTCGCGGACGAGAGGAAGGCGGGCTGATGAAGAACCAGCTCAAGGCCCTCTTCCTCCTCGGCGCCATCGGCGCGCTGCTCGTGGGCTGCGGCGCCCTCCTCGGCACCGGCTGGGCGATCGCGGCCCTCGCCTTCGCCCTGGTGCTCAACGTCTCTGCCTATTTCTTCTCCGACCGGGTGCTGCTGCGCATGCACGGCGCGCAGCCCCTCTCCCGCGAGGAGGCGCCGCGGATCCACGCGATGGTCGAGGAGATGGCGCAGCGAGCGGGCATCCCCATGCCGCGGCTGGTGCGCATCGCCGACGCACAGCCCAACGCCTTCGCCACCGGCCGCAACCCGAAGCACGGCGTGGTGGCGGTGACCGACGGCATCGTCCGGATCCTCTCCGAGCGGGAGCTCCGCGGCGTGATCGCCCACGAGGTGGCCCACATCAAGAACCGGGACATCCTCGTCTCGACCCTGGCGGCGGTGGCCGCCTCGGCGATCTCGATGATCGGCAACTTCCTCCCCTTCTCGCTCCTCGGCGGCGGCGACGAGGAGGAGGCGCCCTCGCCCTTCGTGGCGCTGGCTGCGGCGTTCGTCGCGCCGCTCGTCGGCACGATGATCCAGTTCGCGATCTCCCGCTCGCGCGAATACCTCGCCGACGAGGAGGCAGCGCGGCTGGGCGGCGATCCCGAGGCCCTCGCCTCGGCGCTGGAGCGCCTCGAGCACGCGGCGTTCGGCATCGCCTCCGATCGGGCGCAGCCCGCTGCGGCGAGCCTCTACATCGTCAATCCGCTCAGAGCGTACGAAGAATTCGGTCCGGCAGGCGCCGGCCCGCATTCTTCGCTCGCGCTTCGCGCGAAAGGCGCTCCTTCTCGCGATCGCTCCGCCTTCGGCTCCGCTGGAGCGTTTGCTTCGCAAACGCTCACCGGCGGCGAGCGGCTCTCGCGCCTCTTCTCCACCCACCCGCCCACCGCGGAGCGCGTGCGCCGGCTGCGGCAGCTCGCCACCACCGGTTGGCAGGCGGCCTGAAACCTCTCGGACACCCGGTGTCCTTCTGCCCCAGCCGGCAATGCTGCCGGCATCTGGAGTGATGGTTGGAAACGATCGGCAATCCCTGGCTCTGGTCCGGCTTCATCGCCTTCGTGGTCGCGATGCTCGCCCTCGACCTCGGCGTCTTCCACCGCAAGGCCCACGCGGTCTCGCTCAAGGAGGCGGCGATCTGGAGCGGCGTCTGGGTGGGCTTCGCCGTCCTCTTCAACGTCGCCATCTGGCACTACTTCGGGGCCGAGCGCGGCCTCGAATTCGCCACCGGCTACGTGATCGAGAAGGCGCTCTCGGTCGACAACCTCTTCGTCTTCGTCGCGATCTTCTCGGCCTTCGCCGTGCCCGCCGCCTTCCAGCACAGGGTGCTCTTCTGGGGCATCCTCGGCGCGCTGGTGCTGCGCGCGATCTTCATCCTCGTGGGCGGCGCGCTCCTCGCCCGCTTCCACTGGGTGATGTACCTCTTCGGCGCCATCCTGCTCTTCACCGCGGTGAAGCTCTTCGTCAGCCGTGACGAGAAACCCGAACCCGAGAAGAGCCCGGTGACCCGGCTCTTCCGCCGCTTCGTCCCCACCACCGAAGGCTTCCGGGGCACCAGCTTCCTCGTGAAGGAAAACGGCAGGCGCCTCGCCACGCCGCTCCTCCTCGTGCTGGTGCTGGTGGAGGCGACCGACCTCGTCTTCGCGGTGGACAGCATCCCGGCGATCTTCGCGGTGACCCGGGATCCCTTCCTGGTGTTCACCTCGAACATCTTCGCCATCCTCGGCCTGCGCTCGCTCTACTTCCTGCTCGCCGGCATCGTGGATCGCTTCCACTACCTCAAGCCGGCGCTGGCGCTGGTGCTCGCCTTCGTGGGCACGAAGATGGTGATCGTCGATCTCTACAAGGTGCCGGTGGGCGTTTCGCTCGCCGTGATCGCGACGCTGATCGGCGGCGCCGTGCTCCTCTCCTTCCTGCGGCCGCCGAAGGCAGCCGGCGCAGCGGCGCTGCGGGTCGAAGCGGAGTGATCGAGGTGGGCGCCGGTGCCGCACCAGGCACCGGCGCTCCCGTCAGGTGCGCAGCTTCCAGCCCGAGCGCAGCACGTAGAGGCACGCGCCCACCGCCACCAGGTCGAAGACGACGAGGAAGACGAGCCCCACCCACGGATCCACCGACGACGCGCCGACGAGGCCGTAGCGCATCCCCTCGACGAGATAGAGCACGGGGTTGAGGTGCGAGAGCGTGGCGAAGAAGCCCGGGAGCCGCTCCACGTCGTAGAAGACGCCGCCGAGGAAGGTGAGCGGCGTGACCACGAAGGTCGGCACGAAGTTCACGTGCTCGAATTTCTCCGCCCAGATCCCGGTGAAGAGCCCGCTCGCGGCGAAGCCGATCGCGGTGAGGATCGGGAAGGCGAGGGCGAAGAAGGGATGGGGCACCATCACCTCCCCCTGGGCGACGATCGCCACCAGCCAGGTGAGGAAACCCACGCCCAGCGCCCGCACCGCAGCGGCCCCCACCATCGCCCAGACGATCTGCCAATAGGTGAGGGGCGAGACGAGCAGATCCACCATCGTCCCCTGCATCTTCATGATGAAGATCGACGACGAGGTGTTGAGGAAGGAGTTGGAGATCACGGCGAGCATGATCAGGCCGGGCACGATGAAGGCCACGTAGGGCACGCCGTGGATCTCGGTGAGCCTGCCGCCCAGCGCGTAGCCGAAGACCACCAGGTAGAGCACCGTGGTGATCACCGGCGAGAGGATCGTCTGCCCCGGCACCCGCAGGAAGCGCCGGACCTCCTTCTCGAAGAGGGTCCTCGGTCCGAGGGCGATCATCTACCTGCCACCTTCCTGCTCCGCTCGTGCTCGGCGAGGAGCCGCACGTAGATCTCCTCGAGGGCGGTCTTCCGGGTCTCGACGTCGCGGACGTGCAGGCCCGCGGCGAGGGCCTGCGCCAGCACGGGACCCAGCTCCTCGTTCGCCGGCTGGGTGAGCTCGAGAACGCAGCCGCCCTCGAGGAGCCGCGCGTTCCGATCCTGCAGCCCGGCGGGGATCTCGCCCACGCTCTTTCCGAGGAGCAGGCGCAGGGTCCTCTCGCCGAAGCGGCGGAGCAGATCCTTCTTCTCCTCGACGAGGAGGATCTGCCCCCGGTCGATCATCCCGATCCGGTCGGCGAGCTCCTCCGCCTCCTCGAGATAGTGGGTGGTGAGGACCACGGTGGTTCCCTGGGCCCGCAGCTCCCGGACGTAATTCCAGAGGTCGCGCCGGAGCTCCACGTCCACGCCGGCGGTGGGCTCGTCGAGGAAGAGGACCTTCGGCTGGTGGACCAGCGCCTTGGCGATGAGCAGGCGCCGCTTCATGCCGCCCGAGAGCTCCCGGGTGCCCGCGGTGCGCTTCCGGGTGAGATCCATGGCGCGGAGCAGGGCGTCGAGCCGCTCCTGGGAGAGCTTCACGCCGAAGTAGCCCGCCTGGAACCGGAGGATCTCTTCGATATTAAAGAAGGGATCGAAGTTGATCTCCTGCGGGACCAGGCCTACGGCACGTCGCGTGATGTGGTAATCGCGCTGGACGTCGTGGCCAAGGACCCGGGCCGTTCCGCCCGTGGGAACCACCAGGCCGGCGACGCATCCGATCATCGTCGTCTTGCCGGCCCCGTTGGGGCCGAGAAGCGCGAAGATCTCGCCCTGCCGGATCTGCAGGGAGGCGTCGTCGAGGGCGGTGAAGCCGTCGTAGCGCTTGGTGAGGTGGTCGATCTCCACCACGAAATTTGGAGCTTCCAAGGTCGGGGCAACATAGCGGCCAGGCCGCCCACGCGCCCGACGAAATTCGGTTTCTCTTCGTACTTCCGCCGGCAGGCGGGTGTGATAGAACGCGGGCCCCAAGGTCGGCTGTGGTCCTTGGCCTGGCCCGGAGGATGGACATGGAAAACAACACCGAGCCCAAGATCCCGTACGTTCCCGGCCTGGCCGGCGTGCCCGCTGCAGAGTCGAAGGTCTGTGACATCGACGGCCAGCGGGGCATCCTCTTCTACCGTGGCTACGCCATCGAGGAGCTCGCCGAGAAGAGCACCTTCGAAGAGACGAGCTACATGCTGCTCAACGGCCAGCTGCCGCAGAAGAACCAGCTGGACCAGTTCAGCCACGACCTCGTCCACCACCGGCGCCTGAAGTACAAGCTCATCGATCTGATGAAGACGCTGCCGGAGTCGGGCCACCCGATGGACGCGCTGATGGCCGCCGTCGGCGCCCTCGGCATGTTCTACCCGCACATCAACATCATGAACTCCGAGGAGCGGTACGGGGCGACGGTGCGGCTGATCTCCAAGCTCCCGACCATCGTCGCCGCCTGGGCGCGGATGCGCCGGGGCGACCGCGACGTGCTGCCGAACGACAAGCTCAGCCACGCCGCGAACTTCCTCTACATGCTCAACGAGCAGGAGCCGGACAGCACCCACGCCCGGATCTTCGACCAGTGCCTGATCCTCCACGCGGAGCACCAGATGAACGCCTCGACGTTCTCGGCCCGCGTGACCGGCTCGTCGCTGGCCGACTCCTACGCGGTGGTCGCCTCGGCGGTCGGCACCCTCTCCGGCCCGCTCCACGGCGGCGCCAACGAAGACGTGCTCGACATGCTCGCCGAGATCGGCACCGTCGAGAACGTCGTCCCCTGGCTCGACAAGGCCATGGCCTCGAAGCGGAAGATCCCGGGCTTCGGTCACCGTGAGTACAAGGTGAAGGATCCCCGCGCGAAGATCCTCCAGCGCCTCGCCGAGCAGCTCTTCGCCCGCTACGGCTCGACCCCGCTCTACGACATCGCCGTGAAGCTCGAGTCGGTGATGGAGGAGCGCGTCGGCGGCAAGGGAATCTACCCGAACGTCGACTTCTACTCCGGCCTCGTCTACCAGAAGCTCGGCATCCCCACCGACCTCTTCACGCCGATCTTCGCGATGGCGCGGGTGTCGGGCTGGCTGTCGCACTGGCTCGAGCAGCTCGAGAACAACCGCATCTTCCGGCCGAACCAGATCTACGTCGGCTCGGCGCCGCGGAACTACGCGGCCCTCGACCGCCGCTAGTCGGAAGCCGCAGCAGTGAACGGGCGTGGGCTCCGATGGGCCCCGCCCGTTTCGCGTTTCAGGCGCTGCGCCGGGTCAGCTTGCGGGCGCGCTTCCGCGCGTACATCAGCTCGTCCGCCCGCTGCAGCAGCTCGGCCAGCGGCCTCGGCTCCGCCGGGTCGAATTCCACCAGGCCGACGCTCATCGCGAGCTGCCAGGCGGGGCCGCTCGTGTCGTTGAAGAGCGCCACCGCCTCCTCGATCCGGCGCACGTAGCCGTCGAGCGTGGTGGGCGGCGCGACCTCCATCGCCGCTACGGCGAATTCGTCACCGCCCATCCGCGCCACCACGTCCGAGTCGCGGAAGCAGGCCCGGAGGATCTCGGCGCCGGCGCAGAGCGCCGCGTCGCCGGCCTCGTGGCCGAGGCGGTCGTTGATCTCCTTCATCCCGTCGAGGTCGGCGAAGAGGATCAGCACCCGCTTGCCGTGGCGCCTGGCGGTGTTGCATTGCTGCTGCGCGAGGGAGAGGAAGCCGCGGCGGTTGTAGAGCCCGGTGAGCTCGTCGACGAGGGAGAGCGCGCGGAGCTGCTCCGCCTGCTCCTGCAGCAGCCGTTCGGCCCGCTTCTGCTCGGTGATGTCGGCGACCTGCCCGATGAAATGCAGGGGCACCCCGTGCCGGTCGCGCACGAGGGCGACGCTGAGGAGGCCGTGGACGACGGAGCCGTCCGGCCGCAGGTAGCGCTTCTCCACCTGGAAGTGCGTGGCCTGGCCGGCGAGGAGGCGCTCGACGCCGTCGTTGCTGGCCTCGAGGTCGTCGGGGTGGGTGATCTGCCGGAACCCCAGGGAGAGGAGCGCGGCGCGGTCGCGTCCGAGGAAGTCGCAGAGCCTGTCGTTCACCTGGGTGAGCGTGCCGTCGAGGGCCATGAACGACAGGCCGATCGGCGCGTTCTCGAGGATCAGCCGGAAGCGCTCCTCGCTCTGGCGCTGCGCCTCCAGCGCCCGGGCGACGGTCGCCGCCGCGTCGGCTGCAGGGGCGGTCGCCACCGCCGCCATGCCCGGGCTGTCGAGCGCGTGCAGGGCCGCTTCGGCAGCGTGCAGCTCCGCCCGCAGCGCGGCGATGCGCACCTCGAGTTGGTGCCGGCTCTCCGCTGCATCGGCAGGGACGCCCAGGCCGGGCTGGTTTGGTTTGTTCACCACCCAACAGAGCCTACCCAAATGGAAAGAAAAAGAAAGGTGCCGGAATCACACACCTTTTTCCTTCCGGGCGGCCGTCCGCCGTGCCGGCCATGGCACCGGCGGGCAACCGAGCGCGCCGGGCACGAAAAGGCCCCGAACCGTTTCCGATCCGGGGCCGCTGCACCACCGCAGTTGGAGCGCTCGTTGTCAGATGCCGTAGTAGCAGGGGGCGCCGTCGTCGCACTCGGCGCGCATGCAGGCCGCCACGGCCTTGGTCTCCTGCATGCAGCAATCCGGATCGTTGGCGTCGTCGCAGGAGGCGCCGCAGGTCTCGTTGGCATCCCACTCGTCGGCGCAGATGCCGGCGTCGTAGCATTCCGACGCCGCCATTGCACAGGCCATGCAAGCCTCGCTCTGCATGTCCTTGAAGCAGGGATTGCTGTCGAGGCTGCCGGTGCCGCCGCCCTTGCCGTCGTCGGAGTCGCCGCCGCAGGCGATGAGACCCACCGTGGCCACGACGGCCACCACCATCATCATGAGTTCGCGCATCGTCGTATCCCCCGGCGGCCATCCGGTGCCGCCACTGGGTGCACGATCTACGAACGGAGGCCTTCTGTCGATAGTGCGACGTTCCGCACCCCCATGGCCGGGAGCGGCCCTCTCGCTCAAGGGATGCCGTCGAGCCGAAGGATCTCCCCCGAGGAGAAGTCGGCGAGGTAGATTTCGCCGCGCGCGTCCCTGCCCAGGGTGGCCACGGCCCTGCCGGTCCTGCCCAGCTCCTGCGCCTTCTCGACCCGCTGCCGCTCCTTCGGCAGCTCCAGGGCCCAGAGCCTGCCGCTGGCGAAATCGGTGAAGAGGTACTTTCCCCGGAGCGCCGGGATCCTGCTCCCGGTGTAGACGTAGCCGCCGGTGATCGACTGCCCGACGTCGTGGCCGTATTCGTAGATCGGATCGACGAGCCCCTCGCTCCTGCACGCCTTCTGCGGCTCGTAGCAGTGGAAGCCCTCGCGGTGGTCCCAGCCGAGGTTGTCGCCCGACTGCACCAGGTCGATCTCCTCCCAGGCGTTCTGCCCCACGTCGGCGACCACGAGCCGCCCCCGCGGATCGAAGGAGTAGCGCCACGGGTTCCGCAGGCCGAGGGCCCAGATCTCCGGCAGCCATCCCTCCCTGCCGACGAAGGGGTTGTCGCCGGGGACGGCGTAGGGCTTCTCCCCCTCGGTGCCGTCGACGTCGATGCGGAGCATCTTGCCGAGGAAGGTGGAGGGGTCCTGGGCGTTGTCCTGCGGGTCGCCGGCGCTCCCGCCGTCGCCGAAGCCCACGTAGAGCAGGCCGTCGGGGCCGAATTGGAGCTGCCCGGCGTTGTGGTTGACGTAGGGCTGCTGCTGCCGGAGCAGGATCCGTTCGTTCCGGGCGCGGCCGAGCGGTTCGCCGGCGGGCAGGACGAACTCGGAGATCCGGCTCTCGTTTCCGCCGCGCTGCGCGCGCACGGTGTAGTTCACGTAGATCTTCCGGTTCCGCGCGAAGTCGGGGTGGAAGGCGAGGCCGAGCAGGCCGAGCTCCGAGGCGGTGCTCACCTGCAGCTCGAGAATGGTGCCCTTCCTTCCGCTCACCAGGTCGACCCACGCGGCGGTGCCCTCCTTCTGCAGCACCAGCAGCAGGTCCGGCGCCCCGGGGACGAATTGGAGGTCGGTGGGTTGGGAGAAGCCGCTGGCCACGATGGTGAGGCGCAAGTCGCGCTGCTGGCCGCTGTTGCTGGCGTTGCTCGATTTGCAGCCCGCGGCGGCGAGGAAGGGCACGAGGAGCAGGAGCTGGCGCACTGCATGCAAACTCATCAGGTACCTCCGGTGCAGATCGCAGGAGGGTAATCGAGTCGCCCTCCGGCCGCCTCGCCAGCCATTCTCGCCACCGTGGCCTTGCGGACGATCCGCTGCCACCATGCCGCGATGGTGAAGCTTCCGGGCATTCTGCTCTGCGCCGATTGGTCGCTCGCCCCGGGCCGCCGCGCGGTCTACGGCGCGCTGCCCGCGGCGCGCCGCGTGCTGCGCCTCGCGCCGCCGGCAGGCGGCTGGAACGTCGAGCGGCTCGTCGAGGCAGCGGCGCCCCACGGCGACGCGATCATCGGCGTCGACGCGCCCCTCGGCCTGCCAGCGAGCTACCTCGCCGCAGCGCGAGGCCCGTTCGGCCTCGATCCCGGGGCGGGCTTCGTCCCCTGGCTCGAGGCGGCGCTCGCGCGGCCCGCGTGCTTCGAGGTGGGCGGAAGCGCAGCGGCGTGGTCGGTGGCGCGCCCCTTCTTCCGCCCGCCGCCGGGGAAGGGATCGCTGCAGGCCTTCGTCGCCGCAGCAGCGCAGCAGGGTGTCGATCTCTGGCGGAGGGGCGAGCGGGCCAGCGGGGGCAAATCGGTCTTCACCTTCGGCCTGCCCGGGCAGGTGGGGCCTGCGGCGCAGGCGCTCTGGCGCGAGCTCGGCGCCGCCCGCGCTACCGGCCTCTCCTTCCGGATCTGGCCCTTCGAAGCGGCGCTGGAGGAAGGCGGCGTCAGGCTGGCGGAGATCTACCCGCGGGCTGCCTACGGCGTGGCGCTCGGCGAGAAGGCCCCCTGGCCCTCCATGGCGCTGGCGAAGACGCAGGCGACGGTGCGGGCCGCGGCGATCGCGCGGCTCCGCGAGGCGCGGTGGATCCGGGAAGCGGAGGTCGCCCTCGACGGCCTCGAGGAGGCGCTGGCGAGCGAGGACGAATTCGATGCCTGCCTCGCAGCGGCGGCGCTCCTGCGGCTGCAGCTCGCCGGCAACCCCCTCTGCGGCGCCGTCGACGAGGTGGCCGAGGGCGGCATCCTCTGCACCTGGGATCCGCGGAACGACGCAGCTACTGCGCGAAGCGGCGACAGCGGTTAGGGTGCGCCATCCGCTCGCACGGTGCGCGCGACGAAGCGAAAGGAAGGACGAGATGACGACCACCGCATCCGGTCTGCAGATCGAGGAGATCCGCGAGGGCGACGGCCCCGAGGCGAAGCGCGGCCAGCGCGTCACCGTGCACTACGTGGGCACGCTCACCAACGGAGACAAATTCGACAGCTCCCGCGACCGCGGCCAGGGCTTCACCTTCGGCCTCGGCGCGGGCCAGGTGATCAAGGGCTGGGACGAGGGCGTCGCCGGCATGAAGGTCGGTGGGCTCCGCAAGCTCACCATCCCGCCCGATCTCGCCTACGGCGCACGCGGCTACCCGCCGGTGATCCCGCCCAACTCGACGCTGGTCTTCGAGGTCGAGCTCCTCGAGGTGCGCTGAGGGCCGCCGTCTCCATGAAAAAGGCCACGGTCTCCCGTGGCCTTTCTCGTTCCTGCGCTACCGGATCAGCGCCCGCGGCCTGCAGCGCCGCGGCGACCGGCGCCGCCACCGGGCCGACCGCCGCCGGGCCTTCCGCCCGGCCTGCCGCCACCGCCGGCACGGGCGCCACCAGGGCGCCCGCCACCGCCACCACCGCCGGCGGGACGTGCGCCGCTGCGCGCCGGGGGCCTGCCGCCGCCGCCCTGCCCGCCAGCGGCGCCTTGCTGCTGCCGCTCGTGCGACTTCGGCGCCGGACCACGCTGCGGCCTGTAGCTCTGCCGCGCGCCACGGGGCTTGCCCGCCCGCGGGCTCTGCGACTCCGGCTCCTGCGGCGGCAGCCCGAGCTGCGCCCGGGTCCTTCCGCCGTGTACGCCGGGATCGCGCTCCTGCGACTTGCGCCGCTCGAGCTCCGCCACGAACGCCGGGTTCTCCCGGGGGATGACGCCGCGGGGCAGCTGCTTGCCCACCAGCTTCTCGATCGCCTGCAGCTCGGCGCGATCGTCCGGCTCGGCGAAGGAGGTCGCCCTGCCGCTCGCGGCGTTGCGCGCGGTGCGGCCGATGCGGTGCACGTAGTCCTGCGGCTCGCCCGGCAGGTCGAAGTTCACCACGTGGCCGATCTGCTCCACGTCGATGCCGCGGGCGGCGACGTCGGTGGCGACGAGCACGCGGTAGGTGCCGGCCTTGAAGCCGTCCAGCGAGTGGCGCCGCTGCGACTGGGAGCGGTCGCCGTGGAGGCGCGTGGCGTTGACGCCGGCGCCATTGAGGAATTTGTAGATCTTGTCGGCCCGGTGCTTGGTCCGCACGAAGATCAGCGTCGAGTCATCATCCTCACCGAGGAGCGCGAGGAGGAGCGCCGGCTTCTCGTGGCGCTCGACGTGGAAGATCTTCTGCTCCGCGCGCTCGGCGGTGGTGCCGCTGCGGTGGATCTCGATCTTCACCGGATCGGGCACGTAACGCTTGGCAAAGGTCGCCACCTCGCCCGCCATGGTGGCGGAGAAGAGCAGCGTCTGCTTGCGGCGCGACAGGCGCGAGAGGATCCGCTCGAGCTGCGGGCGGAAGCCCATGTCGAGCATGCGATCGGCCTCGTCGAGGACGAGCGCCTCGACGCCGGAGAGATCGGCGTTGCCCTGGTCGATGTGATCGATGAGGCGGCCGGGGGTGGCGATGACGAGGTGCCGCCGCTCGCGGAGGGCGGAGGCCTGCGGGCCCATGCCGAGGCCGCCGACGACGACGGCTGCCTTCACGCCGCGCGCGGGGCCGAAGGTGTCGACGTATTCGGCGATCTGCTGCGCGAGCTCGCGGGTGGGTGCGAGCACGAGGGCGGTGGTGCCCCTGCGGCCTGCGGCCCGCTCGATCAGCGGCAGCATGAAGGCTGCGGTCTTGCCGGTGCCCGTGGCGGCGCAGCCGATGACGTTGTGACCCGCGAGTGCCGGCGGGATTGCGCCGTGCTGCACCGGGGTGGGGTTCTGGTAGCCCGCCTTGTCGAGGGCAGCCAGGGTGGCGGCCGAGAGGCCGAGAGATGCGAAGGTGGTCGTAGACATGGATCTCCGTGCCAACCGGCCCCGCTGCGGGGAGATTCCAGCTGGCTCGGGCCCGTCCTACCCCGAGGGGCAGGCTTCTGGCCACCCCGGCGATCGCGGCCCGCCCCGCACGGCTGCGGGGCAGGCGCGCGAGGAGCCCCTCAGTGAGCCGCCGGGACGATGCCGTGGAGGGTGGAGCCGAGGGAGGTGACCACCACGGCGCGGCCGGCGCCGGAGGCCTCCGTCGCCGCCAGCACCGCCCGAACCGTGCCCTCGTGGGGGAAGGTGGCCTGCACCTCGCCGTCGAGGGAGACGGCCATCGAGAGGGTGTCGCTGCCATCCCAGGAGCCCAGCCCCACCTGCAGCCAGGCGGGCGCTTCCTCGCTCCCCGGGACGAGGGCGAGCGCACCGCCGTATTGCATCCCGGTGTGCTCCACCCTCTCGTCGGCGATGGGAAGGGTCCAGACCACCTCGCCGGTGGCGCCGTCGAGCACGTAGAGATCGCCGGCGGTGGTGGTCACCGCCACCTCGGCGGCGCCGTCGCCGGTCCGGTCCGGGATCGGGATCCCGAACCAGCTCGCGCCCTCGATCCGCCGCCGTGGATCCGACGGATCGGGGACCCAGCGCAGGACCGTCTGCCAGCGCAGCTCGCCGGTGGCGCCGTCGCGGCTGGCGACGAAACCCTCGCCGTCGATCCCGCCGCCACCGACGACCAGGTTGCCGTCCACGAGGCGGACCCAATGCGGCCGCTCGATCGTCTCCTCCTCCCAACGCACGTTGCCGTCGGCGTCGAGGAAGGCGACGAAGGGCGGGGCCACGCCGGTGAAGCAGCCGATCCCGGCGCCCTCCTCCCCCGCGGCGACGAAGCCGAACTCGCATTTGCGCGGGAGGGCGGCCTCCCACTTCGTGGCGCCGGCCGCCAGATCGACCGCCACGATCTCGGCCTCGATGTGCGCCACGTTCTTGCCGACGATCACCGCGTCGGCGCCACCGTCCCCGTGGAGGTCAGCCACTGCCAGCTCCATGGGCACGGTGCCGATCGGGATCGAGGCGCGGGTCGCACCCTGCCGATCGACGAGGTGGAGCATCCCGAGCTCGTGATCGGTGGTGAACCTGCCGAGAAGGAGTGCGAGTTCCTCCTCTCCCGCAGCGCCGAAGGAGGCGAGGCCGCGGGGGACGCTGGGCACGGCGCCGTCGGGGAGGGTGTGCCACTGCAGCGCGCCGTCGAGATCCCGCGCGGCGAGCCGCGCCGCCTCGTCGGCGAGGAAGAGCGTGTCGCCGACCGCGATGGAGGCGCCCATCTGGAAGAAGCCCTGGTAATCCTCGTGGAGCGCGGCGCCGCTCGCCGGATCGAAGGAGCGGATCACGCCGTCCTCCGCACCGACGAAGAGCTTCTCCGCCAGGGGCGCGAAGGAGGTGATCATGCGGGTGCCGGCGTAGCGCCAGCGCACCGGATCGGTGTCCGCCGCCGGCATCGGATCGAGGACCACCATCTCCTCGCCCCGCCTGCCGAGGATCGCCACGATTGCAGGGCCCTCGGCTCCGTCGATCACGTCGATCCGCTCGACCGGCGCGAAGGTCGGCATCCGCCACAGCTCCGCGCCTGCAGCGTCGGCGACGACGATCGCCGTGCGCGCGTCCCACTGCAGCTCGCGCAAGGTGAAGACGATCTCGTCGACGCCGTCACCATCGAGGTCGCTGGCGACGAGCTCGTCCACGTAGGTCGAGCCTTCGATCGAATCGGGATGGAGCTCGAAGCTGCTCGACCAGCGCTCGGTGCCGTCGAGGCCGACCGCAGCCAGCCTGCCCCGGTCGGCGCCGACGATCGCCACCTGCGCCCCCTCGTCGAAGGACGCAGCGGTGAGCGCGGTGACGAAGCCGCCGCTGCCGTAGTCGGCGAGGAGCGTGCCGTCGTGGCCGAGGACGAAGAGGTCCCGCTGCAGCGCGCCGCCGGTGGGCTCCACCGAGACCAGCGCCACCGAAGGCTCCCCCGCACCCTGCGCCGCAGCGGCGAGGAAGATCGGCGGCCCCGGCAGCGCCGGCCGGAAGGCGACGGTGCCCGTGTCGAGCCGCAGCGGCCCCACGGAGAAGGAGGTGTAGAAGAGCCGCTCCGCCTCGCTCCCGAAGATGGCGCCGCCATCCGCCACCGTCTCCTGCGCCAGCTGGTGCTTCCAGCGCGCGCTTCCGTCGATGCCGTCGAGGAGATGGACCTCGCCCCAGGTGTCGACGAGGAGGAGGTCGGAGATCCCGTCGCCGGTGGCTTCCACCGCGGCGAGATCGACCACCCGGTGGGCCGCGACGTAGGGCGCGGAGGAGACGCCGGACCAGCCCGCCCGCCAGATCGGCGCCCCCGCCTCGTCGACGACGAGGAGCTCGCGCCCTGCGTAGACGACGCCATCCGCGCCCTGCGGGCCGAAGGTGCCCGCGGCCATCCGCAGCGTCTCGCCGAGGAGATCGCTGCTCTGCCTGCCGTCGATCGACAGGCCCTCCCACGAGGGCTCGTCGACGGGCGTCGCACCGCCCCCCCGCTTCTTCTCCCCCGTCTCGTCGCCGCAGCCAGCGCCGCAGAGGGCGAGGGCTGCGAGCCATGCGATCGCGTGGCCGTTCTTCATTCGGCGCCTTCCTTCCCGTCGAGCTGCAGGCTGGTTGCGTAGAGGCTGTAGAGGCCGGAGACGACGGCGCCGTCCGTGCCCGACCAGCCCCGCACCGGCACGATCGCCGTGGCCACCGAGTCGATCGGTGTGGTGCCGATCACCTCGCCCCCCAGCGAGACGGCGAGGACCGCGCTGCGCAGCCCGGCGTTGCCCCCGTCCTGTGCGTAGAGGAGATGGGCGGGCCTCTCACCGTCCGCCGCCACGAAGCGGAGCAGGCCACCCTCGTGCCGCAGGTGATCGGCGCGATCCGCGTCCTCGGTCACGGTTTCCCAGCGGACCTCGCCGGTGGCCCCGTCGAGGAGATAGAGACCGTTCGACGCGGCGGCGACCGCGATCTCGGCGGCGCCGTCCTCGTCGAGATCGTCCACCACCGCCGCGCTCACCGCCGTGCCGGCGCGCCCCACGCCCTGCGGGTAGAGCGGATCCGCGAGCGGATCGAGGACCGTCGACCAGTGGCGCAGGCCGTCGAGCCCGCGGCGCAGCACGAAGCCGCGGTTGCCGCTGAGGACGCCGCCGTGCACGAGGCCGCCCGGCACCAGCTCCACCCACTCGGTGAGCTGATCGATCTCGTCGATCATCCAGCGGATCGATCCGTCGCTGGCGAGGAGCGCGAGGTACGCGGGCTGGCCGCTGGCGGCAGGCCAGGTGTGGACCGCGATCTCGTCCCTGCCGTCGCCGTCCACGTCGCCGACGAAGAGCGAGCCGTCGCTGCAGGCGACCAGCTCGATCTCGCGCACCACGGCGCCGCCGCCGTCCTGGAGGAGGAGGCGGCAGACGTCGGTCTCGGCCCGCATCGACTCCAGCGCCGCGATCCGCGCGCCCTCGAAGCGGCCGATCACCAGGTCGAAGGGAAGGCCCTCGTAGCTGGTGGTGAAGCGCCGATGCCCCTCGAGCGTGAAGGCCTCGAGATGGCCGGGAGCATCCTCGGCAAAGCCGATGGAGCTGGCGAGGACGAGGGTCTCGCCATCGATCACGCCGCCGGTGGCAGCGGTGGCGAAGCCGTAGGGGCCGACCTGGAGCCGGTGCGCCCAGCGCTTCGCGCCGGTGGAATCGTGGAAGGCGATGCTTCCCGCCTGATCCCGCGCCACCACACCTGCGGTGCCCGCCTCGCCCTCCACCGACGCGACGCCGTAGAGGAAGGAGGTGAGGTGGTGGTCCCAGCCTGCGTCGCCGCTCGCGGCGTCGTAGCTGCGGAGGATGCCGTCGGTGGAGCCGACGACGAGACGCTCGCCGGTCTCGTGGCGGACGACGGCGGCGCTGGTGGCGACGTGGGTCGGCTCGATCTTGCGGAGGAGCCTGGTCGACGCGGCGGGATCGAGGTCGAGGAAGCGGACGTCGCCTTTCGAGTGGGAATCGTTGGCGCCTGCTGCGAGCACGAGGACCGGCTTGCCGCCGATGCGCTCGATCGCCGCCTGCCACACCTTCTGGGTGTAGGTGTAGCGCCAACGCTCGGCGCCGTCGGCGTCGAGGGCGATCACGGCGTAGGGAACGACCGGGGCGCCGAGGTAGTGCGCGTCGTGGGCGACGACGAAGATCTCGGCGCTGCCGTCCTCGTCCACGTCTTCGGCGAGGAGCGCCTGGACGAGGGTTCGCGCGGGCTCGCCGCCGAAGGGGGCGAGGCTCCTCTCCCAGATCGTCTCGCCGGAAGGGTCGACCGCGAGCACCGAGCCGTCGTCGAAGGCCACCACCGCTGCGTCGAGGCCGGTGCCGGCGAGATCACCGACCCCGATGGCCATGAGCTGGATCCCCGGCGTGAACGCACGGGAGAAGAGGAGCTCGCCGCTGGCGGTGACCGCATGCAGCCCCGGCTCCTCCGTCCCGCGCTCGCCGGTGTGTTCGCCGTTCGCCCGCTGCTCCGCGGAACCGTCGTACTGGTGCGCGACGAAGAGGCCGGTGGGTGCGCCTGCAGCGAGGCGCGCCTCCAGGCTCCAGGTGGGCCAGGTGGGCAGCGGCGATTCCCACGCCACCTCGCCGGTGGCGACGCCGTAGGCGGCGTAGCCATAGCTCGGAAAGAAGCGCCGTTCGTCCTCGGGGCCGAAGACGGTGATCGGTCCGCCGAAGGGGAAGCGCAGATCGGGCTCCACCGCCCACTGCCGCGAGCCGTCGGTGCCGTCGACCCGCCAGGCCTTGCCGCGATCGTCGACCACGATCAGATCCGCGCCACCGTCGGCGCGTGCAACCGGCTCGATCTCCCACACCATCGCGTAGTCGCCGTAGGCGTGGAGCGGATCGGACGGCGCCGCCTCCCACTCGAAGAACCAGCGCTGCTCGCCTGCGCCGCCGTCGAGGGCCACCGCCCGCCGCGCACCGACCGCCACCTCGTCGAGGCCGTCCCCGTCGAGGTCCACGCGCTGCAGGAGCTGCACCTCGCCGAAGCCCCGGGCGACCCAATCGCGCTGCAGCAGCACCGCGGGCTCTTCGACCGGTGGCTGCGTACCGGGTTCCTCGATGGCGGGCTGCGGCTCCGGGGGCGAGCCATCGCATGCTGCGGCGGCGAGGCCGCAAGCGACGAGCAGCGGGGCGATCCGTACCTTCATCTGCGTACTCCTCTCGCGCTTGGCGCGCAGCCCTCCCGTCGCGGCCCCGTCCTGCATCGGGGCCGCCGGTCGCCTGCGCCGGATTTCCTGCTGGCGATCAGTCGATCGCCGCTGCCTCCACCGCGATCGGCAGCGGCCACGCCGTACCGACGAGGCCGGCGCCGAGCTGGCCGGAGAGCGAGCCGCCCCAGCACCAGGCGGTGCCATCGGTGGCGCTGGCGCAGGTGGTCTCGCCGCCGGCGGTGATCGACGAGAAGCTGAGGCCGCCGAGCACCTGCACCGGCTCACCGCGCCCCTCGTAGCTGCCGTCGCCGAGCTGGCCGGCGTGGTTGCCACCCCAGCACCAGGCTGCGCCGGCATCGTCGATGGCGCAGGTGTGGCTGCCGCCGGCGGCGATCGCCACGAAGTTGTGACCGCCGACCACCGGGGTGGGCTCCCGGACCTCGGGCGCTGCGGAGCCGGCGGCGCCGCTGAAGTTGGCGCCCCAGCAATGGGCGGCCCCTGCGTCGGTGAGACCGCAGACGTGTCCGCTCCCCATGGTGAGCGTGGAGAAGCGCACGCTGCCCGCCACCGCCTGCGGGGTGGGGACCGGCGCCCACGGATCCTCGGCGTCGGCAGGGGCGCCGAGGTGCGCGCCCGCTTCCCCCCAGCAAAAGGCCTGGCCCACGGTGTCGAGGCCGCAGGTCGCGAAGCTGCCCGCCTGCACCGACGTGAAGGTGATCCCGGCGATCTCCTGGGGCCCGAAGCGCCCCTCGCCCGAGGTGCCGTTGCCGAGCTGGCCGTTGCCGTTCCAGCCCCAACACCAGGCCTTGCCCGCAGGCGTCACCGCGCAGGTGTGGCCGATGCCGGCGTCAATGGAGGTGAAGGCGGTGCCACCCGCCGCCAGGGTGGGAACGGCGACGTCGAAGATCTCGCCGTCGGCCTCCTCGATGCCCAGCTGTCCGGCGAAGTTGGAGCCCCAGCACCAGGCCGAGCCGCCGTCGTCGAGGGCGCAAGCGTAGTCGTTGCCCGTGGTGAGCGCGGCGAAGCTGTGTCCGCCGGCGACGGCGACGGGATGCGGCACCGGTTCGAAGGAGGTGCTCCCATCGCCGAGCTGGCCCGCGCCGTTCTCGCCCCAGCACGAGACGGCGCCGCTCTCGAGGCCGCAGACGAGGCTCGCGCCAGCAGCCAGCGTGGAGAAGGAGGCGCCCGGTGCGCCGACGGTCACCGGGATCCCGTTGATCACGAGCGCCGCCTCGACGCCCTCGCCCTGCGGGCTGGTGATCGTGACGGTGATCGCGCCCTCCGCGAGGATGCGGACGAGGACCGTCTCGCCGCCGTCGGCTTCCCGGCTCTCCTCGAGGATCTCGACGGCGCTCTCGTTCGAGAAGGCGAAGTCGAGCTCCGCCTGCGCGTTCTGCTGGAAGCCGCTCGGATCGCTGTAGGCCCAGGCCTGGACCAGCACGCTCTGGCCAACGAGGACGTTGGGCCGATCGCCGCCGATGCCGGTGGAGGCGTTGATCTTCTTCACCGGCAGGATGCCCACCCGGAAACCGACCTCGCCGGTCGCGCCGCCGGCGGTTGCGCGGATCGACGCGGCGCCGTCGCCGCCCGCGGTGACCAGGCCGTGTTCGTCGACGAGGAGGACCGCCTCGTCGCTGCTCGACCAGGTGAAGGCGAGCTCCTCGATCGCCGCGCCGTCGGCATCGTACGCCGCTGCGACGAGCTGCACCGTCTCGCCGGCCTCGAGCTCCCCGCAGCCCACGCCGCGATCTCCTTCGCAGCGCACCTCGATCCGGTCGATCACCGGCGCCTCCGACCCGCCGGTGCCACCGGCGCCGCCGCTGCCGCCCGTGCCACCGGTTCCACCCATGCCGCCGCTGCCGGCCTTGCCGCCGTCGACGCCGCCGCCGTTCGAGTCAGAGACTGTGAAAGAAACGCCTTCCGCGATCGGCGGTCCGGAGGCCGGAGGCCCGCGAGAGCCCCGCCACGGAATGCCCCATCGCGGCTCAGGTAGA
>NZ_JAWLCN010000016.1 GCF_041687135.1 Vulgatibacter sp. | reverse complement strand
CCCTCCCGGCGACAACTACGCGGCGGGAGGGGCACCCACCAAGGCACGACCGGCAGGAACAGTTGTCGTTGACCGGCAAGAATAGTTGACGCTGATCAGGGCCCCTTCGACCAGCCGCGGCGACCTGCTCGACCTCGGCGAGCGAGCCGCGCAGCCGCGAGGAGAGGCAGTCCGGCAACAAGCTGAAGGTCTTGCGGGCCTTCGGGCAGTACCAGCGGGCGATCTTGCAGCCCGGCGGCTCGACCCTCGTGTACGCGGTGTGCCGGGCGAAGCCGCAGCCACCCTCGGGGTGCTCGGGACAGCGCTCCAATGTTGCGAAGCGCCACCCCTCCTGCGTAACGTATTCCTCACTGGTGAGCCGGCATGCGAACCGACACTGCACCAGTCATCGGCCCGCACGGTTGCACCCGTGGCGGGCCATCTTTCTTTCGGTATCGGGCGGGCCCCATGCCCACCGCGCGGGAAATCGTCGCGTCGGTGGAAGAGCGGGGGAAATTTCTGGCCGGCACTCTCGCAGACGGGCACCGGTCCAGTTGATCAGGCGGTGGCGAATCTCGGTGCTGCAGCGGCGGTGGTCAGCGACGAAGCGCGGGAGCTAACAACAAGCCGGATTTCTTCCTCCCCGACCACGGGATCTATATCGAGCACTGGGGCATCGACCGGTCCGGCGGCACTGCGCCGGGTATCGACAAGCGGCGGTACGCGGAGGGCATGCGCTGGAAGCGTGAGCTGCATCGGCAACACGGCACCAGACTCGTCGAGACCTACTCGTACGAGTCGCAGGAGGGCAGCCTGCTGGCGGCGCTCGAGTCACGGCTGCGCACGGCCGGCGTCGTCGCCCGCCCGCTGCCCGAGGCGGAGGTGCGGGCGCTCGTCGGCAACGACGATACGCTTTCGCCTGTCGCCGACCTGCTCGGCACATTCCTCAGCGTCTACAAGGGAAACGGGTGGACGCTCGAGGAGCTACGGAAGACCGCGCGCGCGCATCCGGATTCCTCCCGCCTCTTCTCGTTCCTCCAGGTGTTCGAGGCGTTGCTCGAACGCTACGAAGAATCGCTCCGTTCGCAAGGCGAGCTCGACTTCGACGACATGATCGCGCGAGCCGCCGATTACGTGGAACGCGGGCTCTACAAGTCGCCCTTCACACACGTCATCGTCGACGAATTCCAGGACATCGCGCGGGGCCGAAGCCGGCTGCTGGTCGCCCTCCTCTCCCAGCATCACCAGCGCCAACTCTTCTGCGTGGGCGACGACTGGCAGTCGATCTACCGCTTCGCAGGTAGCGACATCGCCATCATGACGTCGTTCGCCGACGTGTTCGGGTACACGCGCCGGACCGACCTCGATCGGACCTTCCGTTTCAACGACAAGCTCCTGTCGTTCAGCACGACCTTCGTCACCCAGAACCCCAAGGAGTTGCGGAAGCGGCTCACGTCGCAGACCCGCGTGGGCGTCCCGGCCGTAACCGTCCTCGTGCGGCAGATCGGTGACCCCGTCGATGCCCCCTTGCGCAACGCGCTGGGGGAGATTTCCCGCCGGGAAAACACTGCCGAGCGGGTGTCCGTCCTACTCCTCGGACGCTACCGTCACACCTGCCCGAAAAACCTGGCCGCCCTCCAGCGGCGTTACAGTCAGCTCGACCTCCAGTACAAGACCGCCCACAGCTCCAAGGGCCTGGAAGCCGACTACGCGATCGTCCTCGACCTGGTGAGCGGTGCCTACGGGTTTCCCTCCGAAGTCACCGACGACCCGGTATTGGAGCTCGTGCTCGCCGATGCAAGCGGGTACCCCAACGCCGAGGAGCGGCGCCTCTTCTACGTCGCGGTGACCCGCGGGCGACGCCACGTCTATCTGCTCACGGACTCCTCGCGTCCGTCCGCGTTCGCTGAGGAGGTGCAGACGCCGCCGTATGCAGGGATGGTGAGCGGGGGCGTTGTCGCGGCACCAGTTCCCTGTCCGGAATGCGGGGGCGGCGTGCTGCTCCGATACGAGGGGAGATACGGAACGTTCTGGAAATGCCGTTTCACCCCGTATTGCGAAGGGAAGGCACAGGCCTGCAGGGAGTGTGGAACGCACCCTCGGGTGCCCAGCGGCCGCCAGCTGCGCTGCACGAATCCGGCCTGCCGCTGAGGTAGGCTTGCCGAGACCGCATCCCGATGCCAGGGGCCTAGTCCCGATGCCCTCGCTGCCGGCGCACCGTCGATGCTCGCGAGTTCCCTCTCGCGGTTGGCCGCGGCGTGGTGGCGAGCGGGGGCGGTGCCGATGCGAGGAGCGATTCTTCGATCCCTTCAGGGAAGAGCCGCGGGAAGTAGTACGCGACCGCGTGAAGGGGCAAACCAAGCCGCAGCAAACCCTTCGGCGAGTCGGAGAGCAGCAAGCCTTGTGAGAGCAACTCGCCGATGAGCAAGCGTGCCGTGCGGTCAGGCATGCCGGCGATGCGGCCTACCTCGCCGCGGGCGATCTCCCCTTCGAGCAGCGCTTGCCAGATCACATGGAATGCCTGCGGGCGGAGCTCGTTAGCCGCTGCGCGGCGTTCCACGTAACCGCGGATGCGGTTGTGCACGGTCCCGAAATCGAGCAGGCCGCTCATGAACTCCACTTGATCGAGCGCCGTCTCGAGGAAGAAGACGCTGAACTCTCCCAAAGCGCGATCGGAGAGGTTCCCCCGTCCGTCGTAGTCGCCCATGCGTGGTTCGTCCGCCCTCGCGAGCATCTGCTTGTAGCGCGTAGCATTGCGCCCGAGTCCGCGACTGATGGTCCAGAGGCCATGCGAATCGACGCACGCCTTGGCAAACCATGCGTCGGTGAAGAGACGCGCTACGCGGCCATTCCCGTCCTGGAAAGGATGGATCCAGGCGAACCGGTGATGGGCCGCCGCGGCCGCGTAGATTCTCTCGAGCGGCCCGAGCTTCGACTGATCGTATGCCTCCTGAAAGCGGCGCATGAATTCGGGAACTGAACTGCTCGTCGGCGGGATGTGCCGCCCTACCTCAACATCGCGCTTCCGTAGCTCACCGGGCTCGAACGAATGCGCTTCACCTCGCGAATCGCGGATTACGCGGAAGCCGTCAGGCACGAGTGCATAGAACTCCGCGTGAACCCACGAGAGAAAGTCGATGGAGGTCAGCACGAGCTCTGGCTCGAGGCGCAAGCGCTCTTCGATTCGCCGCTGCACCTCGACGTGAGCGAGGCTCTCGAGCTGCAGCTCACGCTGGGCGGGATCGTTCGACAGGTCCCGGTTGAGCGCCCGCTCGATCTCCAGGGGGTGGGTGTTATGGCCCTCGATCAGGTTCGAGTAGTAGCTGTTCATCTGGCGCAGCACCTCCACCAGCGTTCTGCGCGTAGGGCCGGGCAGGCGACCTCCGAGCGCGGCGGAGCGCCGCAGGAGCTCGGTCGCCAGCTCCTCGAGTTGGGCGCGATGCCGCTTGGGGAGCATGGGCTCCATCTGATGCGGTTCTGCGTACATTCTGCCGATCCTGCTGCCGATCCGGTCGGACGTCAATTTAGCCCTATTATCGCATTCTTCGGGCGCATCCGTATGGCAGCAAGCGTTGGGGCAGGCCACATTCTGCCGATCACTCTGCCGATCTGATTGCCGATGGTCTTCGGACAGGCCAAGCGGCCGGGAGGCCGTCCGCTGGCGTCGATGTAAGAAGCGAGTCATCAACCCGCTGGCAACGCACCGACGCCCGCCAATTTCCTACGTAAATTCGGCGACTTCCGGGGGTCGTGCTTCAGCGCTCGTCTCAAGTAGAGGCTATCGCTGCTCGTGCCTGCCCCAAGAACGCGCCTCGACCGCACGCACCCACTCTCGGCGCCTGCTGACCAACTCTTCAGGATTCCGCTGTCCGCCCCCAGCGTGGCTAGATCCCTGTCCGGCGGGCCCAGCGTCCTATCTGCGCGATGGAATCGCTCGCAGCTGGGCACAAAATAGCCCGGCAGCCAACCGGCTGCCGGGCTATCAAATGGTGGAGGCGGCGGGAATCGAACCCGCGACCACCTGAACAAGAAACCCGAGTGAGATCCGGCGCTTGCCGCATCAAGCCGTTGGAACCACTGGGGAAACCCTAGCGCAGAGGTGTTCAGCGAAGTACTTGCGAGCGCAGCGAAGTGGACACCGGTTGGGTACGTATTGGGAACCGGCGGCTGTCGCTAGCAAGAGCGTACCGGGAGGGGCTGCCCGCGCCCTAGCAGGGGCAGCCCACGCCCCGATGCTACTCGGCACTGACGGTCAGCCCGTAATCGCCTCCACCCAGCACATCAACAACGATGAGGTACTCACCGGCAGGCACGTCATGCAGCGTGAGATCGGACCGCTGTGCGGGGTTTCCTGCCAGGTCGCCGTAGTGGTCGCAGCCGAGCGGAGGCGCAGATTCACCACAGCCGCTGTAGAGCGAGAGCAGCGTAGTAGAACGCGTCTCCCCGTGGATCGTGTGGAGGCGCAGCGTCGCAACGTCCGCATCAAGAACCAGCCGGGCGAGGCCCTCCGGGTACACCTCCTTGTCCATCGACTCCCAGCAGGCGTCGGTCGGTTCCCACATGCTCTCGCCCGATGCGTTCAGGACGGTCGAGCTACCGACGGCGACCAGCGGAGCCGCAGCGCACGCTGTTGCTCGGATCACAGCCGGATGTTGGCAGGTGCTGCCACGCGGAGAGTCCCAGCACCAGAGCCCTTCGGAGCACCTGTCGAGCGGGATCTCCTTCTCGCACGCCTGACCGGCCAGCTTCTCAGGCTGCACCTCGAAGGCAACGGAGACCATCTCCGACACGTGGTTCTGGTCCATGACGCCGATGGCCACACTCGCGACTTCGGGATGCTCCGCGAGGAAACCTTCACGGGCTCCCCACGCCTCGTAGGAGCCGCCAGTGGGCCTCGGCACGGGCCACGAGAACGGGATGATCAGGTGTTTCACGTCCTCCCGCCAACGCGGGTCTTCGAGCCCAAGGTCGAGAAGCTCGTTCTGTCCGTCGAAGAACTGGACGGCGAAGCCAGCCTGGAAGTCGTCGGTGACGGTGCCGAGCACGATCAGATCGCCGCCGTCCGAGCCTCCGCGCAGCGCTCGCGGATTCGCCAAGGTTGGCGGCTGATCGACGACGCACTCACCTCCCGCACAGAGGAGGCCAGGGCCGCAGCGGAGGACGCTGGCATCACAGGACTGGCCCTCCCGGCGGTAGGGCGCAAAGTAGACCCCCAGCACGTACTCGGAGCCGCTCTGGCCCGCGCTATCCACCACAATGTTGTAGTCGGCGGCCCCCGTGGTCAGAATGGTTTGGGCCACGCTGCGCACACCGCACCGAAGTTCGGAAGACGCATCCGAGCAATCGGTCCGTGCGTAGGCGACCGCCGATTCATCGTGAGAGGCGATGCCGTAGCGGAGAACACCGGCGCCGGGCGCGCGGTATCTGAAAACCATCTCGGCCCCGCTGCCGCCGCAGCTCCCCTCGACCGTGCCGTCCCGCCGGGGGAGGAAGCCGTGCACGTTCAGCTGGTCGCCGTCGGGGATCGCGAGGTCGGTGAAGTTCAGGGGGTTCTCGCACGTACCCTCGATGGCACAGGAATCCGAGCAACCGTCGCCGACCACGTCGTTCCGGTCATCGCACTCTTCACCCGGGTCGAGATGACCGTCACCGCAGGAATCGACGGAGCCACCCGACCCACCAGTTCCGCCGCTCCCGCTGCTTCCACCCATGCCTCCGGACCCGCCAGAGCCACCGGTCGCCCCCGTCCCACCGCTGCCGCCGCCTCCTCCGGCTCCGCCCTCGCCCCCGGGCGGCTGCTCGCCACCGCAAGCGAGAAGACCCACGACAAGCAGGAGCACAGAGCTCCCACGAAAAACCGTTCCGCTAGACCGATGACGCAAACCAGCCTCCCCTGCTCCGCAGACCTGGTTGTGGTGCAGGAGAGTCTCACAGCCGGTCCATTCCCGGTCAAGCCGGAGGGGCCGGGAGGCGGGGAACGGGGCTGCAGCTCATCCAATACCTTCCCCCCGGTCGCATTGCTCTACCCACTACGCATAGAGGGACGCCGACCGGTAGAAGTCCTGGAAACTCCCGATGCTACGTGATGAAGCCGAGGCTGCGGCCTGCGATCATTTGGCTTGGACGAGCGCGGTGGATTCACTTGGCACTCGTCGCCGAGTGCGGACGCCCCGATGCGCGTCTCCGCCAATGGTTGGGTCAAAAATAAAAGCCCAGCAACCACTGAGGGTCGCTGGGCTTCAAATGGTGGAGGCGGCGGGAATCGAACCCGCGTCCGAAAGTGCTCTACTCGTCGGCCAACTACGTGCGTAGCCTCTGTTTTGTACTCCGCCGAGTCGCCCAGAGGCAGGCTATCCGGCAGAGTTCCCCGACTGTTACGGCCCTTCTGCGCACGGGGCGACTACGAAGGGTCGGCCAGACTCGATGACACAGGTGACGGCCGCCTCTGGCGGGCAACCGGCCTGCGCACTGTGCGGACTACCTAATTAGGCAGCGACAGCGAGCTCAACGTTGTCGTTGGCTTTTGTTTTTTTGCCGCAGTGAATTTACGTGCTCCGCAAGCCAGCACGGCACGCGCCTCGAGCTTCGCTACCCTCGTCGAAGCCAGGTCGCCCCCTCAAAGTCTTTGAGGGTTCGAATCGAGCGGCCCCTCCTTTGAAAAGCCGCAAAGTCCAAACCTGCACCCAACCTACGCCGGACCGCCGGGATGTCAACGGCCGAGCGCGCTTTCAGCACCTGGAACCACCCGCCCCCGGCGCCCATTTCCAGGGGCGCCGGGGACGGCAAACCCTACCGCCGGCGGCGCCGCAGCAGCGCCAGCGCGCCGAAGGCCAGGAGCCCGCCGGCAGGCGATCCCCCCGCAGCGGAGCAACCCGACTCCTCCTTCTTCGCCGGCCGAGCGGCCGCCGCGATCTCGACGGCCACCTCGGCCACCGCGCTCGCCCCTTCCGCGTCGGTGACCGTGACCTCGAAGCGCAGCGTCCCGGCCTTGGCAGGCGCGACGAAGCGCGCCACCGCCGCCTCCGCCCCGACGAGCTCCACCGCCGTGCCCTCGATCTGCCGCCAGGCGAAGGTGAGCCCGCCGCCGTCCTCGTCCCGCGAGGCGGAAGCATCGAGGACCACCGTCGATCCCGCCGCCCCGCCGGCGACGAGGGCCGCCGCAGCCACGGGCGCCCGGTTCACGTTGCGAACGAGCACCCGCACCGTCGCCGGCTCACTCTCCGCCTCCGCCGCATCGATCGCGATCAAGCGGAAGGAGAGCGCGGTCTCCACCACCACCTCGGGCGCCACGAACGACACCGCCGCCGTCGCCGCCCCGTCGAGCTCCACCGCGACGCCGCCCGTCTGCTCCCAGCGCCACGCGATCGCATCGGCGTCCGCATCGACGCCGGACGCCTCGAGGGTCACCGGGGTGCGCTCGTCGACCTCGATCTCGTTGGGCCCGGAGACCACCGGCCTTCGGTTCTCCGGATGGACCCGCACGGTCACCGTTGCCGGCGCGCTCTCGAGCCCGTTGGCGGTAGCCACCAGCTGGAAGACCAGCTCGACCATCTCCCGCACGTCGGGCGCGACGAAGCGCGGCGCCAGCGTCGATGCCCCCTCGAGCACCACCGCCGGTCCGCCCACCTGGCTCCACGCCACGACCAAGGCATCGCCTTCCGGATCGGAGGCACCGCCCACGAGCTGCACGCCGGCGCGCGCCTGCACGTCGAGCGCAGCGCCGGCATCCGCCACCGGCGCACCATCCGCAGCCACCACCACCGCCACCGCATCGCTGGCGGACTGGCCATGGGCCGAAGCGACGAGCCGGAAGACGAGGGTCGCCTCCTCCTTCACGTCGGGCGAGACGAAGGTCGCCGCTGCGCCCGCAGCATCGAGCGCCACCGCCGGCCCCTCGACCTGCTCCCACGCCAGCACCTCGGCGCCGGTCGCGCTGCCGCGCAGGGCCACCAGCGTCCGTCCGGCGACGGCCTGATCGGCCCCCGCGTCGACCACCGGCACGGGCTCCGCGGCGACGGAGACCGCGACCTCGTCCCGCGCCTCGAGGCCGTTGGCGGAGGCCACCACCTCGAAGACCAGCACCTCGTCGGCGAGGACGCTGGGCGCCACGAACTGCGGCGAAGCGCTCTGCGCCTCGGCGAGCACCACGGCGGTCCCGGCGACCTGCGTCCACGCGAAGGTGATCGCGTCACCCTCGGGATCGGAGGCAGCCGCCCGCAGCAGCACCGCCTCGCGGCTCGCCACCGCCACATCGGCCCCCGCATCCACCACCGGCGCACCGTCCGCCGCCACGTCGATCTGCACCGTGTCCGTCGCCGAAACACCGTGGGCCGTCGCCTCGAGCTGGAAGACGAGGGTCTCGGGGCTCTTCACGTCGGGCGAGGTGAAGCTCGCCACCGCGGCGTCCGGCCCGGAGAGAACCACCGGTGTGCCCTGCAGCTGGGTCCACGCCAGCGTCGGCACCGCCCCACCCGGCACGGTCGCCGTGCCGCGGAGCACCACCGTCTGCCGCCCCGGCACCGCGACGTCCGCCCCCGCATCGACCACCGGCAGCGGCTCCGCCTCGACCGAGACCACCACGCTGTCGCTCACCGACACGCCACCAGCGGTCGCGGTCACCTCGAAGACGAGGTCGGTCGCCACTGCCACGGACGGCGCCACGAACGAGGTCGACGCAGCCGCCGCATCACCGAGCGCCACCGCGGGCCCCGCAAGCTGCGTCCACGCGAAGGCCAGCGCATCGCCGTCGGCATCCGACCCGCTCGCAGCAAGCACGTACGAACCGCGGCTCGCCACCACGCCATCGGCACCCGCATCCACCACCGGCGCGCGATCGACGTTCGTCACCTGCACCTCGACGAATACGGGCGCGCTCACGTCGATGCCGTCGCTCACCTCGAGCTGGAAGCGAAGCAGCTCGTCGACCGCCACTTCGGGCACCTCCACCGTCGCTGCCGCCGCGTCGGCGCCCACCAGAGCCACGGGCACGCCCGCCACCTGCGACCAGGCAAACGAGAGCGGCTCACCGTCCGCATCGGCGGAAGCCGATCCATCGAGCACGAAGCTGGCCGCGCTCCGCTCCGCCACCACCGCAGGCCCGAAGGCCGACGCCACCGGCGGCCGGTTCACGTGGGCCACGTAGATGTCGACCAGCGCCGGCAGACTCCACTCGATGCCGTCGGAGACCAGCAGCTCGAAGGTAAGGACCTCGTCCCCCGGCACGTCGGGCTCGAAGGTCGCGACCGCGGCGTTCGCCCCGGCGAGCGACACCGGGCTCCCCGCCACCTGGGTCCACGCGTAGCTGAGCGCCGCGCCCTCGGGCTCGAACGAGCCGCTGCCGTCGAGGCTCACGGTCGAGCGCACGAAGGCCCCCGCCCCGTCGAAGCCGCCCTCCCACACGCTGCGCGAGCGCCCCGCGTCGGCCACCGGCCGCAGGTTGCACACCGTGCCGTGCGACGTCTCCACGCCCGTGCCACCAAACGGCAGGTTCGCCGCGCCCGTGACCGTCACCCGGTCGATGTCCCAGCCCCACGCCCCCACGGCGACGTCGGTGCCGACGCGGAAGCGGAACTTCACCTGCCTGCCGGCAAGGAGCGTCCCCAGCTGGATCGACTGGTTCCGCCAGGCCGGAAAGCCCGGGCTCATCCCGACCAGCGCCGCCCGATCCTCCAGCGGATTGCCGCCGCCGGTGGCGAGGTAGGCCGAGTAGCCGGGGTTGACGCCGAGATCCGCGTAGAGGTCGTACCAGCGCACGCCGTCCCAGCTCACCTCGACCACGCCGCCGTCGTAATAGGGCGCGCCGCCCCGGTTGGTCTCGAAGGACCACCGGTGGCGCAAGTCGAGGACGAAGTTCCCGGTGGCCGGCACCGCGATCCAGGGGGTGGTGAAGGAGGCCTCGCCGGCCACGTCGGCATCGGCGATATGGCCGAAGCTCGTCCCGCCCTCGCTCCGCCAGCCCGCACCCTGCGTCGCCGCCCAGGCGGTGGGCGCACCGATCATCTCGTCGACGGTGGAGACGCCGAGCTGCACGTCGTGGTGGACCGCCGCGGAGAAGGCGAAGGACCGCACCGCCACCGGCAGGCTGGGCTCGTCGAAGGCGAGCCCGATCGACAGGCTCGCCGCCGGCACGGCGCCCGCAGGCAGCGAGACGGGCAGCGTCCTGGTGGCGCTCTGCCCCGGCGCCAGCGACGGGACGTAGATCACGTTGCCCGCGGGGAAGGCGAGCGTCCCGCTCCCCTCGGTGACCGTGGCGCTCTGCGAAGCGAGCGCGCCGCGCCCGTTGTTGCGCACGACGATACGCACCAGCCCCTGCTCGCCGACGTCGAGCACGCCGTCCCGATCGCATCCGCCGGACGAGGCCTCCACCAGCTCCGCCGTAATCACCTCGAGGTTGTTGCCGGCGACGAAGCTCTCCCGCACGCCGACGAAATCCTGCGAGGCCCTGTCGGCAGCCACCGCGCCGTAGCCTGCGCCTCGACGGGCAAAGGCCGAGGAGAAGCGCATCTGGTCCGCGGGATCGCTCGCCGCCGCCACCGCCAGCAGCGCGTCCCGCGCCTCGAGGAAGGTGGGCATCACCGGCGTCGCCTTGTAGGCGGCGACCAGGTACTGCTTCATCCGGTCCTGCGCCTCGGCGAAGGGATAGGCGTTGAGAAGCGACGCGTAGCACTCCCAGAGCATCGTCGCCCAGACCTCGCCGGCGTTGTGGACCTCGGAGTTGGCGGCGGCGTTCCACCGCGCCACCTGCCCTGCCGGCGCAGCGGCGCCGTTGGCGATGTGCCCGAGCGTCAGCCCATTTTTGGAGAAGTCGGTGGTGTAGGGCATGCGCCGCATGCCGTAGTAGGCGGCGTTGTTGCGGCCGCCACCCTCGGCGTAGCTGGCGATGGCGTAGACGCCCTGGAACATGTGATTGCCGGGCAGGTTGCGATCCCACTCGCGGACCTGCAGCAGCAGCGCGTGGAAGTCGGCCCATCCCTCGCCGAGGGCATCGCCCTGGAGGTTGGTGAGGCCGTTGGCGTCGCCGATGAGCCGATTGCTGATCAGGTGGCCCCACTCGTGGGCGACGATGTCGTTGTCGACGCTGCCGTCACGATCGAGATGCGGGCCGCGCTCCATCGAGAGGTGGATCGGGCTGGCGGGTGCGGCGAGAAGCGCGCTCTTCCAGGCGTTGCCGGTGGCGAGGCTCACGGGAAAGACGGGGATGGTGAGCTGGGGGTCGTAGCCGCCGAGCCCCGGCGCGTCGCCGGCGACGTTGTTGGCGATGACGACGCCGATGGCGCCTGCCGCCTGGGCGTTCACGCCCTTGCTGGTGAAGCTGCACGTGCCGCGATCGAGGAGGACGATCCTGCCGGCGAAGGCGTTGGCGGCGAAGGGGGCGCAGCCGAGGGTCGTGCCGGCCGGATCGGGGACGTGCAGCTCGGCAATCACCGAGACGCTGGTCGGCCCGAGCCCGTCGTTGCTGCCCACGATGCCGGCGAGGCCCGCGGGTGCGGTCACCTGGAGCTGCGGCTCGCCGTCGAAGACGTACATCTGCATCCGCGGCGCGGCGCCGTCTGCCGGGGTGGACATGTTGGCGTTGTTGCGCCCGCCGTGGTCCTGCGCCTCGGCGCGCAGCGCGTCGCCCTGCAGGCCGCCGCGGCCGTAGTTGAGGAGCTGGGCGTTGCCGGCGCGCTCGTCGAAGCCCGCGTCGTAGAACCAGTCGTGCAGGAAGTTCGTGGTGTAGAAGAGGTTGGTCACCGCCGCGGCGATCTGATCGGGCGTACCGCCGGGCGCGACGCCGGTGGTGAAGTTGCGGAGGAAGGCGTCGGGACCGGTGGCGCTCGCCCGCAGATCGAAGCCGGCCTGGAAGCCGTCGGGTGCGAAGAGATCGGCGTAGGCGTCGACGTTGTTGCCCCGGGTCTCGGTGGCGCCGATCGGCAGCCACGGATCGCCGGCGCTGTAGGGGAAGGACGCCAGGGTCACGTCGCTCGCTGCGACGAAGGGCGCCTGGTAGCCGTCGGGCAAACCGGTGGGATGGGGCGTTCCCTCGGTGCCGTGGGGGCCGTCGCTCGGCACGAACGAGAAGGGATCGGCGTGCACCCGGTACGTGGCGTGATCGGTGAGGTCGTGGCGGAAGAGGAGCGACCCATCGCGGGCGTCGACCGCGAAGGCGTGGTACGGCGCCTCGGCCTCCGCCGCCCCCTGCACGTTCAGCTCGACGTAGTAGGCGGGCACCAGCTTCTCCGGCAGCGCGAAGAAGACCGCCTTGGCCCTGGCGGGCACGACGAGCCCGTAGCCGAGGAGCGACTCGACCGACGCCGGCAATTCGAAATGCCGGTAGCCACCTTCGGCGTCGTCGGGGAGCAGCAGCGAAGCCGCGAGCTCGGCACCGGTCATCTCGCGGAAGGCGGCGGCAACGGCCTCCTCGTGCCCCAGGGCAAAGCCGGTTGCGTCCGCAGCGGCGACGAGCTCGCTGGGCGGCAGGTAGCCGGAGACGGCGACGAGCTCGAGGGCCGCGTTCATCACCACGTCGATCTCGTGGCGGAAGACGTCGGTCGCGCCGACCGCTGCGCCCAGCGAGACGATCACCGCGCCGGCGCCGCGCTCGTGCACGCCACGCACCGGCAGCTGCTCGATGGCGGCGGGCGTGAGGCGGTAGAGCGCCGCGAGTCGCTGGAGATGGGCCCGCGCTGCCTGCTCCGCGCTGCCGCCCGCCGCAGGGAAACGCTCGCTGTCGGCGAAGACGAAGGAGGGGACGCCGAGGCGCGGCTCGGTGTGGGCGATGCGGATGCCGGCTGCCGCCATGTCGCTGGCGTCGACGGCGAGCTGGCGCTCCACGGGACCGGCGAGGAAGGCGTCGAGCGAATGGGACTGCTTCGCCGTCGCAGCGGGGGCTGCAGCCAGCAGCACCGCTGCTGCCAGGAGGGAGAGCGCTCGCATGGATGTCTTTCTTTTCCGGGGTGGCGCCGCCCGCGGAGGGAACGAGCGGGGCCTCTCGTTGTGCGACGCTTATCGATGCGCTCCGCCGCCCGGTCAAGAAGGCCTACCGTCGATCGCCGGCGATAACGGCCCGCGCTCCCATGGCCGTGGGGTGGGAAAGGTGCGCTCGCCTACCGTCCGCCGATGCAGAAGGCCCGCGGCGTCGATGCGCCGCGGGCCCTCGTCCGCTCCAGAAATGGAGACACGCCTATTCGAAGCGCAGCTCACCGCGGAAACGCTCGCCGCGGAGCAGCTCCGCCAGCCGCTCGGCGTCACGCCTGCCGCGGCGGCCCCTGCTCGCCAGCACGAGCTGCAGCGCCGGGGCAGCCACCCGGCTGCGCCGCGACAGGCGCCGGGCCGCGAAGAGGTGCGGCAGCAAGAGGCCTGCGAGGAAGAGCCCCGCCACCGGCAGGACGCGCGCAGCGAGCGAGCCTTCGGACTTCTCCTTCGCCGGGTGGCGATCCACCGGTCGCGGATGGGGCGGCATCACCTCCGGGTGGGCCTCGACCCGGCGCCGCGCCGCCTCCCGCTCGCCGCCCCTGGTGCCGAACATCTCCAAGCCGCCGCTGCGGTAGCTGGAGGCGGGCGTCCTCTCCCAGACCTCGCTGCCTCCCCCCTCGCTGCCCGCGGCGAAGCCCTCCCCGGTTGCCTCCGATCCCGTGATCGGCACCGGCCCTGTGGCCATGCCCACGAAGACCCGGTCCTCCACCACCTTCGAGCCACCCTCGCCCGGCCGCCGCTCGTCGCTCATGTCGATCCCTCCTTCAGCGGAGAAGCTGCTGCCGCGGACCACCCCCGCAAACCCTGGGGCGCGAAGGTGCGGTCGGGGATCGGCCGGTGCGCGCAGGGGCGCCTCGGCAGAACGGTGGGCGGGGGAGCGGGCTCGGGCACGGCGACGGTCTGTGCAAGCCTGTTGCGCGGAGCGTGCGCCTTCTACCCGAGCCCCCGCTAGCACGCAAGGGGCGCACTATCGGCCCTCGCCTCCCTCGGCGATGACGCCCGCAGATTGGGAGGAACCGAATGCGCATCTCGATGAAGATCCTGGCGGCCTTCGCGGCTGCGGCCCTGGCGGCCTGTGGCGGCGACGGAAACGGCGGCAGCACCGGCGGAAGCGGGGGCACGGGCGGTACCGGCGGCGTCGGTGGAACCGGCGGCACGGGCGGCACGGGGGGTACGGGCGGGACCGGTGGCACGGGCGGCACCACCTGCCCCGACGCCGACGACGACGGCGTCTGCGACGACGAAGACATCTGCGACGCCGGCCCCGACGATGTGGACGCAGACGAAGACGGCGTTCCCGACGCCTGCGACGCCTGCCCCGGCAGCGACGACACCCAGGACGTGGACGACGACGGGATCCCCGACGACTGCGACGTCTGCCCCGGCGGCGACGACCAGGCCGATGCCGACGACGACGGCCTCCCCGACGCCTGCGACAACTGCCCCACGGTGGCCAACCCCGACCAGGCCGACGAGCACGGCTGGACGGCGCTCGAGATCCCCTACGAGACCTGGCCCGACGCCGCGAACGAGCTCGCCCTCGGCGACAACGAGACGAGCCAGCTGATCGAGATCGGCTTCCCCTTCACCTACTTCGGCGAGAGCTTCACCCACTTCTCCGTCTCGGCGAACGGCTTCGTCACCCTCGGCCACCGCGCGGTGGAGTCGGGGAACGGCGGCGAGCCGATCCCCTCGAAGCTGCAGTACAACGTCTCGAACCGGATCAACGGCGTGATCGCCGCGGCGTGGGGCGACTTCGATCCCACGGTGCAGGGCTCGATCCGCTACGCCCTCGCCGGCGAGGAGGGCAGCCGCTACCTCCTCGTCCAGTGGAAGGACCTGGTCCACAAGGGCCTCGACGCCAGC
This sequence comes from Vulgatibacter sp., assembly GCF_041687135.1. Classification (NCBI taxonomy): domain Bacteria; kingdom Pseudomonadati; phylum Myxococcota; class Myxococcia; order Myxococcales; family Vulgatibacteraceae; genus Vulgatibacter; species Vulgatibacter sp. The sequence continues at coordinate 63,307 of NZ_JAWLCN010000016.1, read as the reverse complement.
GCCGGCACCCTCGACGTGGCCCTGGTCCTCCGCGAGGACGGCACCGTCGATCTCCACGCCGGCAGGATCCCCCACGATCCCCGCACGCCCGCGCTGCGCATCACCCGCGGTGTCGAGGATCCGAGCGGCCGCATCGCCATCCGCCGCGACGGCGAGAGCAGCACGCCCTTCTCCCTCGAGGAGAGCGCGCTGCGGATTCATACCGGCGCCGCTCCGGACGGCGTCGGCGACGCGTGCTCGCTCGCGGTCTTCGACAGCGACGGCGACGCCGTCCCCGATCACGAGGACATCTGCCTCGTCGGCAGCGACACCGAGGACGCGGACGGCGACGGCGTGCCCGACGCCTGCGACCGCTGCCCCGGCGGCGACGACGCCCTCGACGCCGACGACGACGGTGCCCCCGACGCATGCGACACCTGCGGCGACGGCATCCCCGCTGCAGACTTCGACGGCGACGGCAACCCCGACAGCTGCAGTGACGCCTGCATCGGCGACGACGCCAGCGGCGACGCGGACTTCGACTTCGTCTGCGATTCGCACGACGTCTGCGCCGAGAGCGACGACTACGACTCCTCGTGCAACACCCTCCCCGCCCGCGGCGGCGGCGGCATGAACCACACCTACGAGTGCCCCGAGGGCGCCTGGGCGGTGGGCCTCGCCACCCGCTACGACGGCATCGACGATCCGATGGGCCTGAAGCTCGTCTGCAAGGACGCGAGCGGCGCCGTCACCCGCGTCGGCGAGTGGGGCGCGGTCTCGCAGAACCTGCCGATCACCGAGCTGCGCTGCGACGCCGAGACGCCGGACGGACGCCTCGTCGGCCAGCACGTCGCCACCGGCCCGCTCTTCGAGACCGCCCGCTACATCGCCGGCATCGGCCTGCTCTGCGAGGCGAAGGAGCTGGGCAGCCGTTGGGTGGTCCAGCCCCGCAAGGTGCCCACCGCCCGCTTCGCAGACCCCTGCACGGGCCTGGACGAGGTGATCACCAAGATGCAGATCCGCACCGGCTGGCTCATCGACGACGTGCAGTTCACCTGCTCCGAGCTGCCCTGATCGAGTAGCCCCCCACACGTGCGGCCGCCGTCCGGCACCCCGGGCGGCGGCCGCTCGCGTTTCGATTCGTCGGCCCAGCAACTTCCTGCCGCACCGCGCCACGAAGAAGCGCGGCTTCTGCGCTTCCCACAGCGCCGCTACTCTCCGCGCAGGCGGCGGCCGTCCGCCTCTGGACCTCGACACGCCCCTTGGGTACAAGGCACCCGCGCCAAAAGGGCTCGGCAGCTCGCACGCCCGACGGCGGATCCGCCAGGCCTCACCCCACCCCGTTGCCGACCGGGCGAAAGACGGTGGCATGAGTGGGGGGAGGTCCCTGTTGGAATGACGACCAGCGTGGGGAACTTCGGCCTGGCGCCCAGGGTGCGCAGCTTGATCCCCCGAAGCCCGGACTGCCGGGCACTCGCCCCCCGCGCGGGAAGAAGGTTTCGAGGAGCCCATGGAGAGCCAGCCCAACATCAGCCAGCGGCCCCGCCAGGAGCTGGATCGCGTCACCATCCGCTTTGCCGGTGACTCCGGCGACGGCATGCAGCTCACCGGTACGGAGTTCACCCGCGCCACCGCGGTGGCGGGCAACGACCTCCGCACCTTCCCCGACTTCCCCGCCGAGATCCGCGCCCCCGCAGGCACGCTCCCCGGCGTCTCGGGCTTCCAGCTGCAGTTCGCCAACGCCTCGGTCTACACCCCGGGCGACGTGCCGGACGTGCTGGTGGCGATGAACCCGGCCGCCTTGAAGGCGAACCTCAAGGACCTCAAGGTCGGCGGCCTCCTCATCGTCAACCTCGGCGCCTTCACCACCCAGAACCTGACCAAGGCGGGCTTCCAGAGCAGCCCCCTCGAGGACGGCTCCCTCGACCGCTTCCAGGTCGTGCAGGTGGACATCACCAAGCTCACCGAGACCGCACTCCACGGCTCGGGACTCTCCACCCGCGAGATCGGCCGCTCGAAGAACATGTTCGCGCTGGGTCTGATGCTCTGGCTCTACCAGCGCCCCACCGAGCCCGCCCTCCGCAACATCCGCACCAAATTCGCGAACAAGCCCGACGTCGCCCAGGCGAACGAGAAGGTGCTGCTCGCGGGCCACGCCTACGGCGAGACCGCCGAGCTCTTCGCCAACACCTACGTGGTGCGCAAGGCGGAGATCGCGAAGGGCACCTACCGCAACGTCTCGGGCAACCAGGCGCTGGCGATGGGCCTGCTCACCGCCACCAGGCTCTCGGGGCTCAAGGGCTTCCTCGGCTCCTACCCGATCACCCCGGCGTCGGACATCCTCCACGAGCTCTCGCGCCACAAGCACTTCGGCTTCACCACGTTCCAGGCGGAAGACGAGATCGCCGCGGTCTGCGCCGCGATCGGCGCCGCCTTCGGTGGCACGCTGGCGGTGACCACCTCCTCGGGCCCGGGCATCGCGCTCAAGCAGGAGGCGATCGGCCTCGCGATCATGACCGAGCTGCCGCTGGTCGTGATCAACGTGCAGCGCGGCGGCCCCTCCACCGGCCTGCCCACCAAGACCGAGCAGGCGGATCTCTTCCAGGCGATCTACGGCCGCAACGGCGAGGCGCCAGTGCCGGTGATCGCAGCGGCGACGCCGAGCGACTGCTTCCACGCGGCGATCGAGGCGGTGCAGATCGCGCTGCGCTACATGACGCCGGTGATGCTGCTGACCGACGGCTACATCGCCAACGGCCAGGAGCCCTGGCGGATCCCCGAGGTCGCTTCGCTCCCGAAGATCGACGTGCACTTCCGCACCGATCCCGAGGGCTACCAGGTCTACGCCCGCGACGAGAAGACCCTGGCCCGCGCCTGGGTGAAGCCGGGGACCCCCGGCCTCGAGCACCGCATCGGCGGTCTCGAGAAGGACTTCCTCACCGGCGGCGTCTCCTACGATCCGGCCAACCACGAGCGCATGGTCCACATCCGCGCCGAGAAGGTGGCCCGGATCGCGCAGGACTATGCGCCGCTGCAGGTCAACGGCGAGCGCTCGGGCGACGTGCTCGTGGTGGGCTGGGGCTCGACCCACGGCTCGATCACCGGCGCGGTGGAGCAGCTCCGGGCGAAGGGCCGAAAGGTCTCGCACCTGCACCTGCGCAACTTGAATCCCCTGCCGAACGACCTGGGCGATCTGCTCCGCGCTTTCACGCACGTGGTGGTCCCCGAGCTCAACCTCGGCCAGCTCGTGCAGATCCTCCGCTCGAAGTACCTGGTCGACGCGAAGGGCATCAACAAGGTCCAGGGCAAGCCGTTCACCGTGAGCGAGCTCGTCGCCCGCATCGAGGAGGTGGCGTGATGAGCGGCGACATCGTCAAGCTGACGCGCAAGGATTTCCAGTCGGACCAGGAGGTCCGCTGGTGCCCCGGCTGCGGTGACTACGCGATCCTGAATTCGGTGCAGAAGGTGATGCCCGAGCTCGGGATCCCGAAGGAGAACATCGTGTTCGTCTCGGGCATCGGCTGCTCCAGCCGCTTCCCGTACTACATGAACACGTACGGCTTCCACACGATCCACGGCCGCGCGCCGGCGATCGCCACGGGCCTGAAGACCACGCGTCCGGACCTGCAGGTGTGGGTGGTGACCGGCGACGGCGACGCGCTGTCGATCGGCGGCAACCACTTCCTCCACGTGCTCCGCCGCAACGTCGACGTGAAGATCCTGCTCTTCAACAACCGGATCTACGGCCTGACCAAGGGCCAGTTCTCGCCGGCCTCCGAGATCGGCAAGAAGACCAAGTCGACGCCCTACGGCTCGATCGACGCGCCCTTCAACCCGCTGCAGGTGGCGCTCGGCGCCAACGCCTCCTTCGTCGCGCGCTCGCTCGACGTGGATCCGCTGCACCTGCAGGGCGTGCTCCACCGCATGGCGCAGCACAAGGGCTCGGCGTTCGTCGAGATCTACCAGAACTGCAACGTCTTCAACGACGGCGCCTTCGATCCGCTCACCAACAAGGCCACCAAGAGCGAGACCACCGTGCGCCTCGAGCACGGCAAGCCGGTGACCTTCGGCGCAAGCGGCAAGAAGGGCATCCGCCTCAACGGCTTCGAGGCCGAGGTGGTCACCGTCGGCGAGAACGGCGTCACCGAGGCGGACCTGCTGGTGTGGGACGAGAAGTCCTCGCCCGCCCTCTCCTTCCTCCTCGCCGGCCTCGGGCCCGAGTTCCCGGTGCCGCTCGGCGTCTTCCGCGACGTGGACCGCCCGGTGCACCACGAGCTCGAGATGGCGCAGCAGAACGCCGTGGTGCAGCAGCGCGGCGAGGGCGACATCGAGAAGCTCCTCCACGCCGGCGACACCTGGACGGTGGAGTAGCGCCCTTCCGCTTCCACGCGGCATCGAGACGGCGGGCATCCCCCAGGGAGCCCGCCGTTTCTCGTTCGGCATGGGAGTGCAATTCCCCGCGCTACCCGCGCGCTGCAGCGCCGTGGTCTCTCGCCTTCCGAAACCTGCTTTCCGGAGACGAGTGATGCGCCCCATCGCCCCCACCCTCGCCCTGGCCCTCCTCGCCGCGGGCTGCACCTTCGAGTCGACCGAGCCCGAGAGCTGCTCGGTACAGCAGCTCGAGGACGGCTCCACCGCGATCCGCTGCGGCGACGGCACCACGGCGCACATCCCGGCGACCGAGGCCTGCACCGTCGTCGAGAACGGCGACGGCACCAGCACCATCACCTGCCCCGACGGAACGACGAGCACGGTCGGCGGCTGCAGCGTCGAAGGAAACGACGACGGCACCCGCACCATCACCTGCGCCGACGGCACCTCCGTCACCGTGCGGGACGGCGAGGACGGCAGCTCCTGCTCCGTCGCCGACAACGGCGACGGCACCAAAACCATCTCCTGCACCGACGGCACGGAGGTCACGGTCCGCGACGGCGCGGACGCGCCGGAGAGCTGCACCGTCACGCCCCGCGGCGACGGCACGCTCCTGCTCACCTGCCCGGACGGGAGCACGCGGATCATCCCGGTGGAAGAATGCGACGGCACCCTCCGCGGCGGCGACTTCGCCAACGCAGCAGCCTGGGAGCTCTCGGGTGGCGCGCGGATCGACACCCAGGCGCAGGGCGACGATCCCGGCGTGCTCCGCTTCGATACCGCCGCGATGTGCGGCGGCGCTGCAGCCGCGGTGCAGCGCGTCTGCGTGCCGCCCTACGTGCCGGGCGAGGCGCTGCGCCTGCGCAGCCGGGTGGGGCTGCGGGGCTGCCTCGACGGCGCGGAGTGTTTCGGCGGCTATCCCTCGCTCCTCGTCGGCGGCTTCGACGTCGGCTTCGCCGCCAGTGGCCCGACCGGATTCATGGAGCACTTCTCCTGCCTCGGCGAGAACCACTACGGCAGGGCCTTCGACGTCGGCATGGTGGCCGTCGACGACCGCATCGCCCCCGCGTGCCCGGTGCGCAGCGTCGAGCTGGAGGTCGACGCGATCGAGCTGGAGCCCGCGCCGCGCGGTTTCTGCCCGCCCCCCGGCACCATCTTCAACGGCGGCTTCGACGCGGAGGGCGGTCTCGGCTGGGAGCTGCTCCGCGACGCCACCTGGTGGTTCGACGGCACCGATCGCGAAGCCCAGCTCTCCATCGCCGCCGGCAGCTGCGGCGCCCCCTGGCTTCGCGGTTTCGTCTCGGTCCCCGCGCAGCCGCTGCCCAACGTCGCCGTCGAGTTCACCGCACGTGGCAACGCAGGGAACCGGCTCGCGCTCTACCTCACGGGACACACCTCCCTCGAGGTCACCGCCACCGGCGAGCCGCAGACCGTGCGCCGCTGCCTCGCTCCCACCTCCTTCGGCAACACGCTCGAGTTCGGCATCCACGCGCACAACTACGATTCCGAGACGGGAGGCTGCCCGCAGGCGGTCGACTGGCGGATCGACGACATCCGCTTCGTCTCCGACCCACTTTGTGTGGCAAACCCGTAAAGCCGGGATTCTCTTTGGTTTTCGGGCGACCTCGGCGCCCCCTGCCGGCTGTGCGACAAGGCTGGCCGGGGGCGCTTGCCGTGCCCTCCGATCACGGGGTAGAGCGTGCGACATGATCGCACCTGCCCTCCAGCACCGCGTCCTCGCCCTCGCCAACCAGGTCGGCCCCCGGGCCGACCTCGAGGGCGCCCCCGCCAGCCTGCACCGCTACAGGGTCCGCAAGTCGGAGACCGTGCGCGACGACCTCAGTTCGGCTCCGGTCCTCGAGTTGGTCCTCGAGGGTCGGAAGACGATCTGGCGCGACGGCAACCGGGAGATCTTCCGGGCGGGCCAGCTCCTCCTCCTGCCGGCGGGCCTGCCGCTCGACGTGACCAACGAGCCCTGTGCGGAGTCGGGGGTCTACCGGGCGATGCGTCTCGAGTTCGCCCCGGACGCGATCGCGCGCTTCCGCGCCAACTGGCCCGAGGCGCCGGAGCGCCTCCCCGGCGAGGCGCCGCTCCGGGTCGCCGTCGACGGCCCGCTGGTGGAGTCGCTGGGGCACGCCCTCGAGGCGCTGCTCCAGCCCGAGCACCACGGCAGGCTCACCGCGATGAACCGCCTCATGGAGGTGCTGCTGCGCCTGCGCCGCCAGGGCAAGCTCGCCGATCTGATCGGCGACGTCGCCGAGTCGGAGCCGGCCGCCGCCCTTCCCAGCCGCGTCGCTGCCGCAACCGCCTCGTGGGCAGCAGCCCCACTCCCGTGATCGGCTGGGCCTCCCCTGCACATGGGCGGTAGACTCGCCCCCCCTTGCACGGGAGTACCGGATGACGACGAAGCGCCTCCTGGTCGCCCTCGCGACCGCATGGCTCTCCGCCTGCGGCGCAGGCGAGGACGGTAGGGACGGAACCTCCTGCACGGTGCAGGAGCGGGCCGACGGGACGGGCCACGAGCTCGTCTGCGCGGACGGCACCACGGTGCCCCTGCCCGAAGGGCCGCAGGGCGAGCCCGGCACCTCCTGCACCGCCACCGAGAACGGCGACGGCTCCCGCACGATCGCCTGCGCGGACGGCACCAGCATCGTCATCCGCGACGGCACCGACGGGACCGACGGCGAGGATGGCAGCGACGGTGAGGACGGCACCTCGTGCACCGTGACCGACAACGGCGACGGGACCAAGACCGTCTCGTGCGAGGACGGCACCAGCGTCGTGGTCGCAGATGGCATCGACGGCGAGGACGGCACCTCCTGCACGCTCACCGACAACGGGAACGGCACCGCGGATCTCGTCTGCACCGACGGCAGCCGCGTCACCATTCCGCTCGTCCAATGCCGCGGTGATTTCTTCGCCGGCGATTTCAGCATCGGCGGGCCCTGGCAGCGCGAGGGAGCGGCGGACGTGGACGAGACCACGCCGGGCCACGACGGCCGCGGCGCCGGCTACCTCCGCCCCGCCGCGGTCTGCGCCCAGGACACGCTCTCCCAGACGGTCTGCATCGGCGGCCTCCACGAGCGCGGCCCCCTCGTGCTCTCGCTCTGGCAGCAGACCGATTGCCCCGGCTGCACGCAGGAGACCGCGGTCACCATCGGCGCGGGCACGGTTCCCGTCGCCCTCGGCGCCGCCAGCGACACCTGGAGCGAGGCCCGTCTCTGCGTCGGAGAAGCGGGCTATGGCGACGCGATCGCCTTCGCGCTGCAGAGCCTCTCGGCGCCAGCGAGCTGCGACGGTACGGGCACGACGCCGGGCGTCTATTTCGACGACGTCGCCCTCGAGGAGGCGCTGCCGCTCGAGTGCCCGGCGGTGGGTGAGGTGAGGAACGGCGACTTCGAGCAACGCCTCTTCGGCTGGCAGATCGAGCAGAGCGGCCGTGGGCTGGTGCTGCTGGAGCTGAAGCCGGATGGAAATTCGGTGCTCTTCCAGGCCCTCGACGACTGTTCCGAAGCGACGGCGACCGGCCTCGTCTCGGTGCCGCTGCCAACCACCCTGCCCGGCGCGGCGCTCCAGCTCCGCGCCGCCGGGATGAGCGAGATCGAGGTGCGCTTCAACGGTGCCTCGACCGGAAGCACCTTCACCGGCACCGGCAGCCGCGAGGTGCTCACGGCCTGCATCCCCGACGAGCTGGCGGGCAACGCGGTGGCGGTGCAGATCGGCCTTCCCGCCCGCCGCAGCACCAATTGCACGAGCTCGCTGCCGCGGGAGTGGGTGGTGGAGGAGGTGCGCCTCGTCGCCGATCCGGTGGGCTGCCCGTAGCGGGACGTCGGCCAGGCCACGCCCGGGCGCGGAGCGGGGGTTGCCGCAGGCGCCCCCCGACGGCACTTTCGGTCGTTCCTTCCGGAGGAGATCGATCGATGCACGGCGAGAAGCCCCGCGAGTCCTACCCACTCGGCGCCCACGTGCTGCCGGGCAGTCGCTGCTCGTTCAAGGTCTGGGCCCCCCGAGCCCACGGCCTGCAGCTCGAGATCCTGCCGCGGCACGACGCCGGCGAGACCCGGCTCTACGATCTCGAGCCCCACGGTGACGTGCTCGGCGTGGTGGTGGACGACGTGGTGGACGGCGACCGCTACCATTTCGTCTTTCCCGACGGCAGGCGTCGTCCCGATCCCCGCTCGCGCCGGCAGCCCGACGGCGTGCACGGCCCCAGCGCCGTGGTGGATACCGCAGCCCTGGGCTTCTCCGCGATCCGCGGCGACCGCCTCGACGCGCGCGAGCACGTGATCTACGAGCTCCACGTCGGTACCTTCTCGCGGCGGGGCACCTTCGACGGCGTGATCGACCGCCTCTCCCATCTGCGCGACGAGCTCGGCGTCACCGCCATCGAGATCCTGCCGGTCTCCTCCTTCCCCGGCAGGCGCAACTGGGGCTACGACGGCGTGCACCTCTTCTCGGTGCAGGAGAGCTACGGCGGGCCGAAGGGGCTCGCGCGGCTGGTGCAAGCGGCGCACGAGGCGAACCTCGCGGTGATCCTCGACGTCGTCTACAACCACTTCGGCCCCGAGGGGAATTACCTCCGCGAGTTCGGCCCCTACTTCACCAGGAAACACGCGACACCCTGGGGCGAGGCGATCAACTTCGACGACGAGGGTGCGGGTTTCGTGCGCTCCTTCGTGATCGACAACGCGCTGCAGTGGATCCGCGATTACCGCATCGACGGCCTGCGCCTCGACGCGATCCACGCCATCGCCGACGACAGCCATCCCCACGTCCTCGCCGAGGTCGGCGCCGCGGTGCAGGCGGTGGGCGGCTTCGTGATCGCGGAGAGCGATCTCAACGACCCCGTCACCATCCTCGGGCGGCCCGACGGCTGGGGCCACGACGCGCAGTGGAGCGACGATCTCCACCACGCGCTGCACGCCCTCGTCACCGGCGAGCGCAGCGGCTACTACGAGGACTACGGGCAGGTGGGCGACGTCGCGGGGGCGCTGGAGCGCGGCTTCCTCTACGACGGCAGCAGGCCCTCGGCCTTCCGCGGCGGCAGGCACCACGGCATGAGCACCCGCGGTATCCCGGCGGAGCGCCACGTGGTCTGCATCCAGAACCACGACCAGGTCGGCAACCGCGCCAGGGGCGATCGCATCGCCCACATCGCCGGCACGGAAGCGGCGAAGGTCGCAGCCGCCACGGTGCTGCTCGCGCCGGGGATCCCGCTGCTCTTCATGGGGGAGGAGTACGCCGCGCCGCAGCCCTTCCCCTACTTCACCTCGCACTCCGATCCGCAGCTGGCGAAGGCGGTGACCGAGGGACGGCGCCGGGAATTCGCCGCGTTCTCGTGGCAGGGCGAGGTGCCCGATCCGCAGGCGGAGGAGACCTTCCTCTCGGCGGTGCTGCTGCCCGATGATCACGAGCGCGCGCCGCACGCAGGCGTCTTCGCCTTCTACAAGGCGCTCATCGATCTGCGCCGCAACCACCCGGCCTGCCGCGGCGACGAACGGCAGACGCGCACCAGCGTCGGCTTCGACGAAGCGACGAAGGTGCTCTGGATGGAGCGGTGGTCGGGGCAAGGCAAGCGGCTGCTGGCGATTTTCTCGTACGGCGCCGAACCGGTGAGACTCGCCGCCACCCTGCCGCAGGGGCCCTGGCAGCTCGCCATCGACAGCGGCGGCGGGCGCTTCGGCGGAGGCGGCGGCACGGCGCCGGCGACGCTCGAGGGCGGAACCTCCACCCTCGAGCTGCAGCCGACGACGGCGTGGGTCTACACCGCCTGATCACTCGGTCGCAGGCGCGTCCTCGCAGGTGAAGAGCGGCCGGACGCTGCCGAAGAGCGGCATGCTTCCGTCGCCGGCGCCGTTGACGATCACGGTCACCGTGCCGTCGTCGCCGCCGCTGGCGTAGCCGACCCCCGGCATGCCGAAGAGCGCGCCGTTCTCGCACTCGAAGAGCTGCATCATGCCGGCGCGGAGGGCCGAGCCGTCAGGGCAGGTGACGGTGACGCTGGAGACGGTCGCTTCGATCTTCGCGGTGCCCGCATGCGTGGTGATCGCCTGGCTCGAGCTGCTCTCGCCACCGGTGGAGCGCGCGGCGAAGCAGTCGGCGCCGTCCCTGGTGGCGGTGAAGTTCCAGTCGTGGCCATCCTCAGGGAGCGGGCGCGGCACCGGCTCGGTGAAGGAGATGGCGAAGCCGTCCTCGTAGCTGCAGCTGGTGCGATCGGCGGAGAAGGTGCCCGCGTCGTCCGGCGCCGGGAGGCAGCTGCTCGCAGCCAGGGCGACCTGCCGCCAGCAATTGTCGGGCTGGTCGAACCACTCGCAGGTGAGCTTCTTCGGTGCGTCTTCGTCGCCGCCGCAGGCGGATGCGAGGAGGGCCAGCGCAAGGGCGTAGGTGAGCTTCTGCATGGGGCGGCTCCTGGTCGTGGATGGAGAGCCACCACCCTGCAACCGCCGTGCGCGGCGCAAGCCCGCGGAAACGCAGGTGTGACGACAGGGGCGTGCCCACTGGAGCACGACACCGCTGTCACGCCGGCGGGACGAGGAGCTTCGGCGGCTCGCCGGGGACCAGGTGCCAGGCGAGGCGTGGCGCACCTTCGCCTTCGGGCAGATCGAGGGCGAGGATCGCGCCGGGCTGCAGCGGCGCCGGCACGCTGCGCAGGCCGAGGAGGAAGGCGGCCAGCGCGCCGATCAGCGGCAGGTGGCCCACGAGCGCGAGCGTTTCGCCGTAGCGATCGTCGACGAGCTGCGCCGCTGCGGAGACCCGCGCGTCGGGGGCGAGGGCGGTGGTCACCTCCACCGGCCCGTCCAGGCCGAAGGCGGCGAGGCCGATCTCGCAGGTCTGCACCGCGCGCACCAGGGGCGAGACGATCCAGCGGGTGGGGGATCCGCCCTGCTCCGCCCAGATCGCGGCGCTGAGGCGGAAGAGGCGGCGCCCGTCGTCGGTGAGGGGGCGGTGCTCGTCGAGCTCGGTGCCGCCCGGCGCTGCGATGCCGTGCCGGACGAGATAGACGCGCATCAGATCTCCCGGCGGCCCGCGAGCGCGCGGGCGAGCGTGACCTGGTCGGCGTATTCGAGATCGCCGCCCATGGGGACGCCCTGGGCGATCCGGGTGACGCGCACGCCGAGGGGCTTGAGCAGGCGGGTGAGGTAGAGCGCGGTGGCCTCGCCCTCGACGTCGGGGTTGGTGGCGACGATCACCTCCTCGACCCGCTCGCGCCCTTCCGGCGGTGTACCGAGGCGGCGGACCAACTCCTTGACGCGGAGCTGGTCCGGGCCGATCCCGTCGAGGGGAGAGAGCGCGCCGTGGAGCACGTGGTAGCGGCCGCGGAATTCGCGGGTGCGCTCCACCGCCAGCAGATCGGGCACGTTCTCGACCACGCACACGATCCGATCGTCGCGCCGGTCGTCGCTGCACGTCGCGCAGGGGTCTCCCTCGGTGAGCGTGCAGCACACCGAGCAGAGGCGGACCTTCTCCGTCACGTCGACGATGGCTGCCGCCAGATCGCGTGCGTACCCCGGCTTGGAGCGGAGGATGTGGAAGGCGAGTCGCTGCGCGGTCTTCTCACCGATGCCGGGCAGCTTGGCGAGCTCGGCGGTGAGGCGCTGGATCGGGTCGGGGGTCAAACGGGCCTCACATCGTCAGGCCGGGGATCTTGATGCCGCCGGTGAGCTTGCCCATCTCGGCATCTTCCTGGACCTTGGCCTGGGCGAGCGCCTGGTTCACGGCGGCGACGACGAGATCCTCGAGCATCGAGAGGTCGTCGGTGTCGACGGCCTTGGGATCGATCTTGAGCGAGACGAGCTCGCGCACGCCGTTGACGGTGGCGGTGACCAGCCCGTCGGCGGCCTTGCCCTCGACGCGGACGGTCTCGGCCAACTCCTCCTTCTTCTTGTTGGCCTCCTCCTGCATCTTCCGGACCTGGCGCATCAGCGTGTTGAAATCGAAACCGGGCATTTCCTGACTCCCCTGGCCGGCCCGAAGGACCGGCTTTCGAAAAAGCGGTGCGGCAGTCTACCGCTCCTCCAACACTTCGATGTCGTCGATTTCGCCGCCGAGGATCGATTGCACCGCGAGGACCGCAGGATGCTCGCGGGCCTCGGCGCGGAGGCGGAGGCGCCGCTCCTCCCGCGCCTTGCGCTCCGTATCCGCCACGGACGCAGGCGCGTTGGCGGCCGCCTCCTGCAGCTTGAGCTTCGTCGGCGCGCCGAACCAGCGGCTCAGCATCTCCTCCACCTGCCGGGCGAAGGTGCTCTCGAGCTGGCTCCGGTAGAAATGGCCCGCCGGTGGGTAGCCCAGCGCCACCTCGCCGGGCCGGAGCCAGAGGAGGCGGCCCTCGGAGAGGCAGGAGCCGATGATCGTGTTCTCGCGGCGCAGGCCGTCGACGGCGTCGCGCCAGCGGGCGTGGACGTCGGCGGTGGGATCGTCCGCCGGCGCGGGCACGGGAGCTGTCGCGGAGGCCTGCGGCGCGGGCTCGTCGCGGCATTCGTTGGTGGCGCAGCCGCCGGGCATCTCCTCCCGCGGCAGCGCGCGCACCTCGCCGCCGCCGGAGAAGCCGGGCTCCTCGTCGCCCCACGACGGCATGTCCTCGTCGCCGGGCGGCGGCGGCTCGTCGTCGCCCCAGGGCGCAGGCGCCGGCGCGCTCGCCCTGGCGGCGATTGCCGCACGAAAATCGGGCCTGCCGGCGCCGGGACCGGGACCGTTCGGCGCAGGGGGTCTGGCGCCGAATCCGCTCCGGCCCTCCGGCGGGCGTCCGCCCTGCATCCCCCGGGGCACGGGCATGCCCGCCGGGATCTCGAAGGGCACCCGGGAGCCACCTGCCGCAGGAGGAGACGGCGCCTGCCGCTGCTGTTGCTGCACCGGCGGCGCGAGGGGACGCGCTGCAGCAGGCGGCGCTACCGGACCAGTCGCCGGTGGCGGGCTGAAAGCGCGCGGCGCACCATGGGGTTCTTCGTCGCTGCCACCTGCCGGCGGCGTGCCGCGCCCTGCAGGCCTGCCCCCCGCCTGCCGGGGCGCCGCCCTGCCGCGGGTGAGGGCCTCCACCTGCTGGAGCAGATCGTTGGTGGGCATCTGCACCGGCCGCTGCGGCGCCGCGGGCCGCTGTTGCTGCGGCGGCTGCCCGTGTGACACCGGCGGTGCCATCGGCGCCCGCTGCTGCTGCGGCGGTCCCCGCTGCGGCGCGGGAGCCGGCGCCGCCTGCATCGGCTTCGGCATCGGCGCCGTGCCGCTCGCCAGCGCCCCTGCCACCGCGTCGAGCCGCGCCGCGAGATCCGCCAGCCCCTGCGCAGGCGCCAGGTGCACCGCCGAGAGCAGCGCCACCTCCAGCGCCAGCCGCGGCTGCGCCGCGTAGGAGAGCTCCCGGATCGCGTGGTGCACCAGGTCGAAGAGCCGGGTGATCTGCGTCGCGTCCGCCTTGCCGGCCTGCTCGACCAGCAGCTTCTGCTCCACGTCGCCGCGATCGCCCGGCGCCTGCCCGATCGCCTTCACGTAGACGAGATCGCGCAGGTGCTGCGCCAGCTCCTCGCAGAGCCGCTTCGCGTCGACGCCGCGGTCGTAGACCCGCGCCAGCGACTCGATCACCCGCTTGCCGTCGCGTTCGAGGAGCCCGCCTGCGATCTCGTGGACCACGGTGCGATCGACGAGGCCCAGCGCCTCCTCCACCGCTCCGTCCTCGATCTGCGTCCCAGCCGAAGACAGGAGCTGGTCGAGGAGCGAGAGCGCGTCGCGCATGCCGCCGTCCGCCTGCCGCGCCACCAGCGCCAGGGCCCGGTCGGAGATCGCGATCCCCTCGGCGTCGCAGATGAAGCGCAGGCGATCGACCATCTTTCCCGCGGGCACCCGGCGGAAGTTGTGGCGCTGGCAGCGGGAGAGGATCGTGTCGGGGAGCTTCTGCGGATCGGTGGTGGCGAAGACGAACTTCACGTGCGGCGGCGGCTCTTCGAGCGTCTTGAGCAGCGCGTTGAACGCCGCCACCGAGAGCATGTGGACCTCGTCGATGATGAAGACCTTGTGCCGGTCGCGCTGGGGCAGGTAGCGGGCCGCTTCGCGGAGCTCGCGCACGTTGTCCACGCCGTTGTTCGAGGCGCCGTCGATCTCCACCACGTCCACCGAGGAACCCGCCACGATCTCGCGGCAGGCCTGGCAGGTGCCGCAGGGGGTGGCGGTGGGGCCTTCGTGGCAGTTGAGGGCCCGGGCGAGCAGGCGCGCGGTGGTGGTCTTGCCCACGCCGCGCGGGCCGCAGAGGAGGAAGGCGTGGGCGACGCGATCGTGGGCGATGGCGTTGCCCAGCGTCTGGACCACGTGCTCCTGGCCGGTGACGTCCTCGAACGCCTGCGGACGGTATTTCCTCGCCAGGACCAGGTAGCTCATCGACGTCTCCCGCGGTGCAAGAGGGAAGGGTTTAGCCTGTCCCCTCGGCGCGGGACAAGCCTGGCTTGGGAGAACCGCCGGCGGCGCCCGCGCCATCCGCGCGCGCGATCAGCGCGGCGCCTGCTCCAGCGAGAGGTGGAGCACGCCCCGGATCCCCTCGGGCACCACCGTGCCGTGGAGGAGCACGTTCTCCACCTGCTCGAGGAAGGCCGCCTCCTCGAGGAGGAGCGCCCGCACCACCGCTGCCTCGGCGCTCCGGGCCTCGCTCTGGCGGAGGGCCTCGAGGATGGCGCGAACGTCGAGGAAGAGCGCCTGCTCGCCAGGGGCGCCGAGGGCCTCGAGCCGCGCGCCGAAGTCGGTGGTCCCCTGCCCCGGCGCGAGCTCCCGCCGCGCCCGGATGGTGGCGATCTGGAGGATCCCCTCCTCCAGCCGGTAGAAGAGCGGCCCGCGCTGCCACCAGCCGCCGCCTGCCCGCTGCGCTGCGGCGGCGAGGGCCTGCTCCACCACCCGCGCTGCCTCGGCGCCCTGCAGCTCCACCTTCGCCAGGATCGGCGGGTGGGTGTCGGCCCCTGCGCCGCCGAGCCCTTCGCGCTGCAGGAGCATCGCCACCAGCTCGGTGAAGCCGGCGGGATCGAAATAGAGCGCCGCGGTGGCCCTGCCGGTGGTGGCGTCGAGGAGCCTGCCCAGGGGCACGCCCGCCCGATCCGCCACCAACCCCTCGAGCAGCGCCCGCTGCAGCCGGTTGGGCACCGCCTGTCCGAAGGCAGCCTGCGGCTCGAGGGAGAGGGAGAGGAAGCCCACCGCCCCCTCGGGATAACGGCCCAGCTCGGCAGAGCCGCCCTCCCCCTGCGCCACCACCCCGCGCAGGCCCTCCACCTGCTCGGGCGGCAGCGGCACGCCGAAGCTCGCCTCCGCGGCCTCGTCCGCGAGGGCGAGTCCCACCGCCAGCGGCATCCAACTGCCGTCGTCGTGCTGGATCTGGGCGAAGAAGATGGCGTCGTCGCCGGGCGCCAGGGCCCGCGCCTGCTGGAAGCGCTCGGAGGCACCCAGCCCCGCGCCACTCGTGGCGAAGGCGCCGACGGTCTCCTCGATCGGGCCGGGCTCGGCGCTCGCCCGCAGCAGCAGGTAGCCGTCGACCAGGGCGAAGGCCCGCATTTCGCCCTCGGGGAGGATGCCGACGAAGAGTTGGCCCGCCTCGGTCTCGATCGGCTCCACCTCGCGGACGTCGAAGAGGCGCTGCGCCAGCTCGATCGCCTTCCCCTCGTCGAGGATGCCCACCGCGATCCAGGCGGCAGAGGCGTCGAAATCGAAGACGGCGATCCCCAGCCCCTCGGCCGGATCGATCCCCTGCGCCACCAGCTGGCCCGGATCCGCCGGATCGGCGCCGAGGCGCTGCGCCACCCGGTCCAGCGTCTCGGTCACCTGCTCCGCCGGGAAGAAGCGCCGTGCGAAGGACGTGAAGCGCTCGAGGCGCGACCAGCCGTCGGGGAGGACGAGGGCGAAGCGCACGCTGGCGGGGATCGCCCGGAGCACCGGCCGCGGCGCGACCTCCACCTCGAAGCGATCGGCGCCGCCGCTCCCCTCCACCGTGACGGTGTACTGGCCGGGGACCTGCCAGGCGTGGCGGAGCACCCGCCCTTCCACCGGCTCGCTGCCGTCGCCGGGGCTCCAGCGGAGCGCGTCGTCCTCCGGTGGTGGCTCCGCCAGCGCGATCTCCATCGTCTCGCCGGCGAAGGCCTGCTGCCGCGCCGGCGCCACCGGGCGGAAGCCCGCGCAGCCGGCGCAGAGGACGAGGAGGAGGACGGTGACGGAGAAGCGGGGTGCGCCCATGTCGGCTCCAGGCCTTGCGGCAGGGGAGCCGCAGCAATGGCGGCACTGTAGTGCGGCGAAGCGGTGCTGCCCACGCCGAACGCGCACAAAAAAAGCGGCGATCCCCGGAGGGATCGCCGCTCGACAAGAGTGATAGCCGGGCAACCCGAGTACACGCGGAGGTGCGCTACCGTTGCTCCCTTCCGGGCCTGGCGGGGTTCACGACCCCGCGTTACCACGGACCCGGCTATCGCAATGCTGGCGGAGAGGCAGGGATTCGAACCCTGGGTACCCTTGCGAGTACACACGCGTTCCAGGCGTGCACCTTCAACCGCTCGGTCACCTCTCCAAAACGAACGCCGGTGCGGGGTTGATTCCGCACCGGCTTATTCAACTGTGGCGGAGAGCGAGGGATTCGAACCCCCGGTACCCTTGCGGGTACACCTGATTTCGAGTCAGGCGCCTTCGACCAGCTCGGCCAGCTCTCCAAAATCTGTTGCCGGCCTCTCGGCCGACGAAAGCCGCGCTCCATCGAGAACGCGGCTCCTTGTGCCTCTAGCCCCCGCTGCTTCGGGCTGCCTTCCCCGCTGCGCGCTTGCGCCGGAAGAAGTCGGTGAGGAGTGCGCCGGACTCCTCCGCCCGAATCCCGCCCACCACCTCGATGCGGTGGTTGAGCCGGGGGTCGGTGCAGATTTCGTAGAGGCTCTGCACCGCGCCTGCCTTGGGGTCGCTCGCGCCGTAGACCAGCCGATCGACCCGGGCATTCACCATCGCCCCTGCGCACATCGCGCAGGGCTCCAGGGTGACGTACAGGGTGACTCCAGTCAGGCGCCACCGACTCAGGTTTCGCGATGCGTTCCGGATCGCGTCGAGTTCGGCATGCGCCAGGGGGTCCGTCCTGCATTCCCTGGCATTGCGTCCCGTGCCGACGATCTCGCCCTGGTAGATGGCGATGGCACCGACTGGGACTTCGTCCTCCGCTGCGGCTTTCCTCGCTTCCTCCAGCGCGAGGTCGAGGAAATGTTCGTCAGCGGGGTACATCAAAATATGGCGGGCCCTGCAGGATTCGAACCTGCGGCCTTCGGATTCGTAGTCCGACGCTCTATCCAACTGAGCTAAGGGCCCGTACTTTCCTTCAAATGGCGGAGAGAGAGGGATTCGAACCCTCGATACGGTGTGACCCGTATGCCGGTTTAGCAAACCGGTGCCTTCGGCCTCTCGGCCATCTCTCCCTAGGGAAGTTTCTGCTGCGGGAACGACGGCTGGCACGACCGGGATTCCCGCTATTCGATTGTCTGGCGGAGGAGGAAGGATTCGAACCTTCGGGACGCCTCTCAGCGCCCAGCGGTTTTCAAGACCGCCGCCATAAACCGCTCGGCCACTCCTCCGTGGCCTCCGCCTGTCGCTTCGTTGTTGCCGTCGCGACGTGGGCGGCTTCTTAGCGCAGGCTCCGGCGGGCTTGCAAGCAGGATTTCGCCGGCGCCTCGAAAAACTTTCAGCGCAGCTCTTTCGCGCCGCCGAGATAGGGCTGCAAAGCCTCCGGAATTGCTACGCTTCCGTCCGCCCGCTGGTACTGCTCGAGGATCGCCACCACGGTGCGGCCGATGGCGAGCCCGGAGCCGTTGAGGGTGTGGACGAAGCGCGGCTTTTCGCCCTTGGCGGGGCGGAAGCGGATCTGCGCCCGCCGCGCCTGGAAGTCCTCGAAGTTCGAACAGCTCGAGATCTCGCGGTAGGCGCTCTGCCCCGGCAGCCAGACCTCGATGTCGTAGGTCTTGGCGGCGCCGAAGCCGAGGTCGCCGGTGCAGAGCGCCATCACCCGGTAGTGGAGGCCGAGGCGCTGGAGGATCTCCTCCGCGTCACCGGTGAGCTTCTCCAGCTCCTCGTAGGAGCTCTCGGGCCTGGTGAACTTCACCAGCTCCACCTTGTGGAATTGGTGCTGGCGGATGAGCCCCTTGGTGTCCCTGCCATAGCTCCCCGCCTCGCGGCGAAAGCAGGGCGTCCAGGCGGTGTGCCGCAGCGGCAGCTGTTCGCCCTCGAGGATCTCGTCCCGGTAGAGGTTGGTGACCGGGACCTCGGCGGTGGGGATGAGGAACTTCTCGTCCTTCTGCTCCTCCTCCCGGGTCTTGAAGGCGTCGTCCTCGAATTTCGGGAGCTGGCCGGTGCCGGTCATCGACTCGCGGTTGACCAGGTAGGGCGGGAGCACCTCTTCGTAGCCGCGGCTCGTGTGCACGTCGAGCATGAAGGCGGCGAGGGCCCGCTCGAGCCTGGCGCCCATGCCCCGCAGCACGACGAAGCGGGCGCCGGAGAGCTTCGCCGCCCGGTCGAAGTCGAAGATGCCGAGGGCGGTGCCGAGCTCGTC
Organism: Vulgatibacter sp.; assembly: GCF_041687135.1. NCBI lineage: Bacteria > Pseudomonadati > Myxococcota > Myxococcia > Myxococcales > Vulgatibacteraceae > Vulgatibacter > Vulgatibacter sp. Next base: position 44,430 of record NZ_JAWLCN010000016.1, on the reverse strand, counting down.
GTGGGTCTTCGGCGCGAAGTCGAGGGCGCGCTTCTCGCCCCAGGTGCGGACCTGGACGTTGTCGTCCTCGCTCCTGCCCTCCGGGGTGCTCTCCGCCGGGAGGTTGGGCAGGTAGAGCAGGGCCTGCTCGAGCTCCGCCTCGATCCCGCGGAGCTTCTCGTCGAGCCCCTTGATCTGGCCGGAGAGCTCCTTGAGCTCGGCGCGGGCGCCGGCGAGGGCGTCGCCGCCCTGCTTCGCCAGCACCTTCATCTGCTCGTTGGCGGCGTTCTGCTTCTGCCGGAGGCTCTCGCTCTCCTGCAGCAGCGTGCGGCGCTCCTCGCCGAGCCGGCGCACCGGCTCGAGGTCGATGCTGCCACCGCGGCGGGCGAGCTTCGCCGCCACTTCGTCGAAGTTGGAAAGGACGTACTTCAGATCGAGCATTCGCTTACTCCGCCCACTCGGGAGGGTCTTCGCCTTCCACCATGTCCTCGAACGGCTCGCCGCGGCGGACGCCGTAGTAGATCCAGGCGGAGGCGTCGGGATCGTAGACCTTGTCCTCGAAATCGGCAGGCCGCACCGCATCGAGCGCCCGCGCGAGGGCCTGCACCACCTGCTCCCAGTCGGGACGCTTGGCCTCGTCGCCACCCAGCATCGCCCCTTCGGCGCTCTGGTAGAGATAGGCCTCGCTGACGTCGCCCTCCGGGCCACGGACGAGCACCGGATAGGTGAAGGCCTCCGCCAGCGCTTCCGTGCGGTAGGGCGGCGAACCTGCCAGCGCCTGCAGCTTGCCGCGCAGCTCCGGCATCGCGAGGTCGAGCGGCGCGATCGGCTGGCCGAGGATGGAGAGGTGCAGGTCGAGTTCGGCGAGCAGGAAGGCGTAGCCACCTGCAGCGAGGGTCCGCTCCGGGACCGGCTCGCCGCTCTCGGCGGCTCTCTGTGCGCTCCGCAGCGTGGCCTCGGCGTCGGCGCGACGCTCCTTCAGCCCCATGGATGCTCCTTGTGGCCTCCCGTGGCTCCACGGGCGGTGCTCGTTCGTGCACGGGCGGCGGCGGACCGCCCGCAGGGGAGCGAAGGTATAGCAGATCGAACGCGGAGGGGCGCCCGGGGATCTGCCCCCGAACGCCCCTCGTCCAGCCCGAGCGCTTTCGCTCGCCGTCAGATCCGCAGCGTGGCGATCTCGTCCTCGATCTCGGCGCGATCGGTGGCCTCGGGTTTCTTCTCGAGGTAGCGCCGGAAGGCCTTCACCGCTTCGCCGATCCGGTTGCGCTCCTTGTAGGCGTAGCCGAGCTGGCGCCAGGGCATCGCGTCCGCCGGGTCCTCGCTCACCGCCTTCTGGAACCAATCGATGGCCTCGCCGCTCCGGCCCTTCTCCTGGTAGGCCATCCCGAGGCGGAAGGCGACGCCCTGCAGCGAACCGTCCCGCGGCGCCCGGCCCAGGGCCGCGATCGCCGCATCCCAGCGGTTCGACCGCATGTGGGTGTCGGCGATGGCGAGGAGGAGCCGCGTCCTTTCGGGATCGATGGCGAGCGCCGCCTCGAAGGACTTGACCGCCCGGGCACCGGCGTTGAGCGAGAGGTAGATGTTGCCCTGGTGCTCGAGGGCGTCGGCGTGGGCGGGGTAGAGCTTCACCGCGGCCTTGAACGCATCGAGCGCGTCCACCGGATTGTTGGCCTTCTCGAAGACGAGGCCGAGCTCGTAGGGATAGGTGGCGTTCTTGCCGTCGAGGGCGATGGCGCGGCGGAGCGCGTGAACCGCGGCGCTGCCGTCCCCCTTCGCAAGCTGGAAGCGCGCGAGGTAGAGGTAGGTTTCCGGGTTGGTGTTGTCGAGGGAGAGGGCGCCCTCGATGCTCTGGATCGCCGCGTCGATCTGCCCCGCATCGAATTGCGCGGCGCCGAGGCGCGAGAGGATCGCCGCGTTCTTGGGCGCGATCTTCTGGGCGGCCTCGAGGGCGGCGATCGCCCGCTCCATCTCCTTCTGCTTCCAGAGCACCGTCCCGAGCCGCAGGTGGTGCTCGGGGATCGCGTCGTTGATCGCGAGCACGGTCTGGTAGGCGGCAGCCGCCTCCGGGAGCGCCCCCAGCATCTCCAGCGCCCGAGCGCGGCCGAGGTGGGCCGCGGTGAACTCCGCATCGATCCGCACCGCCGCCTCGAAGGCTGCGATCGCCGCTGCGGGCTCACCCGCGGCGAGCCGCACCTCACCCTGCATCGTGTGGGCGCCCGGATCCCCGGGGGCACGCGCCACCGCGTCGCGGATCGCCTCGCGCGCCTCGGCGGTCTTCCCCTGCGCGAGGAGCGTGCGGGCGAGCTCGACGCGGGCGTCGGTGCGCTGCTCGTCGCGCTGGATCGCCTCGCGGAACGAAGCCGCAGCTGCGTCGAGCTTGCCGCTCTTCTCCTCCACGAACCCCTGCAGGAAGAAGAGCCGCGCCTCCTCGGGCTTCTGTTTGCGGAGCGCCTGCACGAGGTTGTCGGCCTGCAGCATCTTGCCTGCAGCGGCCCACGCCCGGACGAGGAGCTCGGCCACGTCGTGATCGGCGTCGGCGCGGGCGCGCACCGCCTCGACCACGGTCACCGCCTGGTCGGCGTCGCCGCGCTCGAGGAGGAAGCGGCCGTAGCGGAGGCGCGCCTCGGCGTTGCCGGCGTCCGCGGCGAGCGCCGCCTCGAAGGCTGCCTTCGCCTCGGTGGGAAGACGCAACCGCGCCAGCGCCGAACCGAGCAGGCCCTGTCCCCGCGCGAGGACCTTGCCGCCGATGCCCGGGACGGCGCCCGCTGCGAGCGCCGCCTCGAGGTGCTTGCGGGCGCCTGCTGCATCGCCGGCCTCGAGCGCGAGGCTGCCCAGCTCCACGGCGGAGGCTGCGTGCTGCACGTCGGCGGCGAAGGCCGCAGCGAGCTTTTCCCGGGCCCCGTCCGCGTCGCCGGTGGCGAGGAGCGCCAGCCCCTGCAGATGCAGGGGCGCTGCTGCCTTCGGGGCGAGGGCGACGGCCTTCTCGAGGAGCGGCAGCGCCTCGCCGGCGTTGCCCTGCGCGAGGTGGGCCTCGGCGAGGAGCAGGGTCGCGTCGAGATCGCCTCCAGGCGCTGCGAGCAGGGGCCCCAGGTGCCCGGCGACGCTGGCCGCCTGGCCTGCGTGGAGCGCCGCCGCAGCGCGCGCCTTGCGGACCTCGGCGTTGCCCTGGCTCGTCGCCACCAGGGCGTCGAGGTAGCTCTGCGCCTGCGGGATCTGGGCGCCGGTGCCGAAGCGGCGCTGGAGGTGGAAGGCTGCCTGCGCCCAGGCGGCACGGGCGTGGACGTCCTCGGGATCCTCGGCGAGGCCACGCTCCGCTGCGGCCAGGGCGCGCTGGTAGGCGGCGAAGTTGTCGCGGCGGATCTCGTCGCGGGCCGCCGAGAGCTGCCGCGCCAGCGGCGTGCCCTCCTCCGGTCCGTCGTAGCCGAGCAGCGGCTTGCGGAACCAGAAGCCGTAGGGCGTCGCCACCTCGAGCACCGCGCCGGAGCCTGCGATGGCCACGGCGGCGGCGGCGGCGATCACCTTGCGATCGATCCGGCGGCGGATCCGCTGCAGGAGCTCGCTCGCCGCCTCCAGCTTCGAGGGCGGCTTCATCCGCAGCACCTCGGAGGGAGTCGGCTGCGGCACGCCATCCTCGTTGAATCCGAGGATCGGCGGCGCGCCGGCGAGGGGCGCCGCGCGGATCGCCGCTGCCAGATCGTGCACCGAGGAGAGCGGTACCCAGGAGACGCCGTCGCGGGAGACCTCCTCGTTGCCGACGAGCTGTCCCTCGCCGAGCATCCGCCGCACCGCATCCACCGGGAAGGGGCCGAAGATCTTGCCGCTGCTGCGCCGCACGTGGAAGCGATCGGAGGCCTGCGCCTCCGCAGGTCCGTCGACGAAGGCGCGGATCGCCTCGTCGGTGTCCGCTGCTGCGGTCGGATCGAATTCGAGGCCGCCGTCCTCGAAGGGCCGGGGGCTCTGCGCCAGCGGCGCCGCGGGAGGCGGCGGCGGCGGCAGATCGAAGGCGACCTCGTCGAACTCGAAGACCTCCGCCTCCGCGGGAGGCGGCGGCGCGGGCGGCGGCGCCGCTGCGGCTGGGGGCGGCGGCGGCGCGGCGAAATCGACGGCGCCGAAGTCGAAGCCGAGATCGGGCGGCGGGGTCTGTGGCGGGCGCATCGCCGTGGTGGCTACAGGCGGCGGCGCTGCTGCCGCTGGGTCCAGGTGCGGCATCTGCGGCGGACGGGCCATCGGTCGCGTCTCGTCGCTGCCGAAGGGACCGGCGTCGAAGTCGACCAGCGAAGGCAGGTCACCGAAGCCCGGTGCTGGAGCGGCGGGCGCTGCGCCAGGCAGCGGCACCGCTGCGCCCGGGGACGATGGCGGGGCGAAGCCCGCGCCGGGAAGTGGCACGGCGCCACCTGCCGGAGGCGGCGGCGCGAAGCCCGAATCGAAGCTGCCGGGCAGCGGCACGGCGCCGGCTGCCGGCGGCGGCGGCGGCGGCGCGAAGTCCGGATCGAAGCTGCCGGGCAGCGGCACGGCGCCACCAGCCGGAGGCGGCGGCGGCGGCGCGAAGCCCGGACCGAAGCTGCCGGGCAGCGGCACCGCGCCGGCTGCCGGCGGCGGCGGCGGATCGAAGAAGGGATCGAAGCCACCGCCCGCGTTCTCGCCACCGGGGAGCGGCGGGGTCATCGAGGGATCGAAGGCCTGCCCCGCCAGCGGCTCGCCACCGGGCAGGGGCACTGCGCCTGCCGCGGCGGCCTGCTGCGACGGCGGCGTCGTGCCGGGAAGCGGCACCGCGCCGGATCCTGCCACCGTTCCCACCGCGGCCCGGGCACCGGGCGGCGGCCCGGCAGGCGGCGCCTTCGGTGCGGCGCCTGCGGCCCCGGGCAGCGGGACGGCAGGCCCTGCAGCCGGTGCCGCTGCAGCCGGCGGGCGCACGGCGAAGACCGCTGCGCACTTCGGGCACTTCATGTTCAAGCCGGCGGGCGGAACACGGCTGTCGTCGACGGTATAGGTGGACTTGCAGCCTGGGCAGGCAATTCTCATCGCGGCCTCGCCTCGGGGAACCGGGCGTCGTATCAGGAGAAATTCCGGGGCGGAGGGTACCACCGGGCCCCCGGTCGATCCAATTACGCGGCGCTTCCGAGCGCCGTGGCAGCCGCCTGCTCGGCAGGTAGCCGGACCACGAAGGTGGAGCCTTCCCCCGGCTTGCTGGTAGCGGTGATCGAGCCGCCGTGCCGCAGCGCGATCTTGCGGCAGATCGCGAGGCCGACCCCGCTCCCCTCGTAGCTTCCGCGGCCGTGGAGCCGCTGGAAGACGGCGAAGATCTTCTCGAGATAACGCTCGTCGAAGCCGATCCCGCGGTCCGTTACCCGGAGCTCGCAGAGGCGCTGGCCACCCTCGCGCACCAGCGCCGCCTCGATCCGGACGTGCGGCGCCCTACCCGGCTCGGTGAATTTGAGGGCGTTGGCGATGAGGTTCTGGAGGACCTGCCGCATCTGGAGCGGATCGGCGTCGATCACCGGTAGCGGCCCCAGCTCGATCGACGCGTTGGTCTCCTCCACCCGCACCTCGAGATCGGCGAGGACCTGCCGCGCCACCTGGGCGAGATCGCACCGTTCGAAGGGGCGCGCGTTGGTCGTGATCCGCGAGAAGCGGAGGAGCCCCTCGAGCAGGTCCTGCATCCGCCGCGCCGCGCCCAGCATGCGCTCCAGGTAGTCGCGCCCCTGCTCCTCGAGCACGGCGCCGTAGCGGCCGGCGAGCCTGTCGCCGAAGGCCTGCACCTTGCGCAGCGGTTCCTGCAGATCGTGCGACGCGATGTAGGCGAAGTCCTGGAGCTCGCGGTTCGAGTCCTCGAGGCGCGCCGCCGTCGCCCGGAGCTCCTCCTCGGCGAGCCTGCGCTCGGTGATCTCCTGCGCGAGCACCATGCCTGCGTAGACCTCGCCCGCCTCGTTGCGCACCGGCACCGCGCGCACCAGGAACCAGCGGCCGTCGAAGGGGATCTCGGCGCTCGTCGCGTCGCCCTCCAGCGCCGCGACGTAGAGGGGCAGGAGCCGCGCCGCCGCTTCGGCCGGAAGGCGCTCGCCGAGGGTCTTCCCCTCGAGGCGGACGTTGGAGAGGCCCAGACCCTCGAGAAGCGGCCCCTCGGCGAGGAGGTAGCGGAGGTCGCTGTCGAAGAGGAAGACCGCCGCGTCGGGCAGGTGCGCAGCGAGGGTCCGATAGAGCTCCTCGCTGCGGTGGAGCGCCACGGTGACGCGCTCGCGCTCGAGCATCTCCTCCTCGAGGGAGTGGCGGGCCCGCTCCGCTTCCCGCGCCCGCGCCCTCGCCACCTGCGCCTGCCGGATCGCGAGGGTGAGCAGCAGGCCGATCAGCGCGCCGCTGGCGCCGACCAGCCAGGGGAGCGGCGAACGTTCCTCGGCGACGGTGGCGAGGAGCGGACTCGCGTCCACCCGCCAGCGCCCGCCGTAGAAGGCCGCCTCGGCGGCGTGGGTGCGCCGCAGGCCCGCCCCGCTGCCCGGCGCGACCCGGGTGTGGATCAGGTCGCCGCCGTCGTGCACCGCCAGGGTGTAGCCCGCGAGCACGCCAGCGTTCCCCTCGAGCACGTTCTCGAGGAAGTCCTCCACCAGGAAGACGCCGAGGATGTAGCCCTGGAAGCCATCGCCGCGGACGATCGGGACCCAGGTCAGAAAGCCGAGCCCCTTGCCGTTGGCGATGCGCAGGGTCCGCGACACCGCCGCGGCCCGATCGCGCCGGGCGCGCTGCAGTGCTTCGAGGCGGCGCTCGTCGAGCGGCACCGGCAGCCCCTCGAGGAAGCGGTTGGGCGCCTGCGGCTCGATCCAGCGGTTGGTCACCTCGGGATCGACGAAGACGAGCGCCTCGTAGCCGCCGAAGTCGCGGAGCAGCCGGGCCGCCTCGTGGCGGAACTGCACCTCGCTGAGCGCGCCGTCCTCGGCCCAGCGCGCGGCGATGCGCTCGAGGGCGAGCACGCGGGTGCGCATCGACGCCTCGATCGCCGCTGCGGCGCTCCGCGCGGCGAGGGCCGTCTTCTGCTCCATCTGCTTCTCCTCCTGGAGCCAGAGCGCGCGGGCGAGCCCGGCGGTGGCGAGGAGGATGGCGCAGCCGGCGAGGAGGGGGAGCCAGGCCCGCAAGCGGGCTCGGTGTTCAGCCATGGGCGAGCGGGTCCTGCCGGGAAGGGGGCAGGATCACGCGGAAGAGCGTGGCCCCCGGCCGGCTCTCCACCTCGATCCGACCGCCGAGGGAGCTCACGATGCCGTCGCAGATCGACAGCCCGAGGCCCGTGCCGGTTCCCACCGGTTTGGTGGTGAAGAAGGGATCGAAGAGCCTGCCGAGGGCCTCGCGGGGTATGCCGACGCCGGAATCGCGAACCTCGATCCAGGCGCTGCCGTCCCCGGCGGTGCGCGTCGCGACCGCGATCACGTTCTCCTCGGGTCTCCCCTCGGGGATCGCCTGCGCGGCGTTGAGCAGCAGGTTCACGAAGACCTGCCCCAGCTGCGACGCGTTGCCCGGCACCGGCGGCACGGGATTGCAGTCGCGCACGAGCCGGGCCCGCTGCCGGATCTCGTTGGTCACCACCGAGAGCGCCGACTCGAGGATCTCGCGGACGTCGATGATGCCCTGGCCCGCCTGTTCGCGCCGCGCCAGCATCTTGAGGTCGCTGACGATGGAGCGGACCCGGTCCGCGCCCTGCTGCGCCTCGACGAGGCTCTCGCGCAGGTTGGCGATGCAGGCCCGTGCCCGCTCGGGCGGGAGCCCCTGCTCCGCCTCCTTCGCCGCCTCGTCGAGCTCGCCGAGGACGAAGCCGAGGTTGGCGATGACCGAGGCGAGCGGGTTGTTGATCTCGTGCGCGACGCCGGCAGCCAGCGTGCCCACCGAGGCGAGCCGGTCGGCGAGGACCAGCCGCTCCTGCATCCGCTTCTTCTCGCTCACGTCCCGAGCGAAGATCACCACCGCCTCGCTGCCGTCGAAGAAGAGCGGCAGGCCGGCCACGTCGATGGTCAGCCGCGCGTCCTCCCGGAGCAGGCGCATCTCCCGCGACTGCCATCCCCCGCTGCCGCGGAGCGAGCGCCGGTCGTCCGGGTGGACGAAATCCCAGACGTTCCTGCCGATGAGCTCGTCGACGGACGAGGCGCCGAGCAGCGCCACCATCTGCCGGTTGGCGTAGGCGAAGAAGCCGTTGCGCTCCACCGCGATGGCATCGGGCGCCCGCTCGATCAGGCTGCGGAAATTGCTCTCCGAGCGCTTGAGGGCGTCCATCGTCCGCGCCCGCTCGATGGCGTAGCGGATCGTGCGCCCGAGGAGCTCCGGGCTGATCTGCCCCTTGACCAGGTAGTCGGCGGCGCCGGCGAGCATCGCCAGGTGATCGAGCTCGGCGTTCACCTGGCCGGTGAGGAGGATCAGCGGGGCGGTGCACCCCTCGGCCAGCGACTCCTGGATGAAGTCGAGGCCGTGCCTGGCGCCGAGGCGGTAGTCGACGAGGTGGACGTCGTAGCCGCCGCGCCTGCTGGCCTTGCGCCCCTCCTCGAAGGTCGGGGCCCAATCCAGCTCGTACCGCTGCGACTCGACCTCCCGGAGGAGGTCGCGGGTGAGCACGAAGTCGTCCTCGTCGTCCTCGACGAGGAGAACGCGCAAGGGGCGCGCCGGCATCAGCGCTCCTCCTCTGCGGCGGGGGGCAGCTCGACGATCTCGAACCAATACCTGCCGAGCATCCGCACCGTCTCGACCAGGGCGGCGAAGGTCACCGGCTTGGCGATGAAGGAGTTCACCCCGAGGTCGTAGGTGCGGAGGATGTCCTCCTCGGCCTTCGACGTGGTGAGCACCACCACCGGGATCCGACGCAGAACCGGGTCGCGCTTGATCTCCTGGAGGGCCTCCCTGCCGTCCTTCTTCGGCATGTTGAGGTCGAGGAGGATCAGGCCCGGACGCGGCGCGGCGCCGGGCTCCGCCCAGGGGCCGCGGCGGTGGAGGTAGTCGAGGAGCTGCTCGCCGTCCTCGACGAAGCGGACGACGTTGGACAACCGGGCTTCGACGAAGGCGTCGCGGGCGAGCATGCGGTCGTCGGGGTCGTCGTCCGCCATCAGGATGGTGATCGGGCGGCGCTGGGATTCCATGTCGTCCTCTCGCGATCCCCCCGGAAACGCGACGATCGGTCGACCGAATCCTAGCCCCATGTCCGATGGGAAACAAATTTCGGGCCGCCCGGGAAGGCCCCCGGGCGCCCGTCCGCTCCCGTGCGGTCAGTGGAGATCGAGCTCGCGCTTCTCGGCGACGGGGGGCCGCTCGTTATCGCTCACGGCGCGGGTCACCGCGGCGAAGAGGACGCCCAGCCTGCCGGTCTTCGGATGAACGTACTCGGCGTGCTCCGGCTCGACCTTGATCAGCACCAGGTCCTTCGAGTCGGGCCCGTCCGGAAACCAGCCCTTCCAGCTCGGCTCCCAGAGCTCGTGGATCTTCTGCCGGTCCTGCACCACCTCCGCCCGCCCGGAGATCGAGACGTAGGTCGCGCTCCGCCCTCCGGCGTGGAAGGCCACGCCGCAGTGGGGATCGCTCTCGAGCTCGTCCACCTTGGCGCTGTCCCGCCAGGTGGCGAACCAGAGGTAGTCCTCGAAGGGCCTGCGCTGCACCGCCATGGGCCTGGTGTGGAAGCGGCCGTTCCGGTCCCGTGTGGTGAAGAGCGCGGTTTCGTAGTCGTGGAGCAGCTCGGCGAGCTCCCTCCTGTCGCCTTCCATCGAAAAATCCTTTCTCCCCCGTCCTTCGTGTCCTTGGTGGAAGCTACGCACGGAGCGGGCCTGAAAGGTCCTTGAGCACGCCTGCCCGTGCGTTAGAGTGCCGCCGATGCAGAAGCTCGCCTGCGTGACGATCAACCTCCAGGGCCTGCCCCACCTCTGCCGCCGGGTCGGGGTCGACGAGCGCTCCCTCGCTCCTGCCGGTGCCGGGGCAGTGACCCGGCGCGCGCCCGAGCGCTACGCCGAGCTCCTCGACCGCAAAGGCGTGCCCGCCACCTTCTTCACCATCGGCGAGGATCTCGAGGACGGCCCCTCCGCGATGGCGATCGGGGAGCTCTTCCGCCTCGGCCACGAGCTGGGGACCCACGGCTGGAGCGGCGACCGCGACCTCGCCGCACGGCCTGCCGGCGCGATCCGCGACGAGCTCGAGCGGGCGGCAGCCGCCCTCGAGGGGCTCGGCGCGCGCAAGCCCGCGGGCTTCCGCTCCCCTGGCGAGACGATCAGCGCCACCCTGCTCGGCATCCTCGAGGAGCAGGGCTACCTCTACGACGCCTCGGTCAACCCCAGCCCGCCGCTCTGGCTCCACCGGGCAGCGCGGCGCCGCGTCCACCGGGCGGAGGCTGCAGGCGAGCGCCCCGACTCCCCCGCCCTCCTCCTCGCGCCGCGCGAGCCCTACCGGCCGAGCCCCCGCGATCCCTACCGGCGCGGCAGCTCCAAGCTGGTCGAGTTGCCGGTGGCCACCGTGCCGATCTCCCGGCTCCCCTTCTCCGGCGCCTTCCTCGCCTCGCTGCCCAAGGCCGCGGTGGCGACGCTCTACCGCGCGGTGCGCTTCCGCGACTTCCTCGCCATCGAGCTGCAGGGCTACGACCTGCTCGACGAGAGCGACGGCGCGAGCCCGGAGCTCAGCAAGCGGCGCAGCGACCTGCGGGTCCCCGCCGCCACCAAGCGGCAGCGCCTCTCCGAGCTCCTCGACTGGCTCAAGAACGATTTCGAGATGGTCACGCTCGAGGAGGCGGCCGCCCGCCTCGCTCCCCGGCTGCGCTGACGAGGTGCGATCGGCGCCGGGGTTGACGGAACGCCTTTCGTGGGCCGATCCGCGCCTGTACGATGCGCGCCATGGCTGAGCCCATCGGCAATCGCGTCGAGCGGACGCTGCGCAACCTCACCTTCCGCATCGGCGGCGGGGACATGCGCGAACGTTTGCAGGCGCTCGCCACCCAGCAGAACGAGTTCGGCGTCGATCCCTTCGGCATGGACATGGATTACGCCCTCGCCGCGATCGGGCCGCTGCTCTGGCTCTATCGCCATTACTTCCGGGTGCGCACCACCGGCCTCGAGAAGGTCCCCCGGGGCCGCGTCCTCCTCGTCTCGAACCACTCGGGGCAGATTCCGCTGGACGGCGCGATGATCGGCGTCTCCCTCCTCACCGAGGCCGATCCCCCCAGGGCGGTGCGCTCGATGGTGGAGAAGTGGGTCCCCACCCTGCCCTACGTCTCGACCTTCATGGCCCGCTGCGGCCAGGTGGTGGGGACGCCGCAGAATTGCATCAAGCTCCTCGAGCGGGACGAGGCGATCCTCGTCTTCCCCGAGGGCGTGCGCGGCCTGAACAAGCTCTTCAGCCAGCGCTACCAGCTGGCCGCCTTCGGCCATGGGTTCATGCGGCTCGCCCTCGAGACCGGCGCCCCCATCGTCCCGGTCGCCGTGGTCGGCGCGGAGGAGCAGGCGCCCGCCCTCTTCGATCTCAAGCCGGTGGCGCGGCTCCTCAAGATGCCCGCGCTGCCGATCACCCCGACCCTGCTCCCGCTGCCGCTCCCGGCGCGCTACCACATCCACTTCGGCGACCCGATGCGCTTCACCGGCAGGCCCGACGACGAGGACGCGGAGCTCGAGCGGAAGGTGAAGCAGGTCCGCGCCGCGATCCAGTCGATGCTGAACGAGGGGATCCGGGAGCGGAAGCACATCTACTGGTAGTGGAGAAAGCCTTGGCCTCGCAGAAGCCCGCCGTCGCCATCACCGGCATCTCGGGAAATCTCGGACGCGCCCTCGCCAAGCAGCTGCACGGCAGGGAGCGGATCATCGGGATCGATCGCCGCCCCTTCCCGGGCCGGCCGAAGGATCTCGAGATCCACCAGGTCGACATTCGCAAGCGGAAGGCCGAGGACCTCTTCCGCAAGGGGAACGTCAAGGCGCTCATCCACATGGGCATCATGCACGACCCGCGGATGAGCGCCGAGGAGCACCACCACTTCAACGTGCTCGGCACCGCCAAGGCGCTCGAATATTGCGCGCGCCACGGGGTGAAGAAGCTCGTGGTCCTCTCCTCGGCCAACGTCTACGGACCGCATCCGGACAACACCAACTTCCTCACCGAGGACGCGCCGCTGATGGCGGCAGCACGCTTCGGCGAGATCCGCGATCTCGTCGAGCTCGACATCCTCGCCCAGTCCTTCATCTGGAAGCATCCGGAGGTGGAGACGATCATCCTCCGGCCGGTGCACATCGTCGGACCCACGATCCGCAACGCCGCCGCGAACTACCTGCGGCTGCGCCACCCGTGGACGCTGATGGGCTTCGATCCGATGATCCAGCTCATCCACACCGACGACGTCTGCAGGGCGATGGTGCTGGCCCTCGAGCGCAGCGGCGCCCGCGGCGTCTACAACGTGGTGGGTCCCGGCGAGGTCCCCCTCTCCGCCGCGATCGCCGAGCTGGGCCGGCACCCGCGGTCGGTGCCCCACTTCCTCGCCAGGCCGGCGCTCGACCGCCTCTTCAAGCTGCGGGTCACCAACTTCCCGCCAGGCGAGCTCGACTACATCCAGTACCTCTGCACCGTCGACGGCAGCCGCTTCGCGAAGGAATTCGGCTGGAAGCCCGATCACGGCCTCCGCGAGACGATCCGCAGCGTCGCCGCCGAGGCGTGGTAGAGCCGGAAGCATCGGCGCCGCCCGGCGGTTCGCCCCCGTTCCCTCTCGTTCGCTCCGTCCGGCTGCCCTGGCCGGGCGGTGGATAGGCTCCAAGTCGCATGTCCCGTGATCATCTCCTCCGCGCCCTTCTCCCCGAGCACGACCTGCGTGTGCTCGTCTGCGACGCCACCGGCGTGGCGCAGCACGCCGCCCACCTGCAGGAATGCAAGCCCACCGCCGCCGAGATCTTCGGGCAGGCGATCGTCGGTGTGCTCCTCGCCGCCGGGCTCGGCAAGGAGCGCCAGCGGGTGACGCTCCAACTCGCAGGCGCCGGCCCGATGAAGGGCCTCTTCACCGACGGCAGCGCCGACGGTTCCGTGCGCGGCTACGTGCGCGAGGGAAACGTCGACTTCCCCGGCCGCGGCCTCGACCTCGACGCGGTGGTGGGGCCGGACGGCTATCTCTCGGTGCTCCGCGAGCTCCCCAATGGCGAGTACTACCGCGCAGCGGTGGAGCTCGAGGACCCGCGCCTCGACCGCAATCTGGAGCACTACTACGCCGTCTCCGAGCAGGTGCCGACCACCCTCTCCATCGACGTGCAGGTGGACGAGGCGGGGACGATCACCCGTGCCGTCGGCGTGGTGGTGCAGCGGCTGCCGGGTGGCGACACCGAGGCGCTGGAGCTGGTGCGCAAGCGGCTCCACGCCGGCGGCCTGGCGCAGGCGCTCGACGGGGAGACGGGCGGCGCGAAGCTGGTGCTGCCGCTGGTGGAGGGTCTCGGCGAGATCGAGGTCCTCGAGGACCTGCCGGTGCGCTACGTCTGCACCTGTTCCCGGGAGCGCGCCCTCCGCGGCGTCGCCGGCGCGGGGCGCGAGGAGATCCTCGACATGGTCGCCCGCGACAGGGGCGCCGAGGTGCACTGCGAGTTCTGCAAGACGCGCTACCACTTCGACGCGCGGGAGCTCCTCGCGCTGGTGGACGAGCTCACGCCCGAGGACGAGCAGAAGTAGCGGCTCCGACACGGACGCCGTGCAAAGAGAAACGCCCGGGCCGCTCGCGGTCCGGGCGTTCTCGGTTGCGGGGGGGCGGCGCGATCAGGCCCCGGCCTTCTTCGCCGCGGCGATCCGCTCGTCGACGATCCGGTCCGCCACCACATCGGGCGTGGTGCCCTCGGCCTTCGCGCGCTCGAGGATCATCAGGATGGTGTCGTAGATCTTCGAGCACTTCTCACGGCTCTGGTTCTCGTCGTAGCCCACGACCTCCTGGGCCACGTTGATCAGGCCGCCGGCGTTGATCGCGTAGTCGGGGGCGTAGACGATGCCGCGCTTCGCCAGCAGGCTGCCGTGGCGCTCCTCGCGGAGCTGGTTGTTCGCAGCGCCGGCGACCGCCTTGCAGCGGAGCTGGGCGAGGGTCTGGTCGTTGATGGCGCCGCCCAGCGCACAGGGCGCGTAGACGTCGACCTCGAGGCCGACCAGCTCCTGCGGCGAGACCACCTTCGCGCCGAGCTCGTCCTGGGCCCGGCGCAGCGCCGTCTCGTTCACGTCGGCGATCCAGAGGTTCGCGCCCTGCTCCTTGAGGAGGCGCGCGAGGTGGTAGCCGACGTGGCCCACGCCCATGATCGCGACCGAGAGGCCCTGCAGATCGCTGCGGCCCATCGAGAACTGCGCCACCGCCTGGATGCCGCGGAGGCAGCCGTAGGCGGTGAAGGGGGACGGGTCGCCGGAGCCGCCCTTCGAGCGGGCGATGCCGACCACGCTCTTCGTCCCCTTGCGGACGTGGTCCATGTCCTCGGGCGAGGTGCCGCTGTCCTCGGTGGTGATGTAGCGGCCCCCGAGCGACTCGACCGCGCGACCGAAGGCGGTGAAGAGCGCCGCACGATCGAAGGGGCCCTTCGGCAGCATGATCACGGCCTTGCCGCCGCCGTGGGGCAGGCCTGCCAGCGCCGCCTTGTAGGTCATGCCGCGGGCGAGCCGGAGCACGTCGTCGACGGCGTCCGCCTCGGTCTCGTAGGTCGAGAGGGCGCGGGTGCCGCCGAGACCTGCGCCGAGGGTGGTGTCGTGGAGCGACACCAGGGCCTTCAGGCCGGTCTCCGCGTCGTGGAAGAAGTGGACCGACTCGTACGCCTTGCCTGCCATCACCGGGAAGAGGTCCATGCTCGCTCCATCGCCGCGACGAGGACCGCGGCTCGCGTGGGGTTGTAGGCGCCGCCCCGGACGCTGTCGAGGCGCAAAGCGTCATCGTTGGCGAAAGGTCCTCTACCCCACACGGGGGGCGGCGCTTTCTAGCGGTCGGTGTCGAAAATCGACACCGCTCGTACCACACGGTTTGACCTTCGCGGGCAGCTACCGGATGATTCCGGGCACTCCAACCGGCTTCACCGAATCATCGAGAGGAATCCATGCGCACCCACGTCCCGTGGTACGTGCCCATGTTGCTGCTCGTTGTTGTTGCTGCATGCGGCGGCAGTGGTGGCGGTACCCCGAACCAGAACCCCGATCCCTGCGCAGGCGTCACCGCGACCTGTGCCACCGACGCGGACTGCAGCGGCGGAGCCACCTGCTCCGGCTGCGGCGTCTGCGAAGGAGGCGAGCCGGGATGCTCGACGCACACACAGTGCGCCGAGGGCAAGCGCTGCATCGAGGGCGCCTGCGCCCCGGGTGGCTGTACCGAGACGAGCTGCGGTGATGCCGAGGTCTGCAACCCGTCGACCCGCCTCTGCGAGGTGCGGGACTGCAACCGCGACGGCTGCCCGGGCGATCTGCGCTGCAAGCCCGAGGCGGGTACCTGCCACGAATGCCTGCTCAACTCCCATTGCATCGACGAGGCCAGCCCCTGGTGCGACGTCTCCACCGGCACCTGCGTCGGCTGCCGCGGTGATCCGGATTGCAACGACAGCGCCGCGGGCAACACCTGCCGCATGGCCGACCAGGTCTGCGTCACCTGCCTCGACGACGGCGCCTGCAACGAGGCGGCGCCCCGCTGCGATGCCGACGGCCAGTGCCGGCAGTGCATCGAGGACGCCGACTGTCCGGGTTCCCGCTGCCTCGAGAACGGGACCTGCTGGGCAGGCCCGGTGGACGGCGAGACCTGCCGCGAGGACGGCAGCTGTGCCGCCGGCTTCCTCTGCATGGAGGGCGAGAACGTTTGCAAGCCCGCGTGCAATCCCTTCGAGCCCGCCTGCCCCACGGGGCGGGTCTGCACCATGCTCGAGGCGGACGGCAGGCTGATCGTCGAGGACGGCGTCCCGGTGGCAGCGTGCCTGCCGGACGCCGGCGGCGCCCCTGCCAACCGTGCCTGCGACAAGGACGAGAACGCCTGCCGCGTCGACCTCTACTGCATGCCGGACACGCCGAGCACGGGCTTCTGCCGCCGCTACTGCGATCCGAGCGGCCCCGACACCTGCGGCACCGGCCTCTCCTGCCACGAGGTGCCGATGGGCGGCGCCATGGTGGGCGTCTGCAGCCCCTCGACCTCGTGGATGCGCTCCTGCGTCCGCGACACCGACTGCGCCTTCAACCAGGGCTGCAAGCCCCTCGACGACGGAAGCGGCGTTCCCGGCGGCCGCTGCGACTGGAGCCCCGGCAACGCCAGGGCGGCGGAGGCCTGCGACGACGACGGCGATTGCCGCTCGGGCTTCTGCTTCGCCCTCGACGGCGCGGGCAACGGCCATTGCTTCGGCGGATGCGCGGGTGACGCGGACTGCACCGCCACCAACGCCTTCTGCGCCGAGCTGCCCCTCTCCCTCGACGACGGCACCACCGGCGGCCTCGCCGCCTGCCAGCCCCGCTGCGCCAACGACGCGGGCTGCAGCGCCTTCGGCGATGCGGTCTGCAACGTGGTGCAGGTCGGCGTGAAGCTCGAACAGGGCTGCACCGCGCTGGGCGGTCCCTCCGACGCAGGGGGCGGCGACTTCTGCACCGCCGACGACGGGTGCGCCACCGGCACCTGCATCGACAACGCCCGGGGCGAGGAGCCGGCGACCGCGGGTTTCTGCCTCGGCAGCTGCTTCGACGCTGGCGACTGCAGCGTCGACACCACGTGCAGGGAGGTGGCCTTCCGCACGTCGCCGGATCGGGCGGAGCCCGAGACCTGGGATACGGCCCAGGTCTGCTGGGGCGCCTCCTGCACCGGCGACGCGAACTGCCCCGAGGGCCGGGCCTGCACCTTCGAGCCCGATCCCCGCAACCCCACCGCAGCGCTCCGCACCTCGTGCAACCTCGCGGTGGGCGAGCTGCCGGCGGGATCCGCCTGCACCCTGCCTTCCAGCTGCAGCACCGGCACCTGCGAACGCCCGCAGCGCACCTCGTGGTCGGTGACCAAGGAGAATTGCACCAACGGGTGGAACGACGACTGGTGGCAGGACTCCGCCGCCGACTGCTCCGACACCGATTGCATGGCGATCTATCCATGCGCCGCCGCTGGCGAGCGCTGCGACGATGGCATCGACAACGACGGCGACGGCCTCGCCGACTGCCAGGACCCGGACTGCAGCAACCAGAGCACCTGCGCCGAGATCTGCACCGACGGCATCGACAACGACGGCGATGGCCTCGTCGACTGCGACGACGGCGAGTGCGCCTTCCTGCAGAGCTCGGGCTGCAGCAGGAGCATCTGCCTCGGGCCCTGCGCCACCAGCGCCGACTGCGCCTACGGCACCAGCTGCAGGCAGCGCACCATCGGCGGGCTGACGCTCAACGTCTGCGATCCTGCCTGAAGTAGCACCGGGGCCCCGTCACCGGCGGGGCCCCGCACCATCTGCGAGGGGAAATTCATGCGACACGTGCTGCTACCGCTGCTTTCGATCCTCACCCTGCTGCTCGCCGCCTGCGACGGGGGCGGTGGCGGCACCGTCGATCCCTGCGCCGGCGTCACGCCGGAGTGCACCAGCGACGCCGCCTGCAACCCCGGGGCGAGCTGCGACGAGTGTGGCCGCTGCATCGGTGGCGGCTGCGCCATCGACACCGATTGCGGCGGCGGGCAGGTCTGCACCGCGGGTACCTGCACCACGCCGACCGGCTGCACCGGCAACGACGATTGCGGCGAGGGCGAGGTCTGCGAGGCAGGCGCCTGCGTCGCCGGCGATTGCACCGAGGTCGGTTGCCCCAGCGGGCTGCGCTGCCGCACCGAGGACGCGCTCTGCGTCGAGTGCATGGGCAACAACCACTGCATCGACGGCGCGCGGCCCTGGTGCGAGCTCGACAGCGGCACCTGCGTGGGCTGCCGCGGCGACGGCGATTGCGACTACGATCCGGATCGCACCCGCTGCACCGAGGCGCTCACCTGCGTGCAATGCCTCTCCAACGACGACTGCGACTTCCCCACGCCGAAGTGCCGGGAAGACGTCGGCGTCTGCGGCACCTGCTCCACCGACGCGGACTGCCCCGGCTCGTTCTGCCGTGAGGACGCCACCTGCGACCTCGGGCCCGAGGAGGGCGAGGCCTGTGCCGCAGGCGGCGCCTGCGCCCCGGGCTTCGCCTGCGTCGGCGCGACCTGCAGGACCGTCTGCGACCTCTACGCCTCCGACTGCCCCGCCGGGAAGGCGTGCACCGCCGTCGCCCGCGAAGGCAGGGTGGTGATGAACGACGACGGCTCGCCGGTCGCAGCCTGCGTCGACGCCTCCACCGGCGCCGGCCGCGACCAGCCCTGTAGCAGCACCACCGGTTGCGCCGCTGGGCTCTTCTGCCTC
This sequence comes from Vulgatibacter sp., assembly GCF_041687135.1. Classification (NCBI taxonomy): domain Bacteria; kingdom Pseudomonadati; phylum Myxococcota; class Myxococcia; order Myxococcales; family Vulgatibacteraceae; genus Vulgatibacter; species Vulgatibacter sp. The sequence continues at coordinate 26,143 of NZ_JAWLCN010000016.1, read as the reverse complement.
CCCGAGTCCGCGACGGAATCGAGCTGCAAGCCCTTCTGCAACCCGGACGGCACCGGGGCGAGCTGCGGCGGCGGCGACGAGTGCATCGCCTTGAGCCTGGGTGAGAACGGCGAGGCGGTCGGCGTCTGCAGCACGCCGAGCTCCTGGTTCGATGCCTGCACCACCGACCTCGACTGCGACGCGGGCCAGGGCTGCGCTCCCTCCTACGAGGACGGCGTTCTGATCGGCCGCTGCGTCTTCACCACCGGTACGGGCACGGCGCTCTCCCCCTGCGACGACGACGCCGATTGCCGGTCCGACTTCTGCGTGCCCTTCGAGAGCGGCAGCTCCGCCGGCTTCTGCTTCGGCGGCTGCGACACCGACGCCGCCTGCAATGGCGAGGGCTTCTGCTCCGAGTACCTCTTCACCGTGGGTGTCAGGACCGTGCCGATGAACGGCTGCAGGGCGGGCTGCCTGTCGGATGACGAGTGCGCCGAGTACCCCGGCGCCATCTGCGGCATCGGCGTGATCGAGGAGCAGCTGGTGGGCATCTGCACCATGCCCGACGGCGCTGCCGGTCCCGGCGATTTCTGCACCAGCGACGCAGCCTGCGGCACGGGGATCTGCTTCGACAACGGCGTGGTCGGCCACCCGGCGGACGAGGGTTTCTGCCTCGGGCCCTGTGGCAGCGACGTCGATTGCGGGCCGGACACCGCCTGCAGGCTCACGGCGCTCAACATCGGCACCAGCACCGCCCCGCGCTACGACACGATGGAGATCTGCTGGGGCCTCGAGTGCACCGGCGACGCCAGCTGCCCGGAGGGCTGGGCGTGTGGCTTCGACGCGGAACCCGCCGACCCCGCCAACGACCTGCGCCCGAGCTGCTTCCCGGCCTACGGCGCGGGCCTCGCCGGCACCAGCTGCACCACCGATCTCGACTGCCGCACCAACCAGTGCCGGAGCTGGGGCGTCGACACCATCTGCCTCGGTCCCTGCCGGACCGATGCCGACTGCACTGCGGAGGGGACCGTGTGCGAGCTCGTGATGTTCACCAACACGGGATTGCTGGGGGTCTGCGCACCGCTCTGATGTTGCGCGGCCTACCTCCAATCGACTACGTAGACCGCAAGGGCCGCCCCTCGGGGCGGCCCCACATCCAGGACAGCGACGAGGTGCATGGTGGGGCGGCAGGAGACGCGGCGCGGGGGAACGTCGGCCTCGAGCAAGGCGACGACGAAGCGGGTGGGCTCGGCGGGCAAGGCGAAGGCCGTTCCGGAGAGGGAGACGGCCAAGGCACGCACCAGGGTGGACGGCGCAGCCAGGACGAAGGCCCGGGCGACGCCCGAGTCGGAGACCGCCAAGGCCCGCACCGCCGCAGGCGGCGGCACCGCGGCAAAGAAGTCGGCGCCCCGCAAGGCGGCACCGGCGGCGAAGGCCGCCGCAGCGAAGGCCCCCCCCGTCGCAGCGAAGAAGAAGGCTGCCGCTGCACCGAAGGCAGCCACGACGGCCAAGAAGAGCGCGGGCGGGAAGGCAGCCGCTGCGGCGAAGAAGCCTGCCAAGGCAGCCCCCGCGGCGAAGAAGCCGGTCGCGGCGCGGGCAGCACCCCGTGTGAAGAAGCCCGCTGCTGCGAAAGCAAGCCCCGCCGGGAAGCCCGCCGCCCGTGGCAAGGCCGCTGCAGCGAAGGCCGGAGCCGCGAAGCCGACGCGCGCCCGGAAGACCGATACCCCGCTGGCGCCGGAGGCCCTGCCCCGCATCCGTCGCACCGTCGATCGCCCAGCCTCGACCCGGCAGCGTCCCACCCGCGCCCCGCGGGATCGCTCGGCGCTGCAGGAGCCCGGCCTCCGGGAGCTCGACTGGCAGCACATGGCCGAGACGGCACGGACCCTCGCCCGGCAGGTGGCGAAGACCTGGTCGCCGGAGCTGGTGATCGGCGTCGCCAAGGGTGGCGTCTTCGCCGGCGAGGAGGTCGCCACCACCCTCGGCCTCGACTTCTACCCGGTGCGGGTGGGCAAGCGCAGCCGCGACGCCGGCGCCAGGGCCCCGGCTGCTGCGGCGTCGATGCCGGCGCAGGCCCGCGGCAAGCGCGTCCTCGTGGTCGACGACATCGCCGGCAGCGGCGCCACCCTCCGTGCAGCGGTGGAGGCGGCCACCGCCGCCGGCGCCAGCGAGGTCCGCACCGCGACCCTCGTGATCCGGGCGGGCGGCTTCCAGCCCGACTTCTCCTGCCTGGAGACCGCGGATCTGGTGGTCTTCCCCTGGGATTACGAGCCCTCCCCCGGTGCCGTGGGCTCCGCCTCCACCGATGCCGAGGACGAGGAGGAGGCGATCAACGCCCTTCCCTTCGCCGACGACTTCGAGGAGGAAGAGGCCGAGAACGACGAGGACGACATCGACCAGTTCGGCGTCTGAACCAGCGGCACTCGCGTGGAACGGCGGGAATGGTCGAGGGCGCCCGGCGCTTTCACCCTGACCGCCGTTTCGCCGTCGGAGGGCTACGCTCGAAGCCTCGCGAGGCCCCAGCCGAGGATCCATGCGCAGAGTCGTCATCGGTACAGCCGGACACATCGATCACGGCAAGACGGCCCTCGTCCGCGCCCTGACCGGCATCGACACCGATCGGCTCAAGGAAGAGAAGCAGCGCGGGATCACCATCGAGCTCGGCTTCGCCCACCTCGATCTCGGTGACGGAACGGTCGCCGGCCTGGTGGACGTGCCGGGCCACGAGCGCTTCGTCCGCGCCATGGCCGCAGGGGCCGGGGGGATGGATCTCGCCGTCCTCGTCGTCGCTGCGGACGAGGGGGTGATGCCCCAGACCCGCGAGCACGTCGACATCCTCCGCCTCCTCGGCGTGCGCACCGGCGTCGTCGCCCTCACCAAGGCCGACCTCCTCCCGGGCCTCGGGGCCGAGTGGCTCGATCTCCTCCACGCCGACCTGGCGGACGTCTGCGCCGGCACCATCCTCGACGGCGCCCAGCGGGTCCTCTGCTCCGCACGGACGGGCGCCGGGCTGGACGACCTGGTCGCCGCCCTGCGCCGCGCAGCAGCAGGAGCCGAAGAGCGCCCCACCGACGGCCCCCTCTACCTGCCGGTGGATCGAGCCTTCACCATCCGCGGCTTCGGCACGGTGGCGACCGGCACCCTCCTCTCCGGCAGCGTCGCTGCCGAGGAGGCGATCGACCTCGTCCCCGCCGGCTCCACCGGACTCCGGGTGCGCGGCGTCCAGGTCCACGGCGCCCCGGTGGAGCGGGCCTTCGCCGGCCAGCGGGTGGCGGTGAACCTGAGCGGCGTCGAGGCGCAGCAGATCGAGCGCGGCATGGTCCTCGGGGCCCACGGCCAGCTGCCCCCCACCCCGATGCTCGACGTGGAGCTCTCCCTCCTCGAGAGCGCGCCGCGGGCCCTGGCCCACCGGAGCAAATGGCTCCTCCACGTGGGCACCGCGCAGGTGCCGGCCACCGTCTCCCTCCTCGATCGCGAGGCGATCGGCGCCGGGGAGACCGCCCTCGCCCAGCTGCGCCTCGCGGCGCCGGTGGCGGCGCTGCCCGGCCAGCACTTCATCCTCCGGGGCTTCGCTCCGATCCCTGGCCGCGGCCACACGGTGGCAGGGGGCAGGATCCTGGCGATCCTCCCCCGCAAGCATCGCCGCGGCAGGCCCGAGATCGCGGCGGGCCTCGCGGTGCTGCGCGAGGGGGATGCCGCCGCCCGGATCGAACGCATCCTCGTCGAGGCAGGTGCGGCAGGCCTCGACGCCGGTGCGCTCGCCGTGCGCACCGCCCTGCCGGCGAAGGCCCTCGCCCGCAGCCTCGAGCAGCTGGGCTCGCGCGGCGCCGCCCTCTGCTACGACCGGGAGCGGCGCGCCTGGGTCGCCACCTCGATCCTCGATCGCCTCGCCCGCAAATCGATCCTCGCCGTGCAGCGCCACCACGAGGAGCAGCCCCTGGCCCCGGGCCTCCCCCGCGAGGAGCTGCGCGCCCGCCTCGGCCTCGCCGATCCGAAGCTCTTCGCCAGGCTCGTCGGCCTTCTCGGCGAGCGGGGCATCGAGGCGGTGGGTGAGCACCTCTCGCAGCGGGGCCGCAAGGCCGGAAGCGGCGCCACCGACCAGGCGCTCCGCGAGCGGGTCCTCGGCCTCGTGCGCGCCGGGGGACTCACCCCGCCCGCGGTGGCGGAGCTCGCCGCTGCAGCAGGCGAGGAGAAGGAGCGGCTCCTCGCGATGCTCAAGCTGCTGGAGGGCGAGGGGCTGGTGGTCCGGGTGAGCCAGGAGTTCTTCTTCGAGGCGACCGCCGTCGGCACGCTGCGCGAGCGGCTCGTCGACTTCCTCCTCGCCAACGAGGCGATCTCCACCCAGGAGTTCAAGGAGCTCGTCGGTGCCACGCGCAAATGGGTGATGCCGCTCGGCGAGTTTTTCGATCGGGAGAAGGTTACCTTGCGCGTCGCCGACACCCGCCGCGTCCTCCGCGGGGATCGGGACACGTGGCGCGAACGGCGCGAAGCAGGTGCAAGGTGATTGTCGAGCGCACGAGCCGCCAGCCGATCGGAGTGCAGGACCTCGTCGAGGCGCTGCCGGCGGGCCTGGTCCACGCCCGCGACGAGCGCGTGGTCTATTGCAACGAAGCCTTCGCCGCGATGCTGGGCGAGAAGGCGGAGGACCTCGTCGGCAGGGACTTCTTCTCGCTGGTGGCCCCCGAGCACGAGCGGCAGGCGCGGGAGCGCTACCACCTGCGCCAGCACGGGAGCGCCGTTCCATCGAGCTGGGAGCTCGAGCTCAAGCGGAGCGACGGCACCACCCGCCGGGTGGAGCTCGAGCCGAGGGCGATCGCCCCCGGCGAGCACATCGTCCTGGTGCGCGAGGTGGGCGCCACCCTGCGCGACATCGAGCTCGCCAACCGGCTCTCCGCGCTGGCGCTGCGGCTGCAGCGGGAGCGGAGCCTCGAAGCGGTGCTGCGGGCGACGCTGCGCGGCCTCGAGGAACTGGGCATGCGGATGCACGCCTTTCGCTACGAGGACGACGCGCTGGTTGCCGATTCCGTGACCGACGCGACCAATCCCCGGCTGGCGGCGGTCTTCCGGGAGCACCTCGCCACGACGCTGGGCGGCTTCCGCTTCGTGCACCCCGACGAGAACTTCTTCCGCCGCCTCTTCGAGGAGGGACAGGCCGTCTACCTCGACGACGTGCCGGCCAGCCTCGTGCACAGCGTCACCGTGGCCCGGGGGGAGGCGCCCTCCGCGGCGCTGCGGCAGGCGCTCGCCGAGACGAGCGCACGCAAGGGCGTGATGGCGCCCCTCTTCGTCAGCGACCAGCCGTGGGGCGCGATCTTCGTGGGCTCGGACGACCTGAGCACCCGCGACGCGGCGACCGTCGCCCTCTTCGTCGCGCAGGTGGCGAGCGCGATGGAGGTGGCCCGCCGCATCGACGAGCTCGGCAGGGCCAACCGGGGCCTCCGGGCGATCCACGAGGTGGCCCGCGCCGGCACCGAGCAGGAGCTCGCCCGCGTCCTTCCGCGGCTCCTCGAGGTGGCAGCGAACGCCACTGCCAGCGATCGCGCCGCGATCTTTCTCCAGGACCACGAACGCGGCGAGCTGGTCCTCGGGGGCAGCCACGGCATCTCGTGCGAAGTCCTCGAGGAGCTGGGCCGGGACAGCGTCTCCGCCCTCAATCCCTTTGCGGACGTGCTCCAGCGGCACCGGCCCGTGGTCCTCGGCGGCCTCGAGGAGGGGAGCGTACGCGAAGCCCTGCTTCTCCCGCTGCAGGTCCACGGCAGGCTCTGCGGCGTGCTCTGCCTCGGCCGCGGCGACGAGCGCCCCTACGACGAAGAGCAGGTCCGCGCGGTGGAGCCCATCGCCGCGCAGCTCGCCATCCAGGTCGAGAACGCGCGCCTCTACTCCGAGACGCGCCGCCGCCTCGACCTTCTCTCCGTGCAATACGCGCTCAGCCGCACCATCGCCGGAACCCTCGAGGAGGGCCCGCTCGTCGACGGCGCCCTCGCGCTCCTCACCGATCGCCTCGGCGCCGACGCCGGGTGGATCTACGCGAGCCAGGAGGATCGGCTCGTGCTCGCGGGGCAGCGGGGCCGCCAGGGCCAGGACATTCGCGCCGCCTGCGGCTCCGAGCTGCCCCTCGACGTGGGCAGCGTCTGCGGGCGAGCGGCCCTCGAACGGCGCTCCCTCAGCCTCGACCTCGAGCTCCAGCAGGAGCACCTCTCACCTGCGGCGCAGGCGCTGGGCATCCGCCACCTCGTGGCCATCCCGCTCGTCGTCGAGGATCGCCTCGTCGGCACCTTGAGCGTCGGCCGCAGGGGCCCCCACGGCTTCCGCGACGAGGAGCAGCAGCTGATCGAGAGCTGCGCCGTGCAGCTCGCCGTCGCCATGGAGCGCACCCGTCTCTTCTCCGAGGAACGGCGCCGCGCCCAGGACCTCTCCCGGCTCAACCAGCTCGGCGGCCTGATCGCCCAGCAGCTCGAGCTGCCCGCGCTCCTGCCGGTCGGGGTCGAGCATCTCGTGCGCCTGGTCGACGTCAGCCACGTCTTCCTCTCGCTCCTCGAGCCGGACGGCGGGCCGCTCCGCGTCGTCGCCTCCAACCTGCGCGAAGCGGGCGTCTTCGACATCACCCTCGATCGAGACGCGCCCTCCGCTGCTGCTGCGGCGGTGCGCGAGATGCGCCCCGTCCTGATCGAGGATGCCCAGCGGGATCCACGCGCCTCCCGCTCGCTGGTGCTGCGCTTCGGGCACCGGAGCCTCCTCGCGGTGCCGCTCATCTCCCGCGGCGAGGCGATCGGCTCGATCGTCCTCGCGGAGACCCGCGAGGGCCGCCGCTTCCACGGCCCTGCGATCGAGCGCGCGGTGGCGATGGCCAACCAGCTCGCCGCTGCGATCGCCAACGCCCGCCTCTTCGAGGAGGAGCGCCACCGCGTCCGCGAGCTCTCGCTCCTCTCCGAGCTGGGCCGGATCGCCTCGGGAACACTCCAGCGCGAGGTGCTCCTCTCCGAATGCCTCGGCCACATCCGCTACGCGCTGGGCTTCGATGCAGGGGCCGCGTGGACGGTGCAGCGGGGCGGCCTCGAGCGGGCAGCGGCGCAGAGCCGTGCGGATGACGGCGCCGAGGCGTCGCCGCTTCTCGAGGCGGCTGCGCTGCGGGCGCTGGAAGCTGCGGCGCCCACCGGCGAGACGTCGCCGAACGGGACCTCGGTCTGCGCACTGCCGCTGGTGGCAGGCGCGGAGGTCGGCGGCATCCTCGCCTTCTCCCGCAAGGGCAGGCCGGTGAGCGACGCGGAGCTGCGCACGCTCGCGGCCGCTGCCCCGGAGCTGGGCGTGGCGCTGCAGAACGCGCGGCTCTTCGACGACGCGAGGCGCCGGGTCGAGGAGCTGCGCCTCCTCCTCGACATCGGCAGGGCGATCACCGGCTCGCTCGACCTCGATCAGATCCTCGAGACGTCGGCCAACACGCTCACCCGGATCATCGACGGATCGAATACCTTCATCCTCCTCCTCGACGCGGGATCCGGTGTGCTCCACGGCGCCGCCTGCTCGAATCCCGCCTGGCGCGACGATTTCCGCGGGACGCGGATCCGTCTGGACGAGATGAGCATCGCCGCACGCTGCGTGCGGGGCAGGACGCCGCTCTCGGTCAACGACGTGGCGCGCTCCGACTACCGCGACGCGCCCCGGGTGCGCCTCTACGCAGAGAAGAGCGTGCTGGCGCTGCCGCTGCTCGTCCGCGGCGAGCCGATCGGCGTCGTCCTCGTCGACGACACGCGCCAGCCGCGCGACTGGCAGCCGGCGGAGATCGAGCGCGCGGCCCTCGTGGCGCACCAGGTGGCGGTGGCTGTTGCGAACGCCCGCCTCTACGACGACTTGAAGCGCAGCTATGGCGAGCTGGCCCGGACCCAGGAGGAGCTGGTGAAGCGCGAGCGGCTCGCAGCCCTCGGCGAGCTCTCGGCGGTGGTGGCGCACGAGGTCCGCAACCCGCTGGGCGTCATCTTCAACTCCCTCGGATCGATGCGGAAGCTGCTCCGGCCCACCGGCGATGGCGCCATGCTCCTCGACATCGTCGAGGAGGAGGCCGACCGCCTCGACCGGATCGTCCGCGACCTCCTCGACTTCGCGCGGCCCCACGAGCCGGCGCTGGAGCCCGAGGTGATCTCCGATCTGCTCGCCGACACGTTGCACGCGGTCCACGGCGATCGCGTGCCCGCCGGGGTGCAGGTCGACCTCGCCGTCCCCGACGATCTCCCCCGGGTCCGCATCGACGAACGGATGATCCGGCAGGTGCTCCTCAACCTCTTGCTCAACGGCATGCAGGCCATGCCCCGCGGCGGCACGCTGCGGATCCGGGCCGCGGTCGAGCAGGGCCAGCGGCCGATGGTCCGGATCGAATTCTCCGACGAGGGCACCGGCGTGCCGCCCGAGCTGGCGCCGCGGATCTTCCAGCCCTTCTTCACCACCAAAGCCGCGGGAACCGGCCTTGGACTCGCCGTGGTCAAGCGCTTCGTCGAAGCGCACCACGGCACGATCACCTTCCAATCCCGGCAGGGCGAGGGAACGACCTTCACCCTGCGCCTGCCGGTGGACGAGGCAGTCTGAGCATGGACACGGGGGAAATTCGCAATGCCGAGCAGCAGGGCCCATCGCAGAGCCGGGCCCGGGTGCTCGTCGTCGACGACCAGCGCAACATGCGCGCGACCACGGCGATGGTCCTCCGCCAGGAGGGCCACGAAGTCGCCGAGGCAGCCGGCGGCGAGGAGGCCCTTCGCCTCCTCGAGCGCGAGCCCTTCGATCTGGTCCTCACCGATCTGCGGATGGAGCCCATCGACGGTCTCGAGCTGCTCCGCCGGATCTTCGAGGTGGCGCCGATCACCCAGGTGATCCTGATGACCGCCTACGGCACCATCGAGAGCGCCGTCGAGGCGATGCGGCTCGGTGCCGCCGACTACGTGACCAAGCCCTTCAAGGAGGGCGAGCTGCTCGTGCGGGTCAACAAGGCCCTCGAGAAGCGCCGGCTGCTCCACGAGGTGGGGCTCTTCGCCGGTGAGTTCCGCGAGCGCTACGGCCTCGAGAACATCGTCGGCAACAGCGCCCCGGTGCGCGAACTGATCAGCCGCATCGTCCGCGCCGCGCCCTCGGAGACCACCGTGCTGATCACGGGCGAGTCGGGGACGGGCAAGGAGCTGGTCGCCCGGGCGATCCACGCGGCGAGCCGGCGGGCGGGCAGGCCCTTCGTCCCGGTCAATTGCGCGGCGATCACGCCTTCGCTCCTCGAGAGCGAGCTCTTCGGTCACGCCAAGGGCGCCTTCACCGGCGCGCTCAAGGCCCGGCGCGGCCTCTACGAAGAGGCAGAGACGGGCACCCTCTTCCTCGACGAGCTCGGGGAGACCGACACCGCCTTCCAGGCGAAGCTGTTGCGCGCCCTGCAGGAGAAGGAGATCCGCCGGGTCGGCGAGTCCCAGCCGGTGCACGTCGACGTGCGGGTCGTCGCCGCCACCAACCAGGACCTGAGCAAGGCGGTGCAGGAGAAGCGCTTCCGCGAGGACCTCTTCTACCGTCTCAACGTCGTGCCGATCCGGGTGCCGCCGCTCCGGGAGCGGATGGGCGATCTGCCCCTGCTCGCCGCCCACTTCCTCGCCCGCTACAACAAGCGCCACGCCAGCCGCAAACGGCTCACCGAGTCGGCCCTCGACAAGCTCCTCTCCCACGACTACCCGGGCAACGTCCGCGAGCTGGAGAACCTGATCGAGCAGGCGGCGGCGCTCTCCACCGGCGAGGCGATCGATCCCGACGACTTCGACTTCGCCCGGCTCGAGGAGCGGAGCGCCGCCGGCGGGGAGCTGCGCCGTCTCTCCGACGTGGTCGACGACGCGGAGCGGGCTGCGATCCAGGCCTCGGTCCTGCGCCACCCGGGCGATCTCGCCGCGGTGGCCCGGGAGCTCGGGATCTCGCCCACCACGCTCTGGCGGAAGATGAAGCGCCTCGACATCGCGTCCGATGCTGCCCGTTGAGGGTATGGGAAACGGGTGGAGGGCCCCCGCCTTTCAGTTCTGCAACACTGCATCGCAGGACTGAAAGGCAAGCGCAGGGCAGGGCCACACCAAAGCGGCCCTGCGGGGCCCTCCAGCGGAGACTGGCCCGTGGCACGGTCGCTGCAGTAGATTCCAGACGAAGCGCGGCGTCGGGAACCAGAGGTAGGTCCCCCCCCGCCACTCATCCTGAAGCCCGCTTCCTCGTGAGCGGGCCTGGCGCATCCCCCCCCAGCGCCAGGCCCGCTCTTTTTTTGCCCAGCCGCCGAGGCGCGGCTGCGGTCCCCACCCCCGTGGTTGTCCCGAAAGACGCACCAGCCCGGTCAAACCCTTCAGGGTTCTGCACCGCCATGTCACTTTTTCCCGCCCGAGCCGGGTGGTGCCTGCCCCGACCGCTTTTCAGATCTGCAAGGTCGGCTCGCAAATCTGGAAGCAGCGGAAGGCGTGCGGCGCGAGGGAGCGGGGGATTTTCCCCCTTTTCCGCGGGATCGAGGTGCTGGCACGCCGACTGCATTCTCATCCAGGCGAAGCACGGCGGCGGCGCCAGAGTACGGTTCCCCCCCCACCACTTCGGTGCGCCGCCGGCTTCGTTTTTGATCCCGGAGGCTCGGCGCTATCCCCCCCAGCGCCGAGCCTTCGACTTTTCAGGGGCCGCTTCCGGATGGCAACTTCCATCCTGCTCGTGGACGCTGACGCCAACTTCCGCCGGGCGCTTCGAATCGCCCTGACGTTGGATGGTGTGGCCGTGGGCGAAGCCGCCACGCTCGACGAAGCCCGCGCCGCCCTCCAGCAGCAGCGCTGGGATTGCGCCCTGGTCGATTTGCTCCTGCCCTGCGGCGAGGGCGCCAGCGTCCTCGAGCTCCTCGAGCAGGTCTCGAACCTCGGCGTCGTGGTCTGCAGCGCCCATGCGGAGCTCCTCGCGAGCCACGTCGGCCGCCACGTCGTCCTCGAGAAGCCCTTCTCCCCGCAGGCCCTCCTCGGCACCGTGGGCCGCATCCTCGGCAGCGCCGCAGCGCAGCCCTGCTCCGCCGTCGAACGGCGCTAGCGCCGCCCCCCCACGACGCAAAAACGCGCCGGAAGCCCGAGGGCCGCCGGCGCGCTTGCGATCGTCAGGCTCGTCCGGTGCGGATCAACCGCCGCCGAGCGCGAGGGCCGAGGCCCGAACGGTCTCGCCGATCAGGCCGGGCAGCACACCGAGGAGCACGGTGCCGACGGCGGCCACGGCGAGGGCGATGGCCATGTTGGGCCGGGTCGCAGGCGCCACGCCGACCGAGGGCTCCGGCTCGCGCATGTAGAGGTAGACCACCACGCGCAGGTAGTAATAGACGCCGATCACCGAGGTGAGCACACCGAAGATCGCCAAGCCGTAGAGCTTGGCGTCGATGGCCGCCTTGAAGATCCAGAGCTTGCCGACGAAGCCCGCGGTGGGGGGAATGCCCGCCAGCGAGAGCATGAAGATCGCCATGGCGAGCGCGAGGCCCGGATGCGACTTCGCCACACCGGCGAAGCGATCCAGGTCCCAGCTCATCGGGCCCTCACCCTCGAGCCGCTCGAGGGCGGCCACCACCGCGAACGCGCCGACGCCGGTGAAGGTATAGGCGGCCAGGTAGTAGAGGATGCCGGCGCTGGCAGCTGCCCGGGCAGCCGGGTCCTGCGCCGCGGCGACGCCGACGAGCAGATAGCCCGCGTGGGCGATCGACGAGTAGGCGAGGAGGCGCTTCACGCTCCGCTGCGGCACCGCGAGGAGGTTGCCCACCAGCATGGTGATCACCGCGAGGACCGCGATCACCTCGCCCCAGCCCACGCCGATGGTGCCGGCCTGCGAGGCGGAGCCGAAGCCCACGGTGAGCACGCGGAGCAGCGCGGCGAAGGCCGCGGCCTTCACGCCCACCGCCATGAAAGCGGTGACCGGGGTCGGCGACCCCTCGTAGACGTCCGGCGCCCACATGTGGAAGGGCGCAGCCGCCACCTTGAAGAGGAAGCCAGCCGCCACCAGGGCGAGGCCGGCGCCCATCAGCACGGAGAGGTCGCCGACCCGCGCCAGATCTGCAAGCGAGGTCTTGCCACCGGACGCGCCGTAGACCAGCGCCGCACCGTAGAGATAGATCGCCGAGGAGAAGGCGCCGAGGATGAAGTATTTGAACGCCGCCTCGGCGGGACGGGTGCCGCGGCGCATGTAGGCTGCCAGCGCGTAGGTGGCGACCGACATGATCTCGATGCCGATGAAGATCGAGAGCAGGTCGGTGCTCTGCGCCAGCAGGATCATGCCCGAGGCGCCGAACATCGCGAGCGCGTAGAACTCGCCGCGCTCCGCGCGACGGGCCTGGAGGAAGGCAGCGGCGACGAGCGAGGAGATGGCGAGGCCGACGCAGACGATCACGGCGATCACGCCGGCGAAAGGATCGCTCACCGCGAAGGCGCCGCGCGTCGCGGTCCGAAGGATCGGGAAGGCCTCGGAGGTGATCATCGGGATCGCCGCGATACCCGCGAGCACCGAGGTCACCACCGTGAACCAGGCCTGGTAGCCGCGCTTGTCCGATTCCTGGAAGACCTCGAGCATCAGCAGGACCATTCCGCCGAGGACGAGGAGGATCACCGGTGCGAGCGCGAGGATGTCGGCAAGATTGAACTGGGGCATCGCTGTACCTTGCTCGCTTTACGGCTGCGTGGGGACGACCGGTCGGACGCCCTGCGGGAGAAGGTTGTTTCCCGGCTGGAGCGGCCGGGCCCGCGGCAGGATCTCGAGGCGCTGCTGGCCGGGCCGCATCGGCAGGCGCACCGGCTGCGCCACCACCGGCGTCGCCGAGGCGGGCAGGTCACCGGCGAGCTGCGGAGACGTACGCTCCATCAGGCCGACGAAACGCTCCACCGAGGGGCGGGCCAGGTCGAGGAAGGGCGACGGGAAGAGGCCCATCACGAAGATCAGGGCGACGAGCGGCGCGAGGATCAGCCACTCGCGGACGGTGAGGTCCTGGATGTGGCGGTTCTCTTCGCGCTTCACTTCGCCGTGGTAGACGCGCTGGTACATCCACAGCATGTAGACCGCGCCCAGGATGACGCCGGTGGCTGCAACCGCGCCCCACCACGGACCGCCCGGCAGCTTCGACCAGAACGTCCCCGAGAGGATGAGGAACTCGCCGACGAAGCCGTTGGTGCCGGGGAGGCCGATCGACGACAGGGTGACGATGAGCCACACCGCGGCGAAGGCCGGGATCACCTTGGCGATGCCGCCGTAGTCGGAGATCAGGCGGGTGTGCTGCCGCGCGTAGATCATGCCGACGAGGAGGAAGAGCGCGCCGGTGGAGATGCCGTGGTTGAGCATCTGGTAGACCGCGCCGGTGACGCCTGCGGTGGTGAAGGCCACGAGGCCCAGCATCACGAAGCCGAGGTGGGCCACCGAGGAGTAGGCGATCAGCTTCTTCATGTCCCGCTGCGCCATGCACATCAGCGAGCCGTAGACGATGCCGATCACCGCGAGGAGCGCGATCAGCCAGCGGAACTCGAAGGTGGCCTGCGGGAAGAGCGGGAAGGCGAACCGGTAGAAGCCGTAGGTGCCCATCTTCAGCATGACGCCTGCGAGCACCACCGAGCCGGGGGCCGGTGCCTGCACGTGGGCGTCGGGCAGCCAGGTGTGCAGCGGGAACATCGGCACCTTCACCGCGAACGCCAGGGCGAACGCCGCGAAGAGCCACATCTGCACCTCGGGAGCCATCCGGAGGGCGAGCATCGCAGCGTAGTCGAAGCTGCGGGTGCCACCCTGCTCACCGGTGAGCCAGTACATGTAGATGATCGCGATCAGCATCAGCAGCGATCCGACCATCGTATAGATGAAGAACTTCACCGCGGCGTAGATGCGGTTCTCGGACCCCCAGATGCCCACGATGAGGAACATCGGGACGAGCATCAGCTCCCAGAAGACGTAGAAGAGCACCATGTCGAGGGCGATGAGCGCGCCCAGCATGGCGGTCTCGAGCACCAGGGCCGCGACCGCGAACTCCTTCTGCCGGAAGGTGATCGTCTGGCTCGCGGAGGCGATGACGATCGGCATCAGGAACGTGGTGAGGAAGACGAGCAGCAGCGAAACGCCGTCGACGCCGATGTGGTAGCTGATCCCGAGGGACTCGACCCAGGGGATGTTCGACTCGAGCTGGAAGGCAGCGGTCGACGCGGTGTCGAACTGCCCGAGCAGAAGCAGGCTGATCAGGAAGACCACGACCGAGCACCAGAAGGCGATGCTGCGGCCGAGCTTGCCGTCGGGGACGGCGAGCACCACCAACCCGCCCAGCAGGGGCAGGAAGGTGATGATCGTGAGGAGGTTCGCGAGAGCGCCGGTCACGAGCTGCTCCTAACCGAGGAAGACCCAGAGGATCGCAACCGCAGAAACCGCCATCACCACGGCGTAACGCTGGACGTCGCCGTTCTGGAAGTAGCGGAAGATCTGCGCGATCCAACCGGTGATCATCGCGGTGCCGTTGACGAGCACCTTGTCGATGGCGAAGGAGTCGACCACCTGGTAGAGGACGCGGGCGGTCCCCTTGAGCGGGCGAACAATGACGAGGTCGTAGAACTCGTCGACGTAGAATTTGTTGGCGAAGGCCGAGTAGAGGCCGGGAGCGCCCTGGGCGAGCTTCGCGGGGGCGCCGCGGCCGGGCCCGAGGTAGAGGTACCAGGCGATCCCGAAGCCGATCCACGCGACGATCAGCGCGACGATGTAGCCGCCGAGCATCTCGCCGAAGCCGTGGGACTCGGGGAGCGGCGGTGCCTGGATGGCGAGCTGCTCCGCCGCGAGGGTGTAGGTCTTCGCGAGGTTCTGCCGCGCCGGCTCGAAGACCGGGGCGAGGAAGCGCTCGAAGCGCGCGCCGCCGAGGAGCGGGAAGCCCCACACCGCAGCGCCGACCGCGAGGCCTGCCAGCACCCAGAGCGGACCGGTCATCGCCGGCCCGGACTCGTGGGCGTGGTGGTGGATCATGCCGCGCCGCTCACCGTTGAAGGTGAGGTTGAACATGCGCCACATGTAGAAGGCGGTGGAGAGCGCGGCGAGGAGGGCCACCACGTAGAGCGCCGTCGGGACCCAGGAATACCAGGGGTTCGGGTTGACGTGCGCCGCGTGGATGATGGCGTCCTTCGAGAAGAAGCCCGAGAGCGGCAGGATGCCGGTGATGGCGATGGTCGAGATGCCGAACGTCGCCCACGTGTGCCACATCTCGTGGCGGATGCCGCCGAACTTCCGGATGTCGGTCTCGTCGTTCATGCCGTGCATGACAGAGCCGGCACCGAGGAAGAGGCAGGCCTTGAAGAAGGCGTGGGTCACCAGGTGGTAGATCGCCGCCCACCACGCACCGACGCCGACGCCGATGAACATGAAGCCGAGCTGCGACACCGTCGAGTAGGCGAGGACCTTCTTGATGTCGTTCTGGGCGTAGGCCATCAGCGCCGCGAAGATCGCGGTGAGAGCGCCCACGATCGCCACCACGGTCATCGCGGTCGGCGTGTAGACGTAGAGGAACGAGAGCCGGGCGATCATGTAGACGCCGGCGGTCACCATCGTCGCCGCGTGGATCAGGGCCGAGACCGGCGTCGGACCTGCCATCGCGTCGGGCAGCCAGACGTAGAGCGGCAGCTGCGCGCTCTTGCCGGTGGCGCCGACGAAGAGGAGGAGGCAGGCGACGGTGAGCACCGCGCCGACGGTCCAGCCGCTCCACAGGCCGCCGCCGAGGACTGCGCCGGGAAGCACCCGGGCAGCGGCAGCCTGCAGCTCCACGAAGTCCACCGTGCCGAAGAGGCCGATGAGCGTGAAGACGCCGAGGAGGAAGCCGAAGTCACCGATGCGGTTGACCACGAAGGCCTTGCGGCCGGCGTAGGCCTTGGTGTCGTCGGTATACCAGAAGCCGATGAGCAGGTACGACGCGAGACCCACGCCTTCCCAGCCCACGAACATCACGATGAGGTTCGCGCCCAGGACGAGCGTCGACATCATGCCCACGAAGAGGTTGAGGTAGGCGAAGTAGCGCCAATACCCCTCGTCGTGGCTCATGTACTCGGTGGAGAAGAGGTGGATGAGGAAGCCGACGCCGGTGACCACGCAGATGAGCGTGGCCGAGAGCCGGTCGACGGCGAACGCCATCTCCACGGGGATGTCGCCGATGGTGAACCAATGCCACCACAGCTCTTCGATGCGCTGCGAGCCGCCGAAGCTGACTTCATAGAGCGCGAGCGCCGACACGACGAACGCGCCGAAGATCACGCCGAGCGCGATGAGATGAACGTTGGCCCGGCCCAGCCGCTTGCCGAGCAGGCCGTTGATGGCCGCGCCGATCAGTGGCAGCAGGACGATCCAGTGGAGGGCGTTCTGCAAGCCCAGGGTAGGATCCATCGGAGAAATCTCCCTCGGTCGTCCGGGGTCAGTACTTGAGGGCGTCGACTTCGTCGACGTTGATCGTGTTTCGCGTCCGGAAGACCGCGATCAGGATCGCCAGGCCAATTGCCGCTTCCGCTGCAGCCACCGCAATCACGAAGAACGCGATCGAGTGCCCCGCGGCGTCGTTCAGGTTGCGGGCGAAGGCAAGGAAGGTGACGTTGGCTGCGTTGAGCATCAGCTCGACGCCCATGAAGATCAGCAGGGCGTTGCGCCGGATGAGGACCGCGGCCAGGCCGATGGCGAAGAGCGCGGAGGCGAGCGCCAGATAGTGAGCGAGCGGTACGGTGTTCATGCTCAGATCTTTGCCTTGGCGACGACCACCGCGCCGACGATGGCGACGAGGAGGAGGATGCCCGTCGCCTCGAAGGGGAGGATGAACTGGGTGAAGAGGATGCGCCCGACGCCGACCACCTCGCCGAAGTTCGCCGCGAGCTGCGTCGGCATCTCCTGGTTCGGAAGCCCCTCGAACACGGTGTACGAGAGCATCCAGAAGACGAGGGCGACCGCTCCGCCGACCACCGCGCCCACCGTGATCCTCTGCTTGCCCATCTCCGCTTCGGTGATGTTCAGCAGCATGATCACGAAGAGGAAGAGCACCATGATGGCGCCGGCGTAGACGATGATCTGCAGCGCGGCGAGGAGCTCCGCCGAGAGCAGCACGTAGATGGCCGCGATCCCGAAGAACGTGAGCACCAGGCTCATCGCCGCGTAGACCGGGTTGCGGGAGAGGATCATCGTGAAGGCGCCCGCCAGCGTGAGGATCGCGAGCGGGTAGAAGATCACGCCTTCGGCGACGGCTGCGGCGAGAAGCGGCGTCATGCGCGGACCCCTTCGTCGGCGAGGATGCCGAACGGGTGCGGGAACGGGCAGCGGTGCTCGTTGATGTGCTGCTCGAACTCGGCGCGGAACTTCTGGACGAAGGAGTGGACCGGCAGGGCCGCTGCGTCGCCGAGGGCGCAGATGGTGGTGCCGAGACCGATCGGCGGATAGGGCGCGATCGAGTTCACCACGGAGAGGAGCAGGGTCAGGTCCTTGGGCTCGCCCTGTCCTTCCTCGATCTTGCGGAGGATGCGCTCCATCCACGGCGTGCCTTCGCGGCAGGGCGTGCACTGGCCGCAGCTCTCTTCCGCGTAGAACTTCGAGATGCGCCAGAGCGCCCGGACCATGCACGTCGACTCGTCCATCACCACGATGGCGCCGGAGCCGGCCATGTTGTCCTTGGCCTTGAGCGCCTCGAACTCCGCCCACACGTCGAGTTCGTTCGCTGCGAGCACCGGCGCCGAGGAGCCGCCGGGGATCACGGCCTTGACCTTGCGGCCGCCGGGAACGCCACCGCCGTACTCGGGCTTGTGGATGATGTCGAGGAAGCTGGTCTGCATCGGGATCTCGTAGACCCCGGGCTTCGCCACGTGGCCGGAGATGCTGATCAGCTTGGTGCCGCCCGACTTGTCGGTGCCGAGCTTCGCGTAGGCGTCGGCGCCCATCTGGAAGATGGTGGGCAGGGTGTTGATCGTCTCGACGTTGTTCACCACGGTGGGCGCGCCGAATAGGCCCTTCACCGCGGGGAACGGCGGCTTGAGGCGCGGCCAGCCCTTCCAGCCCTCGAGGCTGTTGAGCAGCGCGGTCTCCTCGCCGCAGATGTAGGCGCCGGCGCCGCGGTGGACGTAGACGTCCAGGGCCCAGCCCGAGTCGAGCACGCTCTTGCCGAAGATGCCGGCGGCGTAGCACTCCTCGATCGCCTTCTCGAGGATCTCCGCCTGCTCGAGGTACTCGCCGCGGATGTAGATGTAGCAGGTGTGGACGCCGAGGGCCCACGACGCGATGGCGATGCCTTCCATCAGCGAGTGCGGGTCCTGCTCGATGATGAGCCGGTCCTTGAAGGTGCCGGGCTCCGACTCGTCGGCGTTGATGCAGAGGTACTTCGGCCCCTCGACGTTGGGGACGAAGCTCCACTTCATGCCGGTGGGGAAGCCCGCGCCACCGCGACCGCGGAGGTTGGACTTCTTGACCTCGGCGGTCACGTCGGCAGGCGCCATCTTGAGAACCCTGTTGAGGCTCTCCATGCCGCCGTGCTGCTTGTAGAACGCGAGGCTCCGGCTGTCGGGCTGGAACCAATTCTTGGTGAGGAGCCGCTCGGCCATGTCTTACGCCTTCTTCGGGGCCTGCTTGCGCAGGTCCTCGATGAGCTGATCGGCCTTCTTGAGGGTCATGTTCATGTGGAAGCGCGAGTCCACCTGGAGCACCGGGGCGTTACCGCAGGCGCCGAGGCATTCGAACTCGCGCAGGGTGAACATGCCGTCCTTCGTGGTGTCGCCCATGTGCACGTCGAGCTTCTGCTCCAGATGCTCGATGAGGGGCTCGGCACCACGCAGGGAACACGAGATGTTGGTGCAGACGTCGATGACGTGCTTCCCCTTGGGCTGCAGGAAGTACATCACGTAGAAGGTCGCCACCTCGCGCACGCGCTCGGGCGTCGACTGGCACTTCTCGGCGACCTGGATCATCGCCTCGGGCGGAACCCACCCGACGAGATCCTGGACGAGATGGAGACCGGGAAGAATGGCCGCAGCCTTCCGGCCCTCGGGGAAGCGGGCGAGGTACTTCGCCATCCCCTCATCGAACTGCTTCTGCTGGTCTGCAGTGAACGGCGCCGCCATTTTGGACACACCTTGACCTGTCGTCGGGGCCGGTAAAAAAGGCGCACAAGATCGTCGCGAGGCGCTTCGTTGTCAAGCGAAACCTTGCCCGATCCGAGGGAGGCCGAAAACGGCGCAAACCCCGGAAAATGCGGGGTTTGCAGCGATGTCGCAGCGCCTGTCCGGGGGGCGGAAGGCAGGTGTCGACCAGCGACACGACGATCGGACCGGCTGGCGGCGCCGCGACGGCGCGATCGCATCGGTGATCCGGCGGCGCCCGCGGTTTTTCGTGGCGGAAAGCCGGGGCCGTGCCGCTGCGCCCCTGTGATTCCGCCCACTTGCGCAGCCACCTTTTCTGGCAGGGCCCTTGCTCCACGACGGAGCGGACGCCGGCCGCAGTCCGGTCGGGTCCAGGGAGGGATGAGATACATGGATCGTTTGAACAACCCACGCCTGGCGCTCTTCGGGACGGCGCTGGCTGCGCTGCTCCTCTTCGGCTTCGACGGCGGCAGCTGTGACGGTGGCGGGGTGCCGCCCAATGGTGGCACCGAGCAGCCGGTCCGCGGCGACGAGTGCCCCGGCGTGCTCTGCGACGTCTGGTGCGAGTACGGCCACGTCCCCGACGAGAACGGCTGCCCGACCTGCGCCTGCAACGAGGCGCCCGCCGCATGCCAGCCGGTGACCTGCGAACTCTGGTGCGAATACGGCTTCGCCCGCGGCCCCGACGGCTGCGAGGTCTGCGCGTGCAACCCGGGCCGCGAACCGGTTCCCGGGGACCACTGCACCGGTCTCGACGAGCGGAGCTGCAACGCCACCTCCGGCTGCCTCGGCATCTACGGCGACGACGAACCGGGCTGCGCCTGCCCGGAGTGTGATCCGAACGATCCCAACTGCCCGCCGTGCGATTGCGACGACCACGGTGACGACGACGGCCGTGACGACGAGTGCGTCTGCAGCCCCTGCCCCGATGGCGTCGAGTGCATCTGCGACTGCCCGACCACGCCGGTGGAGGGCGGCTTCCTCTACTGCGTCCTCGATCGTCCCTACCAGCCGGGCCCGCCGCCCTGCTCCAGCGATGCCGATTGCGGCCCCGGGATGATCTGCGAGACCCGGGAGGTCGACTGCACCACCAACGCGGACGGCTCCACCGACTGCGCCGGCTCGAGCCACGGCGGCGTCTGCATCCCGGCGCCGGCGGCGTGTGATCCCGCCTGCGGCGAGGGGCAGGCCTGCGTGCAGGAATGCGCGTGCGACACCGATTGCCGCGACGAGGATTGCGCCGGTGCCTGCTACTGCCGGTCGACCTGCGTCGACGTCGACCCGCCGCGGCCCCCCGGCGAGCCCTGCAACACCGACGCGGATTGCGGCCGCGGCGGCGCCTGCGTGGAGTTCGCCAGCTGCACCGCGATCGGTTGCCCGGAGGGCGGCTTCTACTGCGTCTATCCCGACGACGGTGGCGGCGACCTCTGTGAGCTCGCGATGCTCGGCAGGGACGGCGTCTGCTACGGCCCCGACGGCAGCGTCGTGGAGCCGGCGTGCTGCGGCGCGCGAGGTTGAGGGCGGGTAGGGCCACGCACCTTCGGTGAGTGGGGGCGCCGCTCCGGCATCCGGGCCGGAGCGGCGCTCGTCGTTTCAGGGCGCCGCTGCCTGGGTCGCGTCCCTGGCGACCGGCACCGGCAGCGCCGCGGTGGCGGCCTCAGCCGCCCGGACCACCCGCGGCGTGAGCGCCTCGCCGAACCAGGCGTTGTGGGCCGAGGTGGTGCGGCGCTCCATCTCCCGCTCGCTCACGCAATAGCTCGTGTAGCCCTGCGCGACCCCGACCACCCTGCCCCGCAGGCCCCGCGCCGCCGCAGCCCGCTCGAAGAGCGGCGCGGTCGCGCCCAGCGGCTCCGCCGGCACGCCGACCAGCGCGAGGTCGCCGAGCTGGAAGGCCATCGCCCGGGCGGTCCGCGGCGCCGTCGGCGCCGCGAGGTTCGAGGCGAGCCGCCCCAATCCCTCCGGCACCATGCCCGCCACGTCCGCAGGGGGCAGGTCGAATTCCACCTCGGCGCAGGCGAGCGCCACCGGTCCCTCCTGCGCCACGAGGGGGATCGCCCCCACCCGCTCGGCGATCGTCTCGCCGAAGAGGAGCGCCCGGATCGCGCCCTTGCCCGGCGAGGCGGCGCGGGTCGGGCGGGCGTCGCCCACGGCGCCGGGGAGCACGAAGGCCACCCCGCCCTGCTCCTCGAGCCGCTCCATGGTGAAGCCGGGCCAGTCGCCGGCGGGCCCCACCTTGCGGGGATTGAGGGTCGGGTGCGCCGAGAAGCGGGCCAGCGTCGCCACCATCTTGCCGTCGGGGCGCTGCAGCGCCACCCGGGTGATCCGCTGATCCACCGCCTCGCCCTTGTGATCGCGGTTGGAGGCGAGCCCGGCGCCGAGGGCCTCGCCGGTGGCGAGCGTCGCCGGGGCGAGCTCCGCCCGGGCTGCCACCAGGGAGGCTTCCACCGCCTCGAGGATCGCCCGCTCCACCGCCGGGTCGTAGCGACCGAGAACGAGCTGGGGCAGGAACGCCTGGTCGTAGCCGCCCGGGCCGGAGTGGGTGTGGCTCGCCACCACCAGGGCGCAGGCGGCCCCTTCCGCAGCGGCCCGCTCCTGCACCGCGTGGGCGAGGGGCTCGGGCAGGGTGAGCAGCTCCACCAGCACCACCGCGGTGCGCACGCCGCCGGCCTCGAGGAGGAGCGAGCGGGCGTAGAGGGGCGTGGACGGTTCCTTCGGCGAGCGGCCGAAGGCCTGGTAGCCGGCGAGGACGACCTCCGGCGGCAGGGCGATCGGCGCCCTGCCCGCCCCGGCGAGCAACGCGCCCCTGCCACCGGCGCTGGCCACCAGCCGCGGCGGCGCCTCCTGCCGCCCCGCGCGCAGATCGAGCCCAGCCGCCGCGGCCACCAGGCCGAGGAGGAAGAGGACGACCAGGCGGGCTGGGTTACGGAGAGAAAGGAGGGCGTTCACGGGGTGACGAAAGGCTGGCGCTGCGGTGCCGGTTGGGCGTATCACGGGCCCGCCCCGGTCGGCCAGACGCGGGACCGGGGCCCCGCCAAATTCGCGCGCTCGCAGTCGGGCGAAATTTGCCGCCACCCATCGTGTTCTGGATTGCGCATGTTCGACAAGCTCAAGGAAGAATGCGGCGTTTTCGGTATCTGGGGTGCGCCCGAAGCGGCGAACCTCACCTACCTCGGCCTGCACGCCCTGCAGCACCGCGGGCAGGAGGGTGCCGGCATCGTCTCCAACGACGGTGTCTCCCTCCACATGCACAAGGATCTCGGCCTCGTCGGTGACATCTTCGGGGCGAAGGTCCTCGAGCGTCTTCCGGGCGAGGCGGCGATCGGCCACGTGCGCTACTCCACCGCAGGTGGCGGCGGGATCAAGAACGCCCAGCCCTTCGCGGTGCAGACGAGCACCTGCCCCCTGGCGATCGCCCACAACGGCAACCTCGTGAACGCGGACTCGAAGCGCCGCCTCCTCGAGGAGCAGGGCGCGATCTTCTTCTCCTCGTCGGACACCGAGGTGGTCCTCCACCTGGTGGCCCGCCGCCCCGAGGCCGTGCTCCACGAGCGGATCTCCGCGGCGTTGCGCGAGGTGGACGGCGCCTACTCGCTCCTCTTCATGAGCGACGAGCAGCTCATCGGCGTGCGGGATCCCCACGGCTTCCGCCCGCTCATCCTCGGCAAGTTGAAGAACGCCTTCGTGCTCGCCAGCGAGACCTGCGCCCTCGACCTCATCGAGGCGGAGTACATCCGCGAGATCGAGCCGGGCGAGATGGTGGTGATATCGAAGGAGGGCCTGCAGTCCTTGCGGCCCTTCGAGCAGGTGGCCGCAGCCCGCTGCATCTTCGAGCACGTCTACTTCGCCCGCCCCGACTCGGTCCTCTTCGGCCAGAGCGTCTACGCCACCCGCACCCGGCTCGGCGCCCAGCTCGCCACGGAGCATCCGGTGGAGGCGGACCTGGTCATCCCGGTGCCCGACTCCGGCGTGCCCGCGGCGATCGGCTACGCCGCCGCGAGCGGCATCCCCT
Source organism: Vulgatibacter sp. (assembly GCF_041687135.1). Classification (NCBI taxonomy): domain Bacteria; kingdom Pseudomonadati; phylum Myxococcota; class Myxococcia; order Myxococcales; family Vulgatibacteraceae; genus Vulgatibacter; species Vulgatibacter sp. The sequence goes on along the minus strand of NZ_JAWLCN010000016.1, from coordinate 3,058 downwards.
TCGGCATGGGCCTCGTGCGCAGCCACTACGTGGGCCGCACCTTCATCGAGCCCTCGCAGTCGATCCGCCACTTCGGCGTGAAGCTGAAGCTCAACGCGCTGGGCAACGAACTCAAGGGCAAGCGGGTGGTGGTGATCGACGACTCGATCGTCCGCGGCACGACCTCCCGGAAGATCGTGAAGATGCTCCGGAACGCCGGCGCGAAGGAGGTGCACCTGCGCATCTCCAGTCCGCCCACCGCGTGGCCCTGCTACTACGGCATCGACACGCCGACCCGGCAGGAGCTCATCGCCTCCTCGCACTCGACCGACGAGATCACCAAGTACGTGACCGCGGATTCGCTGGGCTACCTGAGCACCGGTGGTCTCCACGATGCGGTGGGAAGCCGCGGCGAGGGCTACTGCGACGCCTGCTTCACCGGCAACTACCGGGTGCAGTTCCCCAAGGACGAAGAGAAGCGCAGCCTGCGCGTCCTCGAGGCCTGAACCTGCCGTAAAGCCCCAATATCAGACGGTTCTCGGAGGCGGCCCGGACGAAAGTTCCGGCCGCCTTCGCCGTTCGGGGCTATCTCTTCCGACGTGAGCGACGGAAGCCCGACGGTCCTCCGGGGCCGCATCCTCTGCTATCGCATCTTCGACGTGGGCGATCAGATCGACCTCGATCGCGCCGAGCAGACGCTGATCGAGACGCCCGGCAAGAAGCGCGCGAAGCTCTCCCGCGAGGGAGCCGAGTCGCTGGCCTTCACCTCCCCGCCCCTCGACGTGGGGCTGGGAAAGCGGAGCCTGGCGCTGCCGAAGGTCGCCCGCACCATCGAGTGCGACGTCGCTGCGCGCTTCTTCGACTTCGCGGCGATCTCGGTCCTCTTCGAGGTGCCGATCCCGCCGGGCACCAGACTCTCCGAGATGCTGCCCCTCTGCGACGAGCTCTACGACACGCCGGTGCTCGAGCAGCACGCGCGCCTGGAGCTCGATCCGCTCCTCGACCGGCTGCGCTCCACCATCGAGGGGACCCACGCCTGGCCCGGGGTCGAGACCTATACGGTGATCTTCGTCGAGGAGCTGGAGGGCAGCCCCAGCGCGCGGGAGGTGCTGGCTACCCCGGGGCTGGGGAAGCTGCTGCTCGGCGAGACCAGCCCCAAGCGCCTCGCCAGCGAGGAGCGCGGCGACGTGCTCAAGCACGCCTACAGCTATTTCGACGACGACCTCGCGGTCATCGATTGGAACAGCGCCTTCGTCCTCGAGCCCTCGGGGAGCCGCGACATCCCCGACATCCTCGAATTCGCCACCTCGCAGCTCCTGGAGCTCCGCTACTACGACGACCTCCTCGACGTGGAGCTCAACGGAATCTACGACGAGGTCGAGGAGGCGGGCGGCAGGTGGTGGGCGCTCTTCTGGAGTCCCTACGGCGCGCTGGCGCGCAAGGTGATGCGGCAGCTCCTCGAGGTGACCGAGTTCACCGAGCGGGTGGAGAATTCGCTCAAGGTGATCGGCGACTTCTACCTGGCGCGGGTCTACCGGGCGGCGGTGCGCAGGTTCCGGCTGCCGTCATGGCAGGAGAGCGTCGGCCGCAAGCAGACGCTGGTGGCCCAGGTCTACGCCCTGCTCAAGGGTGAGATCGACATGCGTCGCAATACGCTCCTCGAGGCGGCCATCGTGCTCCTCATCGTCTTCGACATCGTGATGGCCTTCTGGCCCGGGGCGAAGTGAGGCGCCGTACGCAGCGCTGAGAAATGCGCCTGCGTTCATAGCCCTGGCTGCGGGGCGGACGACCGAGGAGGATCTGGCGGGCTCGATTCGTCGCCACCTCGTTCGGCGACGAGGACGCGGCCCCCGGCCACGGATCAACCGGCGTGGGCCGTGTCGAGCCCCAGGGCCTCGTTCGCGAAGCGGGCCATGCGCTCCACCACGCGGCGCTTTGCCTCCGCGGTGTCCCTGCCGGCGAGGTCCCCGGCCTCCTCGACGCGCTCACGGCAGCCGAGATCGCGGCAGACCACCACGCCGACCCGGCGCCTGGCGCTCTCCTCGGCGAGGAGGAGGCCGATCTCGTCGGGGCCGCCGTACGAGTGGCACCAGTTGCACATGTGGCTGACGCCGCCGGCACCGCGGGCGTTCGGGCGGCGGAAGATCAGGCCGCGGGGCTTGTGCGTGTCCGGGTCCTCGTAGACGAGGTAGATGCGCGCGCCACCGGTCTCCAGCCAGGCGCGGTAGTCGCGCACCAGTAGCGGATAGGTGGCCTCGTCGGGGAGCTCGAAGAGGCGCAGATCGAGCGGGCGGAACGCCTCCATCAGCTCGTGCGCGTTGCGGATCAGCAGCATCCATCCTCCGGTGGCGTACCGGGTCGGAACAGTCGGCAGGCGACGTGATTTCCCCTCATCGCCCACCAAGGAGCGCGTACGAATTCTGCGTGAGGCCACTCGCTCCCGTTCACGTCCGGGCTGCTCACCGCATCGCAGCGTCGCAGGCCGCGCTGCTCGTGTCCGACGGTTGGGTTGATGAGAACCTAGACCACGGTTCCCCGTTCAATCCTCACCCGGGTCCTCGCTCCAACCCCTGCCTTCGACCCAGCGAACGGCCCGGCCGCCCCTGGCCTCGATGAGGCCTTCGTCCCCAGCGCGGAGCCCGTGCGCCCACTGTCCGAAGCCCGCCTCGGCCACCGAGGCCGTCTCGAGATGCGGATTGTCCAGGGAGCGCAGAAGCGCCTCGCGACTCCTGCGAGCGAGCTCCTGCTCAACGGCCTCCGTAATGAAACGGGTGCGGCTACGCTCGACCCTGTCGATCCGTTCGACCAGTTCGGCAGGCAGGGTCACCGTCACACGCTCGCTGGCTCCCATCGGCTCCTCCGCAGGCTCGGCGCGCTGAAAATCCTACTACCGATCCATCCCGAGTGCTGGCGCCGGCACGACACGTAGAAGGGAGCGTTCGGCCTGCCTGGCAACGCACTCCACGACTCCCGGACTCCAAATCGGGATAGGGGCCGGCAGTTTTCTGCTGCCGGTCCCCTCCCACACCACCGGACGTGCGGGTCCGCATCCGGCGGTTCGGTTGGTTGAGGTGCTACG
>NZ_JAWLCN010000015.1 GCF_041687135.1 Vulgatibacter sp. | reverse complement strand
TCGAGCTGCGCTCCCGGGGGGAGTCGCTGGCTCGATGGAATTGCGATTGCTCCGCAATTCGACGTTACTGGCTTGCTATTCAGTTTTCAGAGACCAACCGGTTCTGCTCACCCGCCGTCCGGCCATGCCGTCCGTCGAGGTGGGCGCGGCTTCTACAACCGCGCACCAGTCGGCGTCAAGAGGATTCTCACCCTCTTGCGCATCCACTGGAACGACAGAAGACAACGACGCCATTCCCGACCGTCGCAGGACGCGCGACTGCCAACCAGCGGTTGGAAGCCGGCGAACCCTAGCGACGCGGGATCGCGTCGTCAAGGGCGGTGGCCCAGAAAAGCCAGCAGCGACCGAACGGTCGAGCAGACTGGGGTCACCGCGATGTCGGCGGGTTCGACACCCGTCGCGCGAGGGGCCTTCCGCTCGGAAGACCGCTCGAACCACGGGTCGAAATGCCAGGTGCGCTCCCTTCCGGGAGCTGCGGTGACTGGGGCCGTCTCGCCTGGGCGAGACTCGAGGAGCCGAAGCTCCATTCCAGTAGATGCGATTCGATTGGCAAAGATCGGAAGGACGCGCCTTCCAGTTTTCCCCAACGAGCCGGGCCGCCCGTTTCTTCCGTGCTGCCCGCCGCCGAAGTGAGATGGGGTTTACGGGATCGTCGTTCGGTTGTCAACACGGAGATTTCTGCAACCGATCCGATTCTCTGCAACCCCCGGGAATCAGGAGGTTCGTGCGCCGCTCTTCCAGCGCTGCGTCGCCTCTTCCCGCCGCAACGATGCCGCCACCGCGCCGTCACGGGAGCCGCCCAGACCGCGGAGATGGCGGACCAGCGCCGCGAGGTCGGCAGAGGCCCGCTCGAGGCTGTCGTTGACGATCACGTAATCGTAGGACGAGAGGCCCGCGTCGATCTCCGCCCGGGCCGCATCGAGCCGACGGCGGACGATGCCATCCTCGTCGGTGCCACGTGCCCGGAGGCGTCGCTCCAGCTCCTCGAGCGACGGGGGCAGGACGAAGACGGTGGCAGCCTCGGGGTGACGGTGCTTGATCTGCGCCCCGCCCTGCACGTCGATGTCGAAGACGACGATCCGCCCGCCCTCGTTCGCCTCGGCGGCGAAGCGGCGCGGCGTTCCGTAGCGGTTGCCGTGGACCTCGGCCCACTCCAGCAACTCGTCCCGGTCGATCATCCCCTGGAACGCCGCAGGCGTGAGGAAGGAATAATCGATCCCGTCCAGCTCCGCGCCACGGGGCTGCCGGGTCGTCACCGAGACCGAGAAGATCGCGTCCGGCGCGTTGGCGACGAGCCTGCGGGCGAGCGTGGTCTTGCCCGTCCCCGAGGGCGCCGAGAGCACCAGCATGAGTCCATTCGCGTGGGCCAAAGCGTGCACCTATTCGACGTTCTGCACCTGCTCGCGGATGCGCTCGATCTCGGCCTTGAGATCCACGGCGAGCGCTGCGAGCGATGCCCACTGGGATTTCGAGGCGATGGTATTCACCTCGCGATTGAGCTCCTGGACGAGGAAGTCCATCCGCCTGCCCACCGGCTCGGTCGCGTCGAGGAGGAGATGGAACTGCGCCAGGTGGCTGTCGAGGCGGGTGAGTTCCTCCGCGATGTCGGAGCGTTCTGCGAGGAGCGCCACCTCCTGCGCGAGGCGCTGCGGATCGATCTGCAGGCCGCCGGTGAGCTCGGCGACGCGCTGCTGGATCCGCTCGTGCTGCTGGCGGACGGCGAGCGGCGCCTCCGCCGCCACCCGCGCGACGAGGCCGGCGATGGTTTGCAGCCGCGCGGCGAGGTCCTCGCGAAGCGCCCTCCCCTCCTGCTCGCGCATGGCGACGAGGCGATCGAGCGCGTCGTCGAGTGCCTTCGCCAGCGCTTCGCCGGCAGCCTCGAGATCGGGGGTCCGCTCCTCGAGCGAGAGCACACCCTCCGCGCCGATCACGTCGGCGATGGTCACGTCGCCAGCCAGGCCGAGGCGATCGCGCAGCGAGCGGAAGCTCTCCACGTAGCGCGCAGCGAGGGCCTCGTCGATCCGCGGCGCGAGGTCGCCACCGCCGCCCCCGCCGCCGCGTCGCACGGTGAGGTCGACGCCGCCGCGGGCGAGGCGATCCTTCACCCGGCGCACCGCGGCGCTCTCGAGAGCGAGGAGCTCCCGGGGGAGCCGGGACTTCACTTCGCAGAATTTCCCGTTCACCGAGCGAAGCTCGACGGCGAGGTCCTCGTGGCCGGCAGAAGCACGGCCCGATCCGAAACCGGTCATGGAGCGCAGCACGCGGTGGACGCTAGCCGCCGCTCGGCAGGCCGTCAACCGACGAGTGCCGAACAGTTGCCGCCATCGAGGAGCCGGCAGGCGGCGGCCTCGATCTCGGCGAGGAGCGCCTCGTCGGCGGGACGCTGCCCCACCGGCACCGCGGCGAAGTGTGGCAGCTCGTGCCCCCAGCGCTGGTGGTCGCCGACGAGGAAGATGGCGACGGTGGGCGTGCCCGCTGCGACGGCGAGGTGCATCGGGCCGGTGTCGTTGGTGAGGACGAGGGTCCCCTGCCGCAGGAGCGCAGCGAGCTGCCGCAGATCGGTGGGCGGCGCCGCGCAGGCCTCTCCCCCGAGGCGCTCCACCACCTCGGCAGCGAGCCCCTCCTCGCCGGGGCCCCAGAAGACCACCGGCACCAGGTCGAAGCGCGCCGCGAGCCGGGCCGCAGCTGCAGCGTAGGCGGCAGGCGGCCAGCGCCGATCGAGTTTGCGCGCCCCCGGGTTCACGAGGAGGAGCCGCCGCCCCGCGAGGCCCATCGTCTCCACCAGGGCGGCGGCCTCTGCGCGGGAGCCCGGGTCGGCGCCGAGGGGCGTCTCGAGCTGGCGGTCGGTCGCGGCGACGCCGAGGGGCGCGGCGAGGGTGAGCTTCACCGCCACGTCCTGCACCATGCCTGCAGGCTGCGGCACCGCGTGGTCGAAGAAGGCGCGGGCGTCGCCGCGGTCGTGGCCGATGACCACGCGGGCCCCGATCGCCCGGCAGACCAGCGCCGCAGTGAGGCTGAAGGCGTGGTAGTGCCCCGCCTCGATCGCCACGTCGAAGCGCTCGCGGCGCAGGCGCCAGAGCTGCGCCGCGAGGCGCCAGGGCTTCTGGAAGAATTGCTTGCGGGCGAAGGGCTCGAAGCGATCCGCCCAGGGCAGGCCCCGCACCAGCGCCGCCTTGGAGGCAGCGTGCAGGAAGACGATCTCCGCCTCCGGCAGCCCCTGCTTCAGCGCGCGGAGGAGCGGGATGGTGAGCAGCACGTTGCCGACGCGCTCGTCGGTGCGGACCACCAGCACCTTGCGGATGGGGCCGACAGGCCCGCCGCGGGGCTTGCCGAAGACGAGCCGCGCCAGCGCGACCACGAGGGCGCGGCCGAGAACGCGCAGGCTCATCGCGCCTCGGGCAGCGGGCGAGCTTCCTCGACCAGCATCACCGGAAGGTCCTCGCGGATCGGGAAGACCAGCTTGCACGTGTGGCAGACGATCTCGTCGCTGGGCTCGCGGAAGTCGAGCTCGCCCTTGCAGCGGGGACAGGCGAGGATCTGCTTGAGCTCGGGGTGGAGCGTTGCCATGTCGTTCGACTCCTGCGCGCCGGAACGCGCACGTGTTGCCTACGCCTGGTGGGAGGGGCGCACGGGGCCGCTCTCCCAGGCGCGCTCGTACAGTCCGAGAAGGGAGGCGGCTCTGCCGGCGGGAGTATACCGCGCCAGCACGCGGCTGCGCCCTGCAGCGCCGAGGGCTGCGGCGCGGCGCCTGTCGGCGAGGAGCCAGGCGAGCGCCCTGCCCGTATCTTCCGCGTCCCGCGGATCGCAGAGGCGGCCGGTCTCGCCGTCGACCACCGACTCGGCGACCGCACCGAAATCGCCGCCCAGGACGGCACAGCCCGAGGCCATCGCCTCGAGGACCGCGCGGCAGGTGCCGTCGTTGCCCGGCGCGAGCCAGGCCTTCACGTCGAAGGCGCGGTAGGCATCCGCCAGCGCCGCGCCGGTGCGGTAGCCCGCGAAGCGCGTCCGCGCCGCCAGGCCCATCGCGTCGGCGAGGGCCCGCACCTCCGGCTCGCCCTCGCCGCGGCCGACCACGACCAGCCAGGCGTCCGGCACCTCGCGCCGCGCCCTGGCGAAGGCCCGGAGCAGATCGGCATGGAGCCGGTCCGGCTTGATCCGCGAGACGATCCCGACCACGGGCGCACCTTCGGGGATCCCCAGCTCCGCCCGGAGGCCCGACGGCCCCGGCGCGAAGCGCGCCGCGTCGACGCGGCCGGGGAGCTTGTCGATCCGCGCGGGATCGACGCCGTGGTTCCGGACCAGCGCGGCGCCGTGGGCCTCCGACGGCACGGCGAAGCGATCCGTGCCAGCGTAGGCCAGGCTGCGCGCAGCGCCCCGCGCCGCGTTGTGCAGGAGCTCCACCGAGCGGAGGAGGCGGAAGCGGCGCCGATCGAGGCCTGCGGTGGCGAGCAGGGCCACGTGGTGATCGTGGGAGAAGCGCGCGTGGATGGTCTCCCAACGTCCCGCGCGAAGCAGCCCCCGCAGCCGGCGCACGTCGCCTGCGAAGGCGGCGGGCGAGGCGAGCCGACAGAGGTCGAGCGATTCCTCGATCGGCAGGCCGAGGGCCTCGACCCGCCCGCGGAGCGAGCCCGCGCGCCGGCTATCGAAGGCGACCGTCACCTCGTGGCCCGCAGCGCGCAGGGTCGCAGCGTCCTCGAGCATCAGCTCGGCGGGGCCGGTGAATTCTGGCGTCGCGCAGAGGAGGAGCAGGCGCACGGGCTTCTAGGCGCTGCGCTCGAGCTTGCGCAGCGTGTCGGTGGTGGAGTGGTTCTTCGGATCGCCGGCGACGGCGACGCGGCCGCCCCAGGACTCGACCTCCGCCCGCTCCGGGATGGAGTCCGGGGTGTAGTCGGTGCCCTTCACCTGCAGGTGGGGCCGCAGCGTGCGGATCACGCCGAGCGGGCTCTTCTCGTCGAAGAGCACCACGTGATCGACGCAGCCGAGCGCCGCCACCATCTCGGCCCGCTCGGCCTCGGGAACGACGGGCCGGGTCGGGCCCTTGTTGGCGCGGGTGGAGGCGTCGCTGTTCACCGCGACCACCAGCACGTCCGCCATCCCGCGCGCAGCCTCGAGGTAGCGCACGTGGCCCACGTGGAGGAGGTCGAAGACGCCGTTGGCCAGGGCCACGACACGGCCCGCGGCCCGGTGGGCCTCCACCGCCGAACGAATCGTCTCGAGGTCCCCGATCTTCTTCGCCGACGGCGCGCGCTCGGAGGTGTTCATGCCTGCAGCTCCGCGAGGATCTCGTCGGCGTCGATGGTGGCGGTACCCGGCTTGCGCACCACCAGGGCGCCGGCGACGTTGGCGAGGCGGGCCGCCTGGGCGAGGGTCGCGTCTGCAGCGAGGGCCATGGCCAGGGTGGCGATGACCGTATCGCCGGCGCCGGTGACGTCGACCGCCTCCTCCTGCCCGTGCACCGGGATCAGGTCCGGCTCGCGCCCCTGCTCGATCAGGGCCATGCCGCTGCGGCCGCGGGTGGCCAGCACCGCGTGGCAGCCGAGGGCATCCTGCAGCGTCCGGGCAGCGGCGACGCTGCTCGCGGTCTCGCCCACCGGCATCCCGGTGGCTGCCGCCAGCTCGGGCTCGTTGGGCTTGGCCACGTGGACGCCGCGGAACGCCCGGAGGTTGTAACGGCTGTCGACGCAGATCCGTACGCCGTCGGCGGCGAGACGGCGGACCTCCTCGACGACGCCGGGGCAGAGCACGCCGCCGCCGTAATCGGAGACGATGAGCACGTCCGCCTCCCGGGCCGCTGCCCGGAGGGTCTCGACGAGTCCGGCCACCGACGCGGCAGGCAGATCGCCGCCGCGGCTCCGGTCCACGCGGAGCATCTGCTGCCGGGTGGTGTTGATGCCACCGGCGAGGATGCGCGTCTTGGTCTCGGTGGGGCTGCCCGGCACCACGGTGAAGCGGCCGTCGATGCCCGCCTCGGAACAGAGCCGGGCGAGCCCGCCCCCGGCCTCGTCGTCGCCGATGACGCCCAGGGCGATGGTCGTTCCGCCGAGCCTGGCGAGGTTCGCCGCGGCGTTGGCTGCGCCGCCGAGCTTCCGCTCGGTCGACTCGTGCCGCACGATCAGGACCGGCGCCTCGCGCGAGATCCGATCGGTCTGTCCGTAGATGTACTCGTCGACGACCACGTCGCCGACCACCGCGACCCGCCGCCGCGGAAAGCGCCGGACGATGGCCGCGAGATCCTGGATGTCCACCTGGCGCCGCATCGCGCGGACTTGTACGACGCGCTCTGCCCACCGTCAAACAGAAGGGCTGCGAGCACCTGCCTGCCCGCCAGGTCCGCGAGATGCGAAGGCCCGGTCACGCCGGAGGGGCGTGCCGGGCCTTCCGCGATGCGATCCGCGGCGCGTCAGAACTCGGTCGCGCCGATGTTGACCATGAAGCCCCACCGGTCGGAGTCGGTGGTGTTCTCCTGCACGAGCAGCTCGTTGTCGAAGTAGATGTCCCACTGGGCGCGGGCGCCGATCTTCAGCGCATCGGTGATCGGGTAGTCCGCACCTGCAGCCAGCGGCACCGAGCCCATGGTGTCGGACTGGATCTGCGCGTTGAGATCGGGGTTCTTGGCCACCGAGACGCGGGTCAGGCCGATGCCGCCCGAGACGTAGGGCTCGACGTCACCGACCGTCCACGGCGCCACCTGCGCAGCGGTCTGGAACTGGTTCGTGTAGAGATTGAACTCGCTCAGCGGGTCGGGAATGACCGAGTTGACCGCGCCCATGTACTGCACTTCGAGCTCGACCGGCTGCGTGACGTCGAGGTCGAGGCGCAGATCCCAGCCGGGGCCCGGAGCGATGTCCGGTGCAATCTCACCGGTGTAATTCGAGTAGCCGATACCGGCGCTCAGCGACTCCACCGGGATGCCGAGCAGCTCGGGGGCCCCCTCGCTCGCCCGCTCGGACTTCGAAATCTTCACCGCACTCGCAGCAGTGGGCAGCGCCACCAGCGCCGCGGCCACCACGAGAAGGTACTTCCGCATAGCTCCTCCCTTCCTCCGTTGTGGGCCGCTGCCGAGCGACCCCCCTGAGCGATTGGCCCCGCAAAGGACCTACGAGCCTGTCGCCTTCACAACGTTAGGGACGGCTCCGGAAGGGGGAAGGGGTGGGAGTACGGGCGCATCTCCCGTCATTCCCGTCGCTTGCAGCAACGGGAAAAGACGTTCAGCGCGGCAAGCGTGGGAGGGCAACTCGAGGGCTACTCGAGGGCGGCGACCGGGCCGGGGGCCGCCGTCTCCTCGGGCGGGCGGGTCTTCCAGCGCCGGTGGACCCAATACCAGGAGGCCGGCTCCGCCCGCACGTGGCGCTCCAGCTCCCGGTTGAGCTTCGCGGTGAAGGCCGCCACGTCGGCGTCCCGGTCGCCGGTGTGTTCGAAGGGGATCGGCCCCTCCACGGTGACCCGATGCCTCCCGCCGGGGAGGCGGTGCATCAGCGCGAGGAAGACCGGGGCGCCGGTGCGGTGGGCGAAGATCGCCGGCGCCGGGGTGGTGGCGGCGAGCTTGCCGAAGAAGGGGGCGAAGATCGCCCGGCGGGGGATCATGTTCTGGTCGATCATCACCGCGAGGATCTCGCCGGCGCGCAGCACCTTGAGGATGTCGCGGATCGAGCCCGAATCGGCGACCTCGCGCAGGCCGGCGCGGCGGCGCTGGTCGAGCCAGAAGGCGTTGGCGAAGTTCCGCGAGAGCCGCTTGGTGATCGCGGTGACCGGCATGCCCCTCGTGGCGAAGAAGGAGCCGAGGAGCTCGAAATTGCCGAAGTGGGCGGTGGCCACGATGGCGCCCTGCCCCTTCGCGAACTCGGGGGCGAAGCGCTCGAAGCCCTCGACCTCCACCAGCTCGTCGAGGCGCTCGGGGCGCAGATAGGGGGCGCGGAGGAACTCGGCGACGAGCAGGCCGAGGTGGTCGTAGAAGATCCGCAGGGTCCGGGCGCGCCAGCCCGCATCGCGCTCGGGGAAGGCCTGCGCGAGGTTGGCGAGGGCGATGCGACGGCGCACGCCGACGGCGGCGAGGAGCGCGCCGAGCGCCTTGCCCAGCGCGAGGAGCAGCGGGTGCGGCAGCCGCGCCACCAGCCAGCCGAGCAGCCGACCCTGGGAGGCGACCACGCCGAGGACGAAGAGCACCACGGCGAAGAGGGCCCCGACGACGATCCAGCTAGCCACGCCTGCCTCCGACGACACGGTCGAGCGCTGCGGCGAGAAGCGCGCCGCCAGCGACGATCTCGGTCTCCACCTGCACCACCACCAGCCGATCGCCACCGTGCAGGTCGCGCGGCAGCCGCACCGCGTCCTTCTCGGTGCAGCAGACCCGCTCCGCGCCGAGGGCGCGGGCGCTGGCGAGCACCCGCTCCACCTCGGCTCTGGTGAAGGCGTGGTGGTCGGGGAAAAGGGCCTCCTCGATCACGCGGGCGCCCGCGTGCTCGAGGGTGCGGCGGAAGGAATGGGGCCGCGCCACGCCGGCGAGGAGCACGACCGGCTGGCCCTCGAGGAGGGAGAGCGACAGTTCGGTGCGCAGATCCGCCGAGAGCAGGCGGCTCGCGCGGTAGCGGGAGCGAACGGGCGCGCTGCCGACGTGGCGCTCGACGATGCGCGCCGCCGCCTCCACCGTCGCCGGATCGCCCTCGTCGCATTTCGCGATCCAGCCGAGATGGGCGCGGCGGAGCGCCTCCGGCCCCTCGCGCAGCGGGCCCCTGGGGAGGAGCTTGCCGTTGCCGAAAGGCGACGCGCCGTCGAGGACGACGATGTCGAGATCCCGCTGGAGCGCCAGATGCTGGAAGCCGTCGTCGAGGATCGCCACGTCGGCGCGCAGATGCGTGCCCGCGATCGCTGCGAGCTCCGCGCGGTTGGTACCGACCAGGACCTGCGCGCCGGGGCAGCGCCGGGCCACGAGGACGGGCTCGTCACCTGCGTCCTTCGCGTCGAGAAGAAGCCCCTCGCCCCGCGACACGACCCGGGCGCCACGGCCCGTGCCGCCGTAGCCGCGGCTGAGGACCGCCACTTTGAGGCCCCGCTGCTGGAACTCGCGGACCAGGTGGATGGTGACCGGCGTCTTGCCGGCGCCGCCGACCGCGAGGTTGCCCACCGAGATCACCGGGATCGGCGCCTTCGCGCTGCGCAGGACCCCGCGCCGGTAGAGGCCGCGGCGCGTGGCCGCCGCCGCGCCGAAGAGGCCCGCCGCAGGTGCGAGCGGGGCGAGGAGCAGGCGCTGCCAGGCGGGCTCGTCCTGCTCGTGGAGGAGGCGGACGAGGTTCACGGCCGCAGCTCCCTGGCGCCGCGGGCGGCCCGGGCGGCGAGGGGGACGAGCTCGCGGCGCGCAGCGGCAGCGGCCGCATCGCCACCTGCTTCCCTGTCGGCACGCAGGGCGGCGAGGGCCACGGCGGCGACGGGATCGGCCGGGAGATCGACGAGGCAGGCGTGGTGGCCCAGCGGGCAACCGCGCTTGCCGTGGTTGCTGCACGGCGAGCAGGCGAGCGGCAGCGAGAGCGCGGTGCCGGCACCTGCGAGCGGGCCCCAGCGCCTGGCGGAGGTCGGCCCGAAAACCGCCACCACCGGCGTGCCCACCGCCTGCGCGAGATGGCTCGGGGCGGAGTCGCCGGTGACGAGAACGGCGGACCGGGCGAGCACCGCAGCGAGGCCCGCCACGTCGAGGCCCGCGGTATCGCCGATGGGCATCGTCCGCAGCGCGGCGCGCACGCCCTCGAGTTCCCGCAGATCGCCGGGGCCGCCGGCGAGGACGAGGCGCGCGCCCTTCGCCGCCAGCGCGTCACCCACCTCGGCGAAGCGCTCCGGCGCCCAGCGCTTCAAGGCCCAGCGGGCGCCAGGGGCGAGGGCGGCGATCGGCGCGCCGTCGGCACCTGCGAGGAGACGATCCGCCGCAGCGGCGGCTGCAGGCGGCACGACGATCGACGGGCGCAGATCGACGGCGGGCAGCTCGAGGGGCGCGAGGGCCTCGAGATAGAGCGCCGCAGCGGGCCCCCGGTCGAGGACCGGATCGTCGCCGGCGAGGGAGCGCGCCACCTCGACGAGGCCGCTGCGCTTCACGAAGGCGAGCCGGCGGGCGGGCCGCACCAGCGAGAGGAAGGCGGAGGTCCGGGCCTTGTTCTGCAGGTCGATGCCGAACGCGAACGGTCCCGCGGCGCGGACCTCGGCGGCGAAGCGCGAGAGGCCACGCAGGCCCGCGTGCCGTTCCTTCGGCTCCCAGCGCCAGACCCGGTGCAGGTCGGGCAGCCCCTCGAAGAGGGGAGCGAAGGCGCCGCTGGTGACGAAGTGGATCTCCGCTTCGGGCCAGCGGGCCCGCAGCGCCCGGAAGACGGGCGTGGCGAGGACGGTGTCGCCCAGGGCGCTGGTGCGGACCACGAGGATGCGCATCAGGTCCCCACCGCAGCAGCTGGCGCGGTCGAAGAGGCGAGGATCCGGGCCATCTGGTCCACGTTGCGGACGGAGGCGCCGCGGATCGCGCCGACGGCGGAGCGCGCCAGAGCGCCGAGCTCCTCGAGCTTCTCCGGCCTGGCGAGCAGATCGCGGGAGACGCGCAGCAGCTGCTCCGGATCGGCCACCTGGATCCCGCCCCGGCCCACCAGCACCTGCACGCTGTCCTTGAAATTGTCCATGTTGGGCCCGAAGAGGACGGGCCTGCCCTGCCCCGCGGGCTCGAGGATGTTCTGGCCGCCGCGGTTGGTAAAGGAGCCGCCGACGAAGACGAGGGTGCCGAGGCGGTAGGCGGCGCTGAGCTCGCCGATGGTGTCGAGGATCACCACGTCCGCGTCGGGAGCGCCTTTGGAGCGCAGCCCGCAGCTGAAACCCTCGCCCTCCGCCAGCGAGACGATCTTCGCCGCCCGATCGACGTAGCGCGGAGCGATCGCGAGGCGCAGACGCGGGAACTCTTCCCGGAGCTTGCGGAAGACGGGGAGGAGCAGCGCCTCCTCGCCCTCGTGGGTGGAGCCCGCGATGAAGAAGGGCCCGGCCCCGAGCGCGGCGCGCAGCTTCGCCTCGTCGGCCCCGCTGGGGCCCACCAGCCCGTCGAATTTCGTGTTGCCGGTGACGCGGACCCGCTCCGGCGCGGCGCCCAGGGTGAGGGCGCGCTCCGCCTCGTCCTCGTCGCGCATGAGGAAGAGATCGATCTTCGCCAGGGGATCACCGGCGATCCGGAAGAAGCGGCGGTAGCTCTCGAGCTTCGCCGGGGAGAAGCGGCCGTTGGTGATCGCCACCTTCACCCCGCGGCGCCGCGCCGCGTGGATCAGGTTGGGCCAGATCTCGGTGTATTCGAGGACGAGCAGATCCGGATCGATCGAGGCCAGCGCCCGGGCGGTGCTGCCCGGCAGATCCCAGGGGACGTAGGTCACCTCGTCCGCCTCGGGGATCCGCTCCTTCGCCATCTGCCAGCCGGAGTTGGTGAAGGCGCTCATCACCACCACGCAGCCGGGGAAGCGCTTCTTCATCTCGGCGACCATCGGCTTCAGGGCGAGGAGGTCGCCGGCGGAGGAGCCGTGCATCCAGATCCGCGGCCTGCCCCCGGGCGCGGGCCAGCCCGGCGGGTAGAAGCCGAGACGGCGCAGCTGTCCCTGCCGGGTCTTCTTGTGGACCAGGAGGAAAGGCCAGAGGAGGAGGAAGGCGAGCCAGGTCGCCACCACGTAGATCAGCTGCACGGGCCGGTACTTACGTTCGGAATCGTCCAGCCGTCAACGACGGGCGTACGACCAGGCTCTCTCACCCGTCGTATGCGGGGACGCGCATCGCGGAGGAGGCGATCCAGAGGGCACCGTCGCGGAAGGGGAAGCCCGGCTCGTCCACCAGCACCTCCGCCCGCCAGACCCCGGTGCCTGCAGGCAGGCGCAGCTCCGGCCCCCTGCCACGGGCCACCTCCCTGCCGTCCCGGAAGAGCACGAGGGTGATCCCGGGCGCGTCCATCCGCGCGACGACCGATGGCGCGGCGCCTGCCGCCTCGTCCTCGTCGGCTGCAGCCGCCTCGAGGCCGAAGTGGAAGGAGCCCGCCTCGCCGAGGGTCGGCACCGAGCAGAAGTTCCGCCCCGCCCGGATCGCCTCCCGCACCGCGGCCCCGTCCGCCAGCGGGTCCCGGCCCCAGGCGGCCCGGGCCTCCGGCGGGAGGACGAGGTGGAGGCGAAGGGCGCCGAAGGAGGCCTCGTAGGGCGGCAGGCCGTGGGCGTCGACGCCGCAGAGGAGCGCGACCGGGCGGCGCGCGGCGATCTCGTCGTAGCGGGCGAAGGCGTCGGCGGGCCGCTCGATCAGGATCGCGCCGGTCTTCTCGCGGTCGCCCACCAGCGCTGCCAGCGCCAGCGCGAGGCGCCACGGAGCATGGGCCTTCGCCTCGCGGAAGGCCGAGTCGAGGGTGAGCCCCTCGAAGCCGGTGAAACCGTCGGGCGAGGGGTCGCTCCACGGCCGCCGCAGGTTCACCGGGTGGGCGAGGACCGCCTCGCCGCCCCGCGCCGCGATCGCCTCGAGGATCCCTTCCCCCCGCTCCGGCTTCGGCGGCACCTCGGTCGGCCCGATGGCGATGACGTGGCCCGCCTTCGCGGAGATCTCCACCGCCGGCACCACGAGGACCCCGTCGATCACCAGGGGCCGATCCGGCCGGAGCACGTTGTGCTCGGTGAGGACGAGGAAGCGGGCGCCCGCCTCGCGGGCCGCAGCGGCAGCCTCCTCGAGGGTCCCGTGGCCATCGTGGGAGGCCTCGGCGTGGACGTGGAAGAGGCCGGGAATCGCATCGCCTGCCGGCGCCTCCACCGCGCGCTCCGGGGCGATCGCGATCGCAAGCGCCAGCAGCGCGAGGAGGAGGAAGGGAACGCCGACGATCGCCGCGAGGCCCCGCAGGAACCACTTCATGCCGCTGCGCTCCCCGGTGCGATCCCCTGTAGATCGGAGAGCCGCTTGTAGGCGCCGTCTCTGGCGAGGAGCGCCTCGTGCCGCCCCTCCTCCACGATCCGCCCCGCCTCGATCACGCAGATCCGGTCGGCGGTGCGCACCGTGGAGAGCCGGTGGGCGATGACGAGGGCGGTGCGGCCGCGGAGCAGCGTCTCGAGCGCCGCCTGCACCTCCCGCTCGCTCTCGCTGTCCAGGGCGGAGGTGGCCTCGTCGAGGACGAGGATCGGCGCATCGCGCAGGAGCGCCCTGGCGATGGCGAGGCGCTGGCGCTGGCCGCCGGAGAGGGAGCTGCCCCGCTCCCCGATCACCGTGTCGAGGCCGTCCGGCAGCGCCTCGACGAAGTCGAGGGCGTGGGCCGCCCGGAGCGCGGCCCGGAGCCGCGCCTCGTCCACGTCGAGGCCGTAGGCCACGTTGTGGCGCACGGTGTCGTCGAAGAGGAGGACCTCCTGCGGTACCACCGCCACCTGCTCCCGCAGCGAGGCGAGGGTGCCCTCCCGCAGATCCCTGCCGTCGAGGGTGATCCGGCCCGCCTGCGGCTCCGCCACCCTGGCGAGGAGGTTGGCGACGGTGGTCTTGCCGGCGCCCGAGGGACCGACCAGCGCCACCACCTCGCCGCGGCGCAGCTCGAGGTCGAGGCCGTCGAGGATGGTGCGCGCGCCGTGGCGGAAAGTGACCGCCTCGAAGCGGAGCGCCGTCCCGATCGGCCGCAGCGGCGTGGCGCCGGGGGCGTCGGTGATGGCGGGCTCCCGGTCGAGGAGCTCGAAGACCCGCTCCGCCGAGGCGATCCCCTGGAGCAGCGCGCCGCCCACCTTGCCGAGGTTCTTGGCGGGCTGGAGGAGCAGCGCCACGGTGGCGAGGAAGGAGAGGAGCTGCGAGCTGAGGAGCGCGCCCTCCCCCACCTGCCGCAGCGCGAAGGCGAGCGCGATCGCGATGCCGGCGACGGCGAGGAGCTCCATCACCGGGCTGGCGAGGCCGCGGGAGCGCAGGCTCCTGCGCTGCAGGCCGAGCCAGCGACGGTTCTCCTCGTCGAAGCGGCGCAGGGCGTGCGCCTCCATGCCGTAGGCCTGCACCACGCGGATCCCCGCCGCGGTCTCGTGGACCAGCTCGGCGAGGCGGCCCACGCTGCGCTGCCCCTGCCGCGCCACCGTCTTCAGCTTCTTGCCGAGGCGGGCCAGCGGCACCACCGCCAGCGGCAGCACGCCGAAGGCGAGGACGGAGAGGCGCCAATCGAGGGCGAAGCAGAGGGCGAGGAGCGCCGCCACCTGGACGCCGTCGCGCAGGTAGGCGGGGATCGCGGTGTGGAGGCCGTGCTCCACCGCGGTGAGGTCGGCGCCGAAGCGCGAGAGCAGATCGCCGGTGCGCTCGTCCGCCAGATCCTGCGGCGCGAGGCCGACCAGCCTGGCGAAGAGCGCCTCGCGCAGGTCGCGCACCACGTATTGGGCGACCATCCCCATCCACGTGAACTGGAGGAAGTAGGCGATCCCCTTGATCACGCCGAGGCCGATCATCACCGCCGGCACGAGCAGGAGCGCCTCGCCCCTGTCGATGGTGGCGGGATCGAAGCCGGGGACCAGCGCCGCCAGCGGGCCGAGGTTCTCCGCGCTGCCGCTGGTGAGGAAGTGGAGCAGCGGCCCGGTCATCCACGCGTAGCCCGCCGTCGCCGCGGCGAGGACGAGCATGCAGACGAACGCACCGAGGACGTGGAGGCCGTAGCGTCCCGCGTAGGGCGCGAGGAGTCGCGCGGCGCTGGAGCGGCGCCGGGTCATCCCGCCCCTTCTACAGGGGCGACGAGCGCCGCCTCGTTGCCGCCGTCGAAGATCTCGGGGAAGGCGTCGCGCACGCCGCCGAGGACGAATTGCACCGCGATCGCGGCGAGGAGCAGGCCCATCACGCGCTCGAGGATCGCACGGCCGCTGATCCCGAGCCAGCGGTCGACCAGATCGGCGGCGCGGAGGAGCAGGTAGGTGGCCACCGCGGTGACCAGCACGCTGAGGAGCACCGGCACCAGGTAGACCGGCGACTCGGCCCGGGCCGCCAGCACCATCACCGTCGCGATCGCGCCAGGGCCTGCGAGCAGCGGCATCGCCAGGGGGACCACGGCGACGTCCTCCTTGCTCTTCGCCTCGCCGATCTCCTCGCCGGAGGTCCGGGTATCCGACTGCTTGCTCTGCAGCATGTCGAGGGCGGTGAGGAGGAGGAGGATGCCGCCGGCGATCTTGAACGCCGCGAGCGTGACGCCGAGGAGCTGGAAGATGAGGCCGCCGGCGATGGCGAAGGCGCCGACCACGCCGACGAAGATCAGGCAGGCCTTCTTCGCGGTAGCGCGCTTCTTCGCCGGCGAATCCCCCGCCGTCATCGTCACGAAGATGGGCACCAGCCCGATCGGATCGACCACGAAGAAGAGCGCCGAGATGGCAACCACCGTGAAGGAGAGCATCTGGCCGATTGCAACCGCATCCATCGGGCGCCCTCTACACCTCTGCGGCGGCTCGCAGCAAGTGCGGCCTCGCCAGCTCGATCACCTCGTCGGCGGCACGGACGCTGGCGCCGCCGCCGCCGAGTTCGCTCCGCAGGGCGGCGAAGTCCGCGCGCATCGCCGCCTGTGCAGCGGGATCGTCGAGGAGGCGGAGGAGCTGCGCTTCGAGGGCCTCGGCGGTGAAGGCGTCCTGGAGGAACTCCGGGACCACCTCCCTCCCGGCGAGGATGTTGACGATCGAAGCGTGGTCGAGGTCGACCAGCCAATTGACCAGGAACCACGAGCTGGCGGTGGTGCGGTAGACCACCACCATCGGCGTGCCGAGGAGCGCGGTCTCCAGGGTCGCGGTGCCGGAGCAGACCGCCGCGGCGTCGGCTGCGCCCACCGCCACGATGGAGGAATCGCAGAGCTCGATCCGCGCCCGGTGGCCGGCGAGGTGCCCCTCGACGAAGCTGCGCTCGAGGGAAGGCGCCACCGGCAGCACGAAGCGCAGGGCGGGCCGCGCGAGCGCGAGGCGATCGGCGGCGTCGAGGAGCGTGGGCAGCACCCGGTCGATCTCCCCGTGCCGCGATCCGGGCAGGAGCGCCACCACCTGCTCGCCCGCCCCGAGGCCGAGCTGCGCCCTGCACGCGGCGCGATCGGGCGCGCCGGCCAGGATGGGATCCTCGAGGAGCGGGTTGCCGACGAAGGTGGCGGGAACCGCCCGGTTGCGGAACCACGGCTCCTCGAAGGGGTAGATGCAGAGGAGCTTGTCCACCCGCTGCCGCAGCGTGCGGGTGCGCCCCTCGCGCCACGCCCAGGCCATCGGCGCGACGTAGTAGGCCACGGGGATCCCGCGCTCCCGGAGTTTGTCGGCGAGGCGGAGGTTGAAGTCGGGGATGTCGATGAGGATCGCCGCAGCGGGGCGGTTCTCCACCGCCCAGCCGGCGATGCCGCCGAGGACCTCGAGGATGCGCCGCACCTTGGGCAGCACCTCGACGAAGCCCATCACGTTCACCTCGGAGGCGTCGTAGAGGGGCTCGAGCCCGGCGGCCCGCATCTTCGGGCCGCCCATCCCGACGAAGCGGGCGCCGGGGATCCGGCTGGCGAGCTCCGCGATCAGGCGGGCGCCGATCTGATCGCCGGAGGCTTCGCCGGCGACGAGGAGGAAGGTGGGTGCTGCGCGCAAGGTCTCGACTCCTGCCCGGACCGAAGGGCCGCCGGGCGCCGGCGCACCCTACCAGAAATGGCGCCGCGCCCTGCCCGCTCGGCTGCAGGCGGGCCCGGCGGGCGGAACGTGCGTCAGACGAACTTCTTGCCGAGCGCCCCGCGCCTGCCGCCCTCGCCCACGTAGGGATTGCTCGCCCTCTCCTCGCCCAGGGTGGAGGCGAGGCCGTGGCCGGACCAGAAGGTGACGTCGTCGCCGAGGGGAAAGAGCCTGCCCTTGATCGACGCCTCGAGCTGCTCCCACGAGCCGCCGGGGAAGTCGGTGCGCCCCACGCTCCCGGCAAAGAGCGTGTCGCCGGTGAGCAGGATCCTGTCGTCCCGGAGGAAGAGGCAGCAGCCGCCGGGCGTGTGCCCCGGCGTGTGGATCACCTCGATCCGCCGCTTGCCCAGCGGATAGCTCTCGCCGTGCGCGATCCAGCGGTCGACCTTCGGCACCGGCGAGGCCGCCACCCCGAACATCCGCGCCTGCAGGGGCAGCCCCTCGAGCCACTCGCGATCCCCGGGGTGCAGGTAGAAGGGCAGCCCGAGCTTCTGCTGGAAGTGGAAGACCGCCCCCACGTGATCCAGGTGGGCGTGGGTGTTGAGGATGTATTTCGGCGTGAGACCGTGCCGGGCGACGAGGGCCTCGATCGCCTCGGGCTCGTCCCCCGGATCGACGAGCACCGCCTCCTTCGTCTCCGGATCGCCGAGGATGTAGGAGTTCTGGCGGAAGGGCCCCACGGTCACGTGGGCGACGACGAGATCGTTCAATCGCTGCTCCTGCTGGTGCTCGCATCCAGGCGCCCTTCGGCGGGCGCTTCGGGGCGCGAAACGAAGGAAAGCCGCCCCCGCGAGGAAGCGGCCTTCGAGCCGCGAGCGTACCGCGTGGCGGAGGTGGGGCGCTACCTCGAGGGCGCGCCGGAACGCCGCCGACCCACAGCGCCGTGCGGACTCTCGGCCGCGACCACGCGACGCACGAGGGCACGGAACGCGGCAGCTGCCGGGTCGAGGTGTGTGCGCTCGTGCCAGCACATCGTCATCTGCGCCGCGATGACGGGCGCGGGTCCGGCCGCCAGCCGGAGGTCGAGGCGGCGGGCGTGCTTCGCGAGCATCGACGCCGGGAGCGTCGCCACCAGGTCGCTCACGGCAACCACCTCCGCCGCGGCCGCGAAGGAGGGGACCGTGACCACCACCTCACGCGGGATGCCCTCCCTTTCGTAGGCCGCGGCGACGGTGTCGCGGAAGTTCCGCCCGGGTGCCAGTTCCACCCGCACGTGCCGGAGCTCGCCGAGCGCGCGCATCGACAGGCGCCTGCCGATCGCGGGATGCGCTCTGCGGGCGACGAGGACCAGGTGCTCCTCGAGGAGCCCCTCTGCGTGGATCCCCGGGCCACGCGCCCGCATGCCGAGATGCAGGTCAACCTCGGCGGAGGCGAGATCCCCCAGCGACACGAGGGAATCGATCCCCACCACGCGGAGCCTTGCCGCCGGCATCTCCCGCACGAGCGCGCCCGCGATCGCCGGCGCCAAGGCGAGCTGCCCCGCGTCCGCCACCGCGAGCGTAAAAGTGCGACCGCAGGAGGCGGGATCGAAAGGCGCATCGAGGAGCGCGCGCTCCAGATCACGCACGACGCTGGCGAGCACCGGCGCGAGCTCCTGCGCTCTCGGCGAGGGGACGATGCTGCGTCCCTTGCGCGTGACCAGCGGATCGGAGAGCTCGCTGCGCAGGCGGGCGAGGGCGTTGCTTACCGCCGAGGGCGTGACGTGGAGCCTCTGCGCAGCACGGGCCACGCTCCGTTCCTCGAGGACGGTATGGAGCACCAGCAGGCGGTTGAGATCGAGAGACGCTAAGCTCACCAACCGTGATCTTACCCCTCACGGAAGATCACTTCTACGCTGGAACGCGCGGCGGCAGAGTCCGGCTCATGAAAGTGACCGACATCTGGTCGGCGGCGGCTCTGCTGCTCGCCTGCCACAACCCTACCCTCCCAACCCCGGGTGCCCCCGTGTCCAGTGTGCAGAACGAAGTTTCCATCCACAGGACGGAAGTCCTCGACACCTTCCTCGTCCATCGCGAGTACCGTGCAGGCGCGCCGATCGTGTTCCTGCACGGAAACCCAGTGTCCTCTCACGTTTGGCGGAAGGTGATCCCGACGATCGAGACGCCGGCGCGCCTCCTCGCCCCCGACCTCGTCGGGATGGGCGAGTCGGGCAAGCCCGAGAGCGCCTACCGCTTCCAGGATCACGCACGCTATCTCGACGCCTGGTTCGCGGCTCACGATCTACGCGACGTGATTCTGGTCGGCTACGACTGGGGCGCGGTGCTGGCGCTCGATTGGGCAGCACGCAATCCCGACCGGGTGAGGGGCGTGGTCTTCTTCGAGACGTTCCTGCGGCCGCTACGCTGGAGCGAATACCCGCCGAAGGGCGCCGAGCTCTTCCGCGCGCTACGCACCCCGGGGGTCGGCGAGGTGCTCGTGCTGGAGCAGAACGGCTTCCTCGCCCCGTCGCTCCAACACGGCGTGCAGACGCACCTCGCCGAATCCGATCGCGAGCGGTACTACGCCCCGTATCCCGATCCGCCCTCGCGGCGCCCCCTACTGCAGTGGACGCGCGAGCTCCCGATCGACGGGGAGCCCGCCGACGTGGTCGCTGTTCTGGATCGCAACGCGGCCTGGCTCGCGGGATCGCCAGCGATTCCGAAGCTCTTGCTCACCTTCGACGGCGGGCGGCTGAGCAACGCGCCGGACGTGGTCGAGTGGGCGCGAACGACGGTCCCGGCGCTCGACGTGGTCCACCTGGGCGCCGCGGGCCACCATGCGCCGGAGGACGCCCCCGAGGCGATCGCCCGCGCGATCGACGCCTGGCTCGCCCGACGGGTGCGCTGAGCAGGTCTACGGGATCACGGTCGAGGACCCCGCGGCGCTGGCCATCGGGGTCCTCGAAAATGGCGCCGGGCTCAGGCCGAGAAGGACGAACCGCAACCGCAGGTCGACTTGGCCTTGGGGTTGCTGAACTTGAAGCCCGCGCCCTGCAGCGACTCGACGAAGTCGATCACGGTGCCGTCGAGGAAGCGCGCGCTCATCTTGTCGACCGCCACCTTGATGCCGCCCAGGTCGTAGGTCAGGTCTTCGGGCTTGGCCTCGCGGACCAGGTCGAGGTCGTAGTTGAAGCCGGAGCAACCACCGCCGACCACGGCGACGCGCAGGCAATGGCCGTCCAGCTTCTGCTGCTCGATCGCCTCGCGCACCTTGCCGACCGCGCGGTCAGTGAGGGCCACGGGCGTCTCGGGCGTGAACTCGAAGCCGGCAACCGGCGTGGGGGCGCTCTGGGTCTGGGTGTCCATGGATTTCTCCTTGCTCGAGCCCTGCTCGTTGCGTGGCGGGGTGTATAGCCGTGTAGCCGGCGGATTTCCACTCGGGTGACGCAACGTGAGGTACGCCGGCCGCGTACCCACCCGAACAGCCGCAATCCGCTCCCTGTTCCGGCCCGGAATCAGCGTTTGCCCGCCGCCCTGGCAGGGGGCTCCTCGCCCCGCACCGCTGCGAGCACCTCGTCCGCGTGACCCGCCACCTTCACCGGCGACCAGGTCCTCTCGATCACACCCTTCTCGTCGATGAGGAAGGTCGAGCGGATCGTCCCCATCACCTTCTTCCCGTACATCGTCTTCTCGCCGAAGGCGCCGTAGGCCGTGGCCACCGCGCTCTCCTTGTCGGTGAGCAGCGGGAAGGGGAGCTCGTATTTCGCGCGGAACTTCTCGTGGGAGGCGAGGGAGTCCTTCGAGGCCCCGAGGACGACGGCGCCGGCCTTCTGCAGCTCGGCGTCGCGATCGCGGAAATCGCACGACTCCTGGGTGCAGCCGGGGGTCGAGTCCTTCGGGTAGAAATAGAGAACCACCTTGCGGCCGCGGAGATCCTCGAGAGCGATCTCCTTGCCCTCGGTGGAGGGAAGGCGGAAGGAAGGTGCCTTGGTGCCGGGCTGCAGGGCCATGCGCGTGCTCCTCGTCGTTTCGTACAAACGAAGGGCGGCAGGGCCGAGAAGCCGTGCCGCCCTTTCATCCAGCGATCGGCAGGCCGATCAGACGGTCTTCATGCCGGGCTTCCACTCCGCCGGGCAACGCTCGCCGGTCTGGGCGGCCTGGAGGGTGCGGATCACCTCGGCGACCGAGCGACCGACGTTGGGGCTGTTGTACGAGGCGTAGTGGATCGTGCCCTCGGGGTCGATGAGGAAGGTGGCGCGGGTCGAGAAGCCCTTGTCCTC
This sequence comes from Vulgatibacter sp., assembly GCF_041687135.1. Taxonomy (NCBI): domain Bacteria; kingdom Pseudomonadati; phylum Myxococcota; class Myxococcia; order Myxococcales; family Vulgatibacteraceae; genus Vulgatibacter; species Vulgatibacter sp. Next base: position 86,294 of record NZ_JAWLCN010000015.1, on the reverse strand, counting down.
GAGGAGGGCGCCGTACTTCCGGGAGATCTCCTTGGAGAAGTCCGAGATCAGCGGGTAGTTGAGCTGGCCGAGGCCGTTGTTGATCCAGGCCTTGTGCGAGTGCTCGCTGTCCACCGAGGCGCCGAGAACCACCGCGTTGAGGTTCTTGAACTCCTCTTGGCGCTTCGAGAACTCCTGGATCTCCGTCGGGCAGACGAAGGTGAAGTCGAGGGGGTAGAAGAAGAGGACCACCCACTTGCCGCGGTAGTCGCTGAGCGAGACCTTGGTGAAGTCACCGTTGCCGACGACGGCAGTTGCGGAAAAGTCCGGAGCCTTCTGCAGGACCTGAATCATTTCATCCTCCGTGGGTGTGAATCGTCCGTGGCGCTTTCGATCCGAGAGCCCGTCCGTTCGCGACCGGATGCGGCTCGCCCCGAAACGTTTCGGCTCGAAGCACGCAAAAAAATCGCCCATCCCCGCGCGTCTGCCCTTAGGTTGTCGCGGCGCTTCGGCGCAGGGAAGGCGGGTTTTCTAATGGGCGCTAAGAGGGGTGTCAAGGCAAGCAGGAGCGCTGCGGGCGCCAAAAAAGCCCGGAACAGGACAGCCCCCGCCGGCGCCGCCACGGCAGCTTCCGAGCGCACCCGGCCGCTGCGCGAGGACCTGGTCCGCGCCCTGGCCCTCGAGGCCTACGCCGCAATCCGCAACGAGGGGCGCGTGGCCGATCGGGCCCTCGATTTCCTCCTCCGCCGGGAGCGGCGCCTCTACGCGCAGGAGCGCCGCGCCGTCGCCGAGTCGGTCTACGGCATGCTCCGCGCCGAGGGTCGTCTCGACTTCCTGCTCGAGCGCGGCCTGGGCCCGGAGCTCCTCGGCACCCTGGGGCGCTCGGCCCGGCAGGCCCTCTACTACGAGGCGTGGCGGGTGCTCGAGCGCCGGATCCCGCCGGAGCGCGCGCTGGCGGAGGGCGGCCTCTCGCCGGTGCTGCTACCCGGGCTCCTCGCCTGCGCCAACCCCGCGCCCCACCTCGAGACGCTCGCCGCCGATCCGGTGCACCGCCTCGCGGTGGAGGCGGCGCTGCCGCCCTGGATGGCGAAGCTCTTCGTCGACGAGCTCGGCGAGGCGGGGGCGTTCGCCCTCGCCCGTTCGATGAACGAGCGGGCGCCGCTCACCCTGCGGGTCAACCGGCTCAAGACCGATCGCGAGGGGCTCCTGGCTGCCCTCGCCGCCGAGGGCGTGGTGGCACGCCCCACCCGCTTCTCGCCGGACGGCGTGGTGGTCGATTCCCGGCAGAACCTCTTCCAGCTCCAGGCATTCCGGGAGGGGCTCTTCGAGATCCAGGACGAGGGCTCGCAGCTCCTCGCGCAGCTCCTCGATCCGCACCCGGGCTGGACCGTGGTGGATGCCTGCGCCGGCGCCGGCGGCAAGAGCCTCGCCCTCGCCGCGACGATGAAGAACCGAGGCAGGCTGGTGGCCCTCGACACCGAGCCGCAGCGGCTGGAGAAGCTCGCGCCCAGGGCCCGGCGTGCAGGCGTCCACAATTGGGAGGCCCACGTGGTGGAGGCGGCGGCGCTGCAGCCGGCGCTCGCCGAGCGCCTCGGCGGCAGCGCCGACGCGGTGCTGATCGACGCCCCCTGCAGCGGACTCGGCGTCCTGCGGCGCAACCCCGACGCCCGGTTCCGCCTCGACGAGGGTTCGGTGCACCGGTTCGCGGGGATCCAGCGCGATCTGCTCGCCCGTTACGCCGCCCTGGCGAAGCCCGGTGGCAGGATCGTCTATGCCACCTGCAGCGTCGCCCGCGAGGAGGACCAGGAGGTGGTGGAGGCGATTCTCGCCACCCATCCGGAGCTGGAGCTGGTGCCGCCCTCCGAGACCCTGGGCGCCGAGCTCGCCGAGCGGCTCGGCGCCACCCGCTACCTGCGGCTCCTGCCCCACGAGCACGGCACCGACGGCTTCTTCGCCGCCCTGCTTCGCCGCAAGGCTTCCGCCTGAGCGCGTCGCGCCCGGGGTCAGAAGAGCCCGGCGAAGCGCGCGCCGACCAGCGCGAAGAGGACCGCCTCGAGGAGGAGGAGCGGCAGCGCCACCCGCTCCAGGGTCGCCACCCGCTCCTCTCCCCGGACGATCGCCGCCGTCGTCGCATCGAGCGCGTCCGGCCGGTGCCGGGCGAGCTCGCCGAGTAGCGCGCGGTAGCCCGCCAGCTCCGCGGGGAGCATCATCCGGGGCCGTCCCCGCGCGTGCACCTGGGTGACGTGCACGCGCCGCAATGGCGCCCGGCTGGTGACCACCGCGCGGATCTCCTGCCACCGGAACCGGCCGGCGGGGAGACCGAAGAGGGTGAGCGAAACCCCTTTGCCATCACACGAGGCGAAGCTCGGCAAGAGCAGGGGCACCGCTCCGACCACTGCCGCTGCCAGCGCGACCTGGCGCTGGGATTCGTCGGAGAGCGGCAGGAGCAGCAGCAGCGCTGCCGATCCCAGAAAGAAGCCTCCGACGAAGAGGCGGGTTTTTGTCCCAAGCGGGTACCGCACCCGGGGAAGCTGCGCACCACACGCCTGCCCCACAAGCCCCTGCCCCAGGAACGGGACGGGGCCCCGCGGGGCCCCGTCCGATCACCGGCGATGCGGTCGATGCCGGATCAGATCCGGTATTTGTGGAGCTGGTTGGTGTCCTGGTCGGCGATCCAGAGGAAGCCCTCGGAATCGATGGCCACGCCGCCGGGCAGGAAGCCCAGGTCGGTGGAGCGGAGGTGGTCGCCGTTGTCGTTGAACTTCTGGATGCGACCGCCGTTGGCCTCGTCGATCACCCAGATCGCGTCCGAGCTGTCGAGGGCCACGCCACGGGGGAAGGTGAACTCGCCGTTGGCGGTGCCGGCGCAGGTCCCCTGCGCCAGGCAGTCCACCGCGCCGGTGACGAACGCGTTGTGGCCCTTGCCGATCCAGCCGCGGGGGCTGAGGTCGAGGAACTTCTGGACGCGGTGGTTCACCGGGTCGGTGATGTAGAGGATGCCGCGGCCCGCGTCGGCAGCCATCGCGGGCACGTGGCCGTCGCCGACGCCGAAGGCGAAGGCGCCGGCGCTGGTGCCCGGTCCGAAGAGCGCCGGATCCGAGAAGCCCGTGGTCGGCACGCGGTAGATCTTGTCGTCGCCGTTGGCCACCCAGACCCGATCGTCGAGGAAGCCGAGGACCACCGGGCTGCTCCAGGTGGTGCCGCCGCTCAGGTTGGTGCCCAGGGCACCGCTGGCGGCGAAGCGGAAGACCCGGTTGTTGCCGGTGTCGGCGACGAAGAGCTCGCCGTTGCCCGCCACCGCCACCGCGCCGCGGGGGAAGCGGAAGGCGTTGGCGTTGGTGGAGCCGGTGCTCGGGCAGCCGAGGCCCGAGGCGGTGTCCGAGGTGTGGAGGCCCATGGTGGCGCCATCGTTGCCGAGGAAGCCGCCGAAGCTGCCGCTCTCGTCGACGATCTGCACCTGCTGGCCGGTGTACTCGGTGGCGTAGAGCTTGCCGTTCGCCGCGGTGAGGCCGAAGGGGGTGGAGAGGCCCTGGGCGCCGCAGCCGTCGGCGCCGTAGGAGGCGACGAGCTCGGGATCCGAACCGAAGGCGCGGAAGCTGGTCTGCGTCTGCTCGATCGCGCCGCCCTGGCTCGACTGCACCTGGTCGCTCACCGTGACCGTGTAGTTGTAGTTCGGCGTCTGGTTCGAGGTGGTGAGGTGGATCACCCGGTTGTTCGACTGGCTCCGCTCCGCCTTGGTGACACTCAAGGTGCTCGCGCCGGAGGCCACCCGCCAGGCGCGGCGATCGGTGGCGACGCCGCCAGCAACCGGCTGGTCGAAGGTGACCGCGACCTTGTTCACCGCGTAGGCCACCGCGCCGACGAGGTTGATCGGCGCCACCACCTTGAAGGTCGCCGCGTTGGAGGAGCCGCCACCCGGCGGGTCGTTCACCACCTGGAAGCTGATGGTGCGAACGGTCGCGAAGGCGGTGGCGGGGACGTTCACCTGCATCGAGGTGGGCGAGGTGTAGTTGGAGTTCACCTCCTCGCCGTCCATCACCACCCGCGAGTCGAGGAAGAAGCCGGTGCCGGAGAGGGTGAGCAAGGTCGAGCCCGCGCCGCGGGTCACGTGGTCGGGGGCGACGCTGTTAAGCGTGGGAACCGGCTTGGAATCGCTGATGGTGAAGGTGGGGCCGTCGGTGCGGACGTAGCCCGAGCCGTAATCGGAGAACACGAAGATCGGGCCGGTGGTGGCGCCGGCAGGGACGGAGGTGTCGAGACGGGTGCCGTCCGCGGAGACGCCGAAGGCGGTGGAGGCGGTGCCGTTGAACTGCACCTTGTTCTTCGCAGCGGTCGGCGCGAAGCAGCGCCCGTAGACCTTCACGTTGGTGCCGACGTTGCCGGTCGCCGGCTCGAGCCGCTCGATCACCGGCTGCGTGCATTCCTCGGTGCCGCCGGTGCCGCCGGCACCGCCCGCGCCACCCGTGCCGCCGACGCCGCCGGTAGCACCGGATCCGCCGCTGCCACCGGTGCCCCCGGGCTCATCGGTGGAACCGCCACAGGCGGCGAGGGAGATTGCGAGCCCGAGAGCGAGCACGCGAGAAGAGAGCAGAGAGCTTCGCTGCATGGACGTCCCCACGTCCCGCTTCGAGGAACGGGACGCTCGTTGGGCCGGTGGCCGTTTCGGGACCTCGTTTGTACTAGGCCGCGTGAACCGTGGTCAATGGCGGGCGGACCCGTGGTACGTGGATTGGCGCCATGATCCAGCGCTACCTCGACCACGTCCCCCTCGTCCCCGACTCGGCATTCGTCCACCCCAACGCCACGCTCATCGGCGACGTCACCCTCGGTGAACAGGCCTCGGTCTGGCCGGGGGCGAGCCTCCGCGGCGACCACGGGGCGATCCGCATCGGGCCCCGCACCAGCATCCAGGACGGCGCCGTGGCCCACGGCACCGAGCGCCTCTCGGAGGTCCAGGTCGGGGCCCATTGCACCGTCGGCCACAACGCCATCCTCCACGGCTGCAGGGTGGCCGACCACGTGCTGGTGGGGATGGGGGCGATCCTCCTCGACAACTGCGAGATCGGCGAGTGGAGCCTGATCGGCGCCGGGACGCTGGTCACCGCCCGGAAGAAGATTCCCGCAGGGGTGCTCGTCCTCGGCAACCCGGGCAAGGTGATCCGCGACCTCACCGAGGAGGAGCGGCGCTGGATCGACTACTCCTGGCGGACCTACGTCGACTCGATCGAGCGCTACCGGGCGACGCCGCAGGCTTGACCCGCGGCGCCGCCGGAGAATGGAGACGGCGCGAAGGGCTCGAACCTTCCTCCGCCGCGGGGAGCGGCCGGACCTCTGGGCGTTTCGCGGCCCACGGGGACCCCGGTGTCCATCGCCGTCATCCTGGCAAGGTGGCGGCGTGCAGGTGGGTGGGCAAGCGCGCAGGCCCCACCGGGCGGGGCGTCACGGGCGTCACGCGACGCCGACGAGGGCGATGCCGGCCTTCTCGGCCCGGCGCACCGTCTCCTCCTCGTCGAGGAGCAGGGTCCGGCCCGCCTCCACGGCAATCACCACCGCGCCGATCTCCCGGGCCACGTCGATGGTGCCCGGACCGATGCAGGGGACGTCGAAGCGCATGTCCTGCTGGGGCTTGGCGGTCTTCACCACCACGACCCCCTTGCCGGCGAGCTCCCCCGCCCGGCGGAGACAGCGGTCGGTCCCCTCCACCGCCTCGACCGCCACCACCGAGCCCCCCTTCACGCAGACCATCTGGCCCACGTCGAGGGCGCCGAGGGCCCGGGCCACCTGGAGGCCGAGCGCCACGTCCGCGCGCTGCGCCTCGTCGGGGCGCCGCCTGGTGTAGGGGCCCTTCCTGGCGAAGATGTCCGGGCAGAAGCGGGTCGAGTCGATGATCCGGATCCCCTCCGACTCGAACATCCCGGCGACGAAGCGGAGCAGGCCGTCGTCGTTCCAGGAGGTGACCTTTGCCGCGTATTTGAGCGCGAGCAGGTCGGGTCGGAGGCCGCCGAAGACCCGGACCTTGGTGATGCCGCCCGCCATCGCCGCCTCGGCGACGCCGGCGGCGCGGAAGGCCTTCACCATCTTGCCGAACTGGCCGACGTGCACCCAGGTCACCTCGTCGGCGAAGCCCACGATCGCACGTTCGGTCTCGCCCACGTGGGCGCAGGCGATCACGCGGTGGCCAGCGGCCCTCGCGCTCTCGGCGAAGCGGAGCGGAAAGGAACCCGACCCCGCGATCAACCCCACGGGCTGCATCGTCTTCAGCGCGTGACCCCGCGCTCCGATCCCTCGATGAAGCGCAGCATGTGCTCCACGTTCGCGTCGCCGGCGAATTCGGCGCGCACCCGGGTGATCGCCTCGCGGAGCTGGAGCTTCTCGCGGAAGAGGATCCGGTAGGCGTGCTTCACGTTCCGGATCTGCTCCTCGGTGAACCGGTGCCTGCCGAGGCCCACCGTGTTGAGGCCGGCGAGCTCGGCGCGGTGCCCGGCCGCGGTGCAATAGGGCGGCACGTCCATCCCCACGCCGGTCATCCCGGAGATGAAGGCATGCCTGCCGATCCGCACGAATTGGTGCACGCCCGCCTTGCCGCCGAAGATGACGAAATCCTCGACGACGACGTGGCCGGCGAGCATCGAACCGGCGCCGAGGATCACGCCGTTGCCGAGGAGGCAATCGTGGGCCACGTGCGAGTAGACCTGGAGCAGGCAGCGGTTGCCGACCCGGGTCACCCCACCGCCCTCCTCGGTCCCGATGTGGACCGTGGCGAACTCGCGGATCAGGTTCTCGTCGCCGATCTCCAGCGTGGTCGGCTGGCCCCGGTACTTGAGGTCCTGCGGCACCGCACCCAGCGCGGCGAACTGGAAGATCCGGTTCCGCTTGCCGATGGTCGTGTGCCCCTCGATCACGGCGTGGGGGCCCACGGACGTTCCCTCGCCGATCCGCACGTGCGGTCCGATGACGGCGAAGGGACCGATCTCCACGGTCTCGTGGAGCTCGGCGGTATCGGCGACGACGGCGGTGGGATGGATGCGTGCCATGTGTTCTGCGACCTATTTGTTTGCGAGGGTCGCCATCAGCTCCGCCTCGGCGACCTTCTTGCCGTCGACGGTGGCGATGCCCTGGAGCTTCCAGAGCGGCCCCTTGCGCTTGATCACGGTCCCCTCGAGATCGAGGCGATCGCCCGGCTTCACCGGCTGGCGGAAACGCGCGTTGTCGACGCCTGCGAGGTAGATCACCCTGCCGCGCATGTCCACGTCGGAGCTGCCTGCAGCCAGCAGCGCCACGGCCTGCGCGAGCGCCTCGACGATGAGGACGCCGGGCATCACCGGGTGGCCGGGGAAGTGGCCGTTGAAGAACTGCTCGTTCACGGTGACGTTCTTGAACGCCTTGATCCGAACGCCCGGCTCCATCTCGACCACGCGGTCGACCAGCAGGAACGGGTAGCGATGGGGGAGGATCTCCTGGATCTGCTCGATGTTCACGTGCCCCTCCTCTAAGGTCCTGCGCGGCCTCGCGCAGCGGTGGCGCGCCTTCTAGCGGGAAAGCGAGGGCCTGTCGCTACGCAACGCGCCGAAAAACGGCTAGCGCTCGCCCTTCTCCAGCGCCTCGAGCCGCTTCCGCAGCGAGCGGACGTCCTTGAGCAGGTTCGGGAGCTGGCGCACCGCCGCCGATTCCCGAAGCCACGCCTTCGCGTCGGTGGAGGGGCTGCCGCCGATGGCGCTGCCCCCCTCCACGTCGCTGAGCACGAGGGTCCGCGCCGCCATGCGGACGCCGTCGCCGATCTCGATGTGGCCGACCATCCCCGACTGGCCACCGGTCATCACGCCCATGCCGATCTTCGTGGAGCCGGCGATGCCCGTCTGGCCAGCGAAGAGGCACAGGGGCCCGACTTCAGCGTTGTGACCGATCATCACCAGGTCGTCGATCTTGGCGCCCTGCCCCACCGTCGTATCGCCGATGGTGCCGCGGTCGACGCAGGTGTTGGCGCCGATCTCGACGTCGTCGGCGATACGGACCCTTCCGATCTGCGGCACCTTGAAATGCCGGAAATGCTCGGGGTCGAAGGCGAAGCCGAAGCCGTCCGCGCCGATCACCGCGCCGGGCTGCACGATGGTCCGCGCGCCGATCTCGCAGAACTCGCGGACCGTCACGCCCGGGTAGAGGGTGCAGTCGTCGCCGATCACCGCGCCGTCGAGGATGGCGCAGTGGGCGTGGACCGTGGCGCGCGCGCCGATGCGCACGCCCCGGCCGACGTAGGCGAAGGGGAGGATCGTGGCGGTCGGATCGACGGTGGCGCTCGGATCCACCGCGGCGCGCGGATCGATCCCCGCCTCGTAGCGCAAGGGCTGGTGGAAGCGGGTCGAAGCCTTCGCGAAGGCGAGGTAGGCCGGATCCACCACCAGCAGCGCCACGCCTTCGGGCCTCTCGCCCCCGGCATCTTCGCGCCCGACGATGACGGCCGCCGCCTTCGTGGCGAGGTACTTCGACCGGTACTTCTTGTTGGCGAAGAAGCTGACCTGGCCGGGCCCTGCTGCCTCGAGGGTGGCGACGGCGGAGACCTTGCGGTCGCCATCGCCCACCAACGTGGCGCCGAGCTCGGACGCGAGCTGCGCGAGGGAGATCTCCATCGCCTACTTCTTCGAGCTGCTGACCTTGTAGGTCGCGTTGTACTTGCGGACCAGGTCGTTGGTCAGGTCGAGGGACGGCGGCGCGTAGACGATGCCCGACTCGTTGGCCTCGAGCACGTAGGTGAAGCCTTCCTGCTCGGCGATCTGGCTCACCACCTGCTGCATCTTCGCGAAGATCTGCTTGGTGGCCTGCGCCTCCGCCTCGGAGAGCTCCTTCTGGAGCTTGGCGTAGAGCCCCGAGACCCGGACCAGTTCCTTGTCGAGCTCGCCCATCTTCTGGCGCAGGGTCGCCTCGTCCATGGCGAGCCGCTTCTTGTCGAGCTCGTCCTTCTTGGCCTTGAGCGCCTTCTGCTCCTGGTCGAGCTGCTTCTGGCTCTGCTCGAACTGCGACTTGAGCTTCGCCTTGGCGGCCTGGCCCTCGGTGACCTCGTTCAGGGCCCGCTGCAGGTTCACGTAGCCGATCTTGCCATCGGCGGCGAAGGCGGCGCCGGGCAGGAGAAGCGCGAAAGCGGTGAGAAGCGGAACGAAAAGACGGCGCATCGAATCACTCCAGATGTGGGCGGCCGTGGGTTCGGGTGGCCTGCACGTCGATTCGGCGGCGGCCAGCGGACACGTCCCGAAGCCAACCGCCTGCCCTCAGAAGCTGTTCCCGATGGTGAACTCGAAGAGGATCCCCTCGTCCTCGGGCCTGGGCGTGAGGGGAATGCCCCACTCGAAGCGGAGGGGGCCGATGGGCGAGAACCAGCGGAAACCGAAGCCCACCGAGTGGAAGAGGCCGAGGGGCAGATTCCGCTCCACGCCGGCGTCACCGAAGATCGGTTCGTCCACCGGCCAGGTATTGCCCACGTCGTAGAAGAGCACGCCGCGGATGCCGACCGCGTCGAGGAGCGGGACCTCGAGCTCGTTGTTGACGATGAGCTGCTTGGTGCCGCCGGTGTTGAAGCCGATGAGGCTCGACGAGGGATCGGTGACCACGCCGGGCACGTCGAGGGTCGGCGAGATCGAGCGCAGGGTGTAGCCGCGGACCGAGTTGATGCCGCCGAGGAAGTAGCGCTCGGAGATCGGCACGTTGCCAGCGGGGCTGGTGATGTAGCCGACCGTGCCCTGGGTCTTGAAGACGAGGCGCAGCGGCAGCTCGAAATACCAGCGGGAGATACCGGTCCAGCGGGTGAACTCGATCTGCGATCCGAGCCACGAGGGCGCCAGCTCCACCGAGCCCGACTGCATGAAGCCGCGGGAGGGGAAGAGTCGGTTGTTGCGGGTGTCCCAGTTGAGCGAGAGGCGCACCGACGAGGTGACGCCGTCCTCGAAGAGCTGCAGCCCCTGCACCTGCCGCTGGCTCGCCTGCGAGGAGCCGAAGGTCACCCCCACGTCCTCGAGGGTGTAGGTGGCGAAGCCGCGGATCTGGTCGTCCTCGATGAAGGGCAGCGGATGGCCGAAGGTGAGGCTGCCGCCGGTCGAGTCGCGGATGAAGGTGCCGTAGTCGGCTTCGGTGCGGAAGAAGTCGAAGGCGAAGGTCCAGAGCGTGTCGAGGAAGTAGGGCTCGACGAATTGCAGCTGGAGGAGCTGCCGGAGGCTGGAGAGCTGCGCCGAGAGCGAGGCGGACTGGCCCCAGCCGAAGAAATTGCTCTGGCTCACCTGGGCGGTGGCGATGAAATTCTCCACCGAGGAGAAGCCGGCGCCGACCTGGAAGGTCCCGGTGGGCCGTTCCTTCACCTCGACCACACCGACGATGAGGTCGTCGGCGCTGCCGCGGCGGGTGCTGATCTGCACGAGGCCGGTGCGCGGATCCGCCTCGAAGAAGCCGAGGGCCGTGACCCGCTGCTTGGAGCGTTGCAGGGCGGTCCCGCTGAAGAGATCGCCCTCGTAGATCCGCAGCTCCCGGCGGATCACCTTGTCGCGGGTCTTCTCGTTGCCGACGATCTCGATCCGCTCCCAGCGCACCTTCTTGCCCTGCTCGATCTCGAAGGTGAGGTCGACGGTGCGGTCCTCGGCGTTGACCGAGGTGAGGGGCGTGATGTTGACGTAGGCGTAGGCCTCGTCCTGGTAGAGGTTGGTGAGGGCCTGGATGTCCTGCTGGAGCTTGGTGCGGGAGAAGATCTCCCCGGGCTCGGTCCGCATCAGCAGGTCGAGGGCTTCGCGGTCCGCGATCAGGTCGCCGGCGAAGTCGAGGGTGCCGATGGAGAATTGCTCGCCCTCCTCCACCGGGATCGTGATGTAGATGAACTGCTTGTCCGGGGTGAGCGCGACGACCGGCTTGCCGAAGCGGACGTTGATGTAGCCGTTGTCGTAGTAGACGGCCTGCGCCGCCTGCATGTCGCGCTGGAAGATCTCCTCGCGGTAGATCCCCGTGCCGGTGAGGAAGGAGAGGAAGTCGCCTTCCTTGGTGATCATCACCGCCTTGAGCTCGTCGGCGGTGATCTTCTCGTTGCCGAGAAACTGGATCCGCTTGACGACGACCTTGGCGTTCTCGTCGACGACGAAGACGACGTCGACCTCGTTCTCCGGCAGCTCGACGATCCGGTAGTCGACGGTGGCGAGGTAGAAGCCCTTCTCGACGTATTGCTCGAGGAGCTTGCCGACGTTCCGCCGGACGGAAGCGATGTCGAGGATCTGGAAGGGCCGGACGTCGAGCGCCTCCCGGAGGTCGTCGGTGGAGATCTCGTCGTTCCCCTCGATCCGCACCTGGCGGATCGCGGGCCGCTCCTCGACCACGACGGTGAGGACCGTACCTGCCGCGGTCTCGTCGGCGTTGATCTGCACGTCCTCGAAGAAGCCGAGGCCGAAGATGGTGCGGAGGTCCTCGCGGATCTGCGCCCGGTCGATGGTCGCTCCGACCTTGGTCCGCATCGCGTTGCGGACGGCGTCGGGCTCCACGCGGCGGGTGCCCTCGACCCGGATCTCGGCGACCCTGCCGCCTTCCACGTCGGCGGTGCCGGGGAGCTGCGCCGTGGGCGCACCCGTGGCCTGCGCCGCGGCGGCGAGGGGAAGCAGCAACAAGGCCCAGAGGGCGATGGCAAAGGCGCTCAACCGCATGCGAATCCGGGTAAAACGGGCCCGGACCATAGGCGTTCGGGGCTTGCCGTACAAGCGGAATTGATGGAGTTTCCCGCGCCGATGGGCCTTCTCGACTTCCTCCGCTCACGCGTCGCGCAGCGCCGCCCGCGCGCTGCCGGGCTCCTCGCCGGGCTCCGTGCCCGCGTGCCCGGCGGCAGCGCTGCGGGTCTCCTTCCGCCCCCGTCGGAGGCTGCCGCCGAGGCGGAGCGGCGCCTGGGCGATCGCTTCGCCGCCGAGCTCCACGCCTACGGCGCCAGGGAACCTGCAGGCCTCGGTCGCCGGATCGCGGCGCTGCTGGCGGCAGCTGCCCGCAAGCGGCCCGACGAGCTGGAGGAAGCGCTGGGTGGTCTGCAGCCCTGGGAGCTGCCCGCGCTCCTCGAGAGCCTCGAGGCCCGGGGGGATCTCCCCCGCTCCGCCCTCGTTGCCACCGCCCGGCTCCTGGCGGAACGCACCGGCAGCTGGGAGGTGCTCGCCGCTGCCATCGGGCTCGTCGGCCTGGCGCCGGCGCCGGAGGATCTGCCGCTCTTCGAGACGGCGGCCCGCTCCACCGCCCTCGCCGGCGTCTGCGCGATGAGCGCCGAGCCCCTCGGCCCGGAGGTCCTGCTCCGGCTCGCCCGCCGCGCCGAGGGGATCGGGCGGGCGATGGCCCTCGAGCGGCTCGGCCTCGCCACCGCGGACGATCCGCAGGCGTTGGCGCCCCTCGCAGCGGAAGCGCTCCGGCTCGCCGGCACCATCGAGGATCCGGCGGCGCGGGCCTACGCCGCGGTGCCGCTCCTCGAGCTGGCGGACGCTGCGGCGCTGCTCGCCGACGACCCGGCGCTCGCCGATCCCATCGCCGCCTGCCTCGAGGCCGCGGCCCGCGGCGGCTGGAACGGCGGTCCGGGCCCCGGCCTGGGAAGGCTGCCGGGGGCGACGAAGGCGGCGGAGCTGATCCTCGCCGGCGACCTGCCCGAGGAGGTCCGCAGGCGCTGCGCCCGGGCCGTCCTCGCTGCCCATCCGATGCCGGCGGGGCCGGTGCGCAAGGCCGCCCAGACGTTGCTCGACGCTTCGGCCTGAACGCCGGCCTGTCACCGAAATGACATTGTCATGGGACTGACAGTGTGGCCCACGGCTTGCTACCCACACCGGGGGAATTGTCCCACCGGAGAAGCGATGGCCCTGCCTGCAGCCCCCACCCCCGCCGCCAAGCCGCTCCTCGTCCACGGCGCCGATTCGCCGATCGCCGAGCTGGCCCGCGTCTCGCGGCGGATCGCACGCAGCGACGCGACCGTCCTCCTGACCGGCGAGACGGGAACCGGCAAGGAGGTCTTCGCCCGGCTGCTCCACGCGGCGAGCCCGCGGGCCGAAAGGCTGCTCGTGCCGGTCAATTGCGGTGCAATTCCGGAGGCGTTGCTGGAGAGCGAGCTCTTCGGCTACGTGCGGGGCGCCTTCACCGGTGCCTCCTCCCCCCGGCGGGGCAGGATCGCAGCGGCCGAAGGGGGCACGCTCTTTCTCGACGAGATTGGCGAGCTGCCGCTCTCGCTTCAGGTGAAGTTGCTCCGGGTCCTCCAGGAGCGAAGCTACGAGCCGGTGGGAAGCACCGAGCCGGTGGCAGCCGACTTTCGCCTGGTTGCCGCCACCAACCGCGACCTCGCCGCCGAGGTGGAAGCAGGTCGCTTCCGGCAGGACCTCTACTTCCGCCTCCTCGTCTGCCCGATCGAGCTGCCGCCACTCCGTGAGCGCCCGGGCGACGTCGTTCCCCTCTTTTGCCACTTCTGGGGAAAGCGCGGCGAGACACGGCAGGTCGAGGCTTCGGTCTTCACCGCCCTCGAGGGCCACCGGTGGCCCGGCAACATCCGCGAGTTGGAGAACCTCGTGGAACGTCTCTCGGTCTGCGCCGAGGGCGAGACCGTGTGCCTGCACGATCTGCCCGCGTCCCTCCGCGGCGGCGCCATCGAAGTGACGCCGCGCGAGCCCCCCGTCCTGCACGCCGATCCGATTCCCCCGCCTGCTGCCGAGTCCGTCATGCCGCTGGCGCCGCCGGTCGACGATGTGCCCTTCGCGCCAGAGGCCGAGGCGAACGCTCCCTGCGCGAACCAGGACCGCGAGGCGCTCGAAGAGCGCACGCCGGCGCTCTCCCTTCCCACCCTTCCCGTGAACCTGCCCCAGCTCCTCCGGGAGATGGAGGACCGCCTCATCGTGGCGGCCCTGGCGCAGTCCGGCGGAAACAAACGAGCCGCGGCGGATCTACTCGGATTGCAGCGGACCACGCTGGTGGAGAAGCTCCGCCGCAGGCAGGTTTCACCGTCAGCACCTTGACGCCCCAGAGGGCCGCTGCCGCCTTCTCGACCCGGTCTGGACGGCACGTCGGCTGCAGGACAGAGGGGCGTGTCCACCCGCCCGCTCCTCCTCCACCTCCTCATCGCGCTCGCTCTTCCCGCGAACGTCGCGGTTGCCGCGCCCGCGCCCCCCGGGCTGCTCGCTGCCGCAGGCGTGGAGTACGTGGCGTTGCCCGCCGGCCGTGCCCCAACCCTCGAGGTCGACGCGCTCGGCGCCCGCCTCGTCCTCCGGGGCGCCCGCGGCCTGCGCGCCGACGCGCTCGGTCCCACCTGCCCGAGGCTCGAGGAGCGGGCGGATGCGATCGTCCTCCACTGCGTGAGCCGCCGCATCGCGGCGAACCTGCGCCCCGGCGCCCTCGAGATCCACAGGCTGCGCGGCCTCCCCTGGCGCGCGGGCCCGGACGGCCCGCCGCTCCTCGCGCCGGAGGCAGGCGCGGCCGAAGCACGGGCGGCGGCAGTGCGGCGCGGCGACCTCGCGCTCGCCGACGGGGACTGGGCCACCGCCCTCGCGGCCTGGAAGGAGGCTGCCGGCACCGGAAACTGGGGACGGCTGGCTACCGCCCGGATCTGCGAGGTCACCGGGAGCTGCTTCGGGACGACGCAGGAAAGGGCGATCTTCGACGGCGTCGGCCTCCCCCGGCTGCTGCGGATCGACCTGGACCTCCGCGCCGCAAGGGCGCGGGCCTTCCACGGTGACCTCGGTGGTGCACTCCAGCGTCTCGGGCCGGGCAGCGGCGCCGCGTGCGCCCATGCACCTCTTCTCTGCAGGCGCATCGTGCTCGAGGGGCTGCGCAGCGACGATCCGGTGGTTCGAGCCGACGCCCTCGCCGCCTTCGCCGACCTCGACGACGAGGCCGGAAAGCCGCTCGCAGCAGCCCTCGCGCGCGCTGCCGCGGAGGTGGCAGCGGAGACGGGCGCGCCCGCCTTCGGCGCCAGGTCCCTGTCGGCCACGGTGGAAGAGGCGGAGGCCGACGAACTGCCAGCGCACCTCCTCCGTGCCGCCGAGCTATTCCTCGAGGCGGACGACCTGGTGCGCGCCGAAGTCATCCTCGCCTTCGCCAGGCGGCGGCTGCCACCTGCCCTGCTCGCGTCCGCGTCCTGGCGCGCCGTCGAACGGGGCCTGGAGCCGGCGGCAGCAGCGCCGCCGCTGCCGCCGGCTCCCTCTGCGCCGACGGAACGATCCTCGGCGATCGCCGACGATCTCGACGCGGCGCGGACGGCGGCGTCACGAGCACGCGGCGAGGCACGCGCTTCGCAAGGCGAAGGCTCCCCGGAAACGATGACGTCGCGGGAGACCGCCGCAGGGCGACAGCAGGAGGGAGCACCGTGAAACTCTTCGACCCGACGCTCGCACAGCTCGAGAGCGCCCTCGACGTACGCATGATCCGGCACAACGTGCTGGCGGGAAACCTCGCCAACGCCGACACGCCCGGCTACGTGGCGCAGGACCTCGACTTCGCCCGGGCGATGGCAGCGGCAGTGGCGTCTCCCGCGTCCGCACCGCTGCCATCGGAGGGCCACATCCCGCTGGCAACCGCGGGAGGCGGTACGGTCGAGAGCGCTGCCGTGCTGGCGGCCGGCGGATCTCCTGGCCACGACGGCAATTCCGTCGACACCGACCGCACCCTCGCCGCCCTCGCGGAGAATGGCCTGCAGTACGGGGCAGCAGCCAAGACCGCAGCCCGCAAGCTGGCCATCCTCCGCTACGTCGCCTCGGACGGCGCAGCCTGATCGGACGAACGATGAACTTCTTCACTGCCCTGCAGATCAGCGCTTCCGGCCTTTCGGCGCAGCGCACCCGCGTCGACCTCGCCACCTCCAACCTGGCGAACGCCCAGTCCACCCGCGGCCCCGACGGCACGCCCTACCGCAGGCTGGATCCCGTCCTCGAGGCGGTCCCCTTCGAGAGCCAGCTCGATGCGGCAGGCGCCGGCGCAGCCGGCGTGCAGGTGGCGTCGGTGGTGGCGGATCCCGGTCCCGGCAGGAAGGTCTTCCAGCCGGGCCACCCCGACGCGAATGCCGACGGTTTCGTGACGCTTCCCGACGTCGACCCCATTCACGAGGTCGTCAATCTCATGTCGGCATCGCGTTCCTACGAAGCGAACGCCACGGCGGTCGAGACGCTCAAGACGATGGCGCAGCGCGCGCTGGAGATCGTGAGGTAGCCATGGGACCGATCGGACCAATCGAACCGGGAAGCGCCGTCGCGGTCGCCCGGCCCACGGAGGGGGGCGCCGGTTTCGGCAACGAGCTGGCGCAGGCCCTCTCGTCGCTCGATGCATCGCAGCGGCAGGCGGACACCGCAGCCGCGGCCCTCGCCGCCGGGGGTGGCAACCTCCACGAGACCGCACTCGCCCTCGAGAAGGCGGACATCGCCATGCGCGTCGCCGTCAAGGCGCGCAACAAGGTGGTCGAGGCGTACCAGGAAGTCATGCGGATGAGCCTGTAACGAAAGCATGGAAGCCCTCCTTCGCCAGCTGCGGGCGCTGCCCGCCCGCCTCCGGACGCTCCCCGGTCCCACCCGTCTCCTGCTCCTCGGCGCCCTCGGCCTCGCCGCAGCAGTGGCGATCGGCGTTGCCGTCGCGCAGAGCGGCGGCGACGACTTCCGCTATGCCTTCACCAACCTCGCGCCGGAGGACGGCGCCGAGGTGACGGCGCAGCTCCAGGCAGCGGGGATCCCGTTTCGACTGGAGGCAGACGGCACCGCCCTCTCGGTTCCCGCGGCAAAGGTCTACGACGTCCGGCTGCTCCTCGCCGCAGCGGGGCTTCCCCGGGGCGGCGGCGTCGGCTTCGAGCTCTTCGACCGGGGCGACCTCGGGATCTCCGAGTTCACCCAGCGGGTGAACTTGCGCCGGGCGATCGAGGGGGAGCTGGCGCGCACCATCGGAAGCCTCGCCGCCGTGCGTTCGGCCCGCGTGCACCTGACCCTCGCCGAGCGCGGCCTCTACCGCGACGAGGATCGGGCCGCGACGGCGTCGGTGGTCCTCAACCTCCGCGCCGGGCGCATCCTCGGGGAGCGGGAGATCGCCGGCGTGCAGCATCTGGTCGCCGCCGCGGTCCCCGGACTACTCGCCGCCAACGTCACGGTCGTCGACGGGACGGGACTGGTGCTCTCCGCGGCGGACGACGCCGCAGCGGTGGTCTCGAGCGGCCAGCGCCGCCTCGAGCAGGAGCTCGAGAGCCGCGTGGTCGGGCTCCTCGAGCCTGCCGTCGGCGCCGGCGCAGTGGTCGCCCGGGTCAACGTGACGATGGACAGCAGCGAGGTGAACACCCGCCGCGTCGTCTACGACCCCGACACCGCGACCCTGCGCAGCGAGCGCCGGACGGTGCAGCGCCGTGACGCAGGGAGCAGGGACGGGGGCGGCGTAGCCGGCGCCGCGGCGAACGATCCCCTGGCAGCGGCGGCGACGGTCGCGAGCGGCCAGCGGAGCAGCTCCGACTCGGAAGACGAAATCCGGAACTTCGAGATCAGCCAGACGACCACCCAGACCGTCGCGAAGGGCCCGCGGCTCGAGCGGCTCTCCCTGGCGATCCTCGTCGACGGCGCCGACGGCGCCCCCCGCTCCGACGCCGAGCTGGCGCGCCTGGGCGAGCTGGCGAAGCGGGCGGTGGGTTTCGACGCGGCCCGGGGCGACGACTTCGAGATCAGCAGCGTGGTCTTCGGCAGGTCGGCGGATGCGGTCGACGAGGCGGCGCCTGCAGTGGCGGCGGCCTCGCCGCTTCCGCCCTGGGCCTGGGGGGCTGGAGCTGCGGCGCTGCTCGCCCTGCCCATGCTCACCGTTCTCGCCCTGCGCGGACGCCGCCAGGCCCAGCCGGCGCAGCCGGTGCTCCGCACGGGCGCGACCGTCGCGGAGATCGAAGGGGAGCAGGCGCAGGGCCTCGAAGCCCCGCGACGCCCCGCCCTCGCCGACCCCGAGGCTGCGGTGCGGGAGCGGGCCCGCGAACTCGCCAGCCGCGACCCGGCGCGCGCCGCGTATCTGATCCGGGCCTGGCTCGCCGCCGATGCAGCGCCAGAGGGAGAGAAGAATGGCTGATCCCCTTGCAGCAGGCGCCGGCGCGCGCCGCGCCGCTTCGGTCCTCCTCGGTCTCGGCCCCGAGGTGGCGAGCGAGGTCTTCCAGCTCCTCGGCGAAGCCGACGTCCGCGAGCTGGCCCGGGGGGCGCGCGATCTCCGGCGTGCGCCGAACGGCGAGCAGAGCGGCGCGCTGCGCACCTTCGTCGAGTTGATGGAGGGCCCGAGCGGCGAGGCGCTGGCAGGCGACGAGCTGCTTCGGGACTTCGCCGCCCGGGCGCTTGGGCCGGAGCGCGCCCGCCGTGCCTTCGAGCCGGGGGCCGTGCCCCGGGAGCCGGAGGAGGTGCTGGGCCCCATCGTCCACGCCGACCCCGAGGCGCTGGCCATGGTCCTCGCCCGTGAGCAGCCGCAGACCGTCGCGCTCGTGCTATCCGCGATCGATGCGGAGCGCGCCGTGGCCGTGATGGAGCACGTGCCGCAGGAGCGCCGCGGCGAGATCGTGCGGCGCATGGCGGTGGTGGAATCGGTGGCGCCCGAACTGCTGCGCGAGGTGGGACGCGCTCTCGCCTCCGAGCTGCAGGCGATCGTCGCCGGCGGGATGCGCAAGGTGGATGGCAAGGCCGCAGCGCTCGAGATCCTGCGCCGCACCTCCGCCGATCGGCAGGCCGAGGTGGTCGCGGCAATCGAGGAGAGCGATCCGGCGCTTGCAGCGGATCTTCGAACCCGCCTCTTTACCTTCGAGGATCTCTCCAGCCTGGGCGATCGCGACATCCAGCAGCTGCTCAAGGAGATCGACGCGGGCAGGCTCGCCGTCGCGCTCAAGGGGGCCACCACGGAGCTTCGGGAGAAGGTGCTGCGGAATATGTCGAGTCGGGCCGCGGAGGCGGTCCGGGAGGACCTCGAGGCGATGGGGCCGGTTCGCGTCGCGCTGGTCGAGGCGGCCCAGGCCGAGCTGGTCGCAGCGGCCCTCGAGCTCGCCGGCACCGGCCGCATCACCCTCGTTTCCCCAGCGGACAAGCTGATCTAGGAGCCGCGTCGTGTCGCATGCCGCCGTTCGAAACCAGCTCCGCCCTCCCGGCTTCCTCCGCGGCGTCTCGCCTCGTTCCGCGCAGACCCCGCCCTTCCTCGCCGAGGAGGAGGAGGCGGAGGCGGAGGCAGCGCTCTCGGTGCCCGCACCAGCTCCTGCGCCGCCAGCGGAGCCCGTGGCTCCGCCTCCTGCGCCCCCGGCGCCCCCGGATCCGCCGGCAGAGCTGATCGCCCGCTACGAGGCGGCGATCGCCGCGCTTCGCCAGCAGGGCGATTGGCTTGCGGCGCAGGCACGGTCCGACGCCCTGGAGATCGGCTTCCAGGTAGCGCGCCGCGTGCTCGAGCGCGAGCTCGCCACCAGTCCCGAGCCTCTCTTCGCCCTGATCCGTTCCGCCATCCGGCGCGCTGGTGAGAGCCGCTCCCTGACCCTGCGCCTCCACCCCACGGATCTCGCGGCGGTCGAAGCAGCCGGCACGCAGGCGGGCCTGTCGGTGGCGCAGCTGCGCCTCGAGCCAGACTCGTCGCTGCAGCGAGGCGATTGCGTCGTCGACACCGGCGTCGCCCAGGTCGACGGCAGGCTCTCCACCCGCCTCGCGGAGTTGCGGCGCAGCGCGGAGCAGGCCCTCCTCGAGGAGGAGGGATGAGCCTCCTGGATCTCGGACGGCTCGCGCAGGCCCTCGCGGAGACGGAGCCCCTTCCCGTCGAGGGCAAGGTACGCCGCGCCACGGGGCTCCTCATCGAGGCCTCGCTGCCCCGGGTCGCGGTGGGAACCGCCTGCGAGATCCGGACGGAGGGGAGAACGGTGGCTGCAGAGGTGGTCGGCTTCGCCGGCGGCACGGCGCTGCTCATGCCCCTGGGGGCCATGCAGGGGATCTGCGAGGGCTGCGCCGTGGTGCCGCGCAGCAGGGCCGCCGACCTCCCGGTGGGCGATGGGCTGCTGGGGCGGGTCGTCGATGCGGCGATGCGGCCGCTGGACGGGGGCCCGGTGCCGCTTCTCCGCGCGCGCGTCCCGATCCACGCGGCGCCTCCAGCGGCGATGGAGCGCCGGCGCATCGCAGCCCCGCTGCCCACCGGCGTCCGCGCCATCGACGGGCTCCTCACCCTCGGCGAGGGACAGCGGATGGGGATCCTCGCCGGAGCCGGCGTAGGCAAGAGCGTGCTCCTCGGCATGCTCGCCCGCAGCAGCGCCGCCGACGTGATCGTGGTGGGTCTGGTCGGCGAGCGCGGGCGCGAGGTGCGCGAGTTCGTGGAGCGCGATCTCGGCGCCGAGGGCCTCGCCCGGGCGGTGGTCGTGGTGGCCACCAGCGACGAGGCGCCCCTCGTCCGCGTCCGCGCCGCCATGTCCGCCACTGCGGTGGCGGAGCATTTCCGCAGCAGGGGCAGGAAGGTGCTGCTCCTCCTGGACTCCCTCACCCGCGTGGCGATGGCGCAGCGGGAGATCGGCCTTGCGGCAGGTGAGCCACCCACCACGAAGGGCTATCCGCCCTCGGTCTTCGCGCTGCTGCCGGCAATCCTCGAGCGCGCCGGGAACGACCGCGGCACGGGTAGCATCACCGGTCTCTACACCGTCCTCGCGGAGGGTGACGATCTCGCCGACCCCGTGGTCGATGCTGCGCGTTCCATCCTCGACGGGCACCTGGCGCTCTCCCGCAAGCTCGCGGGCGCAGGCCATTTCCCCGCGATCGATCCGCTGGCCAGCGTGAGCCGGGTGATGAGCGACGTGGTCCCCGCGCCCCACCTCGCTGCGGCGGCTGCGGCCCGGCGGATCCTCGCAAACCATGCGGAAGCCGCCGACCTGATCGACGTGGGGGCATACGTGGCGGGCTCCAATGCAGCGGTGGACCGGGCGATCGAGCGGATCGGGCCGTTGCGGGCCTTTCTGCGCCAGGCGCCCGACGAGGCGACACCGCCTGCGCAGGCGCTGGCGCAACTCGCTCGCGTGGTGGAGGGCGATCGTGCTTGAGGCGATCCTCCTGGCGTCGGTTCTGCTGCAGCCTGTCGTTGGCCTGGCGGCCCCCCCCGCTTCGCCGGTGGCACCCAGCCCGCCCACCGCCCCCGTGACGCCCGAGCCAGCGGTTGCGCCGCCAGGGCCCGGGGCTGCGTCGCCGAGGTCCGAGGTGCAGGCACCGCCGGCGACGCCAGCAGGCGAGCCGAGCCTGCGCGACGAGCTGCGCGCCGCGACGCGCCGGCAAGATGAGGCGCGGAAGGCGCTGCAGCGGGAGCGGGCCGCCCTTGCCTCGGAGCGGGTGCGCCTCCAGAAGCTCGCAACGGAGATCGAAACCGCTCGCAAGGCACTTCGCGAGGAGACCGCCCGTCTCGAGGCGCGCCTGCAGGCGGGCCAGCAGGAAACGCGCCCGGCAACCGCGCCAGCCAGCAGCGGCGAGCCGCCCCCGGAGGAGCGGATCGAGCTTCTGGCCCGAGCGGTCCGGGGCATGCGCGCCGAGCAGGCGGCGCTGGTGCTGGCACGCCTGGAGAGCGCGCTTGCGGTGCGGGTCCTCGCCAGGATGCGACCGGCGGACGCCGGTGGCGTGCTCGGACGGATGGAACCTGCGCAGGCGGCACAACTGCTCGCCGCGCTGGCGCAGCTGCCGGTGCCGGTGCCGGCGGCGGAGGTTTCGAAGTGAAGATCGTGCAGGCCAGGTTGCCGTGCCTCGCCGCGTTGGTGGCCGATCGCCCGGGATGCGCGCCCTTCGCCGTCGAGGAGGCCGCCACGCCGGCACGCCTCGAGACCGCCGGCGTAGCGCCCGCCGCGTCGCGTCCCCGCAGCGGCGCTCGGGAATGCGAGGCGCCCGAGGCGCCCGCCTTCCCCCCGTTCGCCATGGCGGCAGGCGCCGTGGTGCAGGTCGTGCCCGCGGCCATCGAGGCCATCGTTGCAGGCTCGCCCCAGCCGGCGCAGGTGCGCGCCCCGCAGCCTCCAGCAGCGCCGCTTCCCGCAACCGTCCAGCGCCACGTCGGCGCGCGACTCGAGAGGATGGCCCGGGCGCTCGACGTGCCGCCCCCACGACAGTCCCACGAGTCCGTCGTCGCCCCGCCACCACCAGAGGAACCGGCCCCCCCGGCCGTGGAGGAGCGGGCGCCGGCGCTCGATCTCCGTCTCGCCGCCGCCCCCACCGCTTCCGAGCCCGCAGCCCCGCAGCAGGTGCGCTTCACCGCACCTCTCCCGCCGCCGCAGCAGCCCGAAGGATCCGGCCTCCTCGTCCTGGGCGAAGCCGGCACCCGTCTCCACCTCGATACCGGTGAGAGCGGCGCGCTCTCGGTGCGGATCGAGGTGCGCGACGGCGCCGCCGATCTCCGCGCAGCCGGTCCCGCGGCGCACCTCCTCGCCACCCACAGCGGCGACCTCCGCGTGGCCCTCGCCGCCGAAGGCCTCCGGCTCGGTACCCTCGAGACGGGGAGCGATCCCCGATCCGGATCGGGCTCCGGCGGTGGCGCCGCCCCGCAGCACGAGCGCGACCCGCCGTCGAGCGGCGAGGGTCCCCTCCACCGCGAGCCACCCGCTCCTCCGCCACCATCCTCCTCCCCAGCGCGGCACGGCCGCCTCCACGTGAAGGCCTGAAACGATGAACGCCAGCGCGATCGGCGCCAGCTCCACCGGCGGCGCCGCCGAGTCGAAGAACAGCCTGGGCAAGGACGAGTTCGTGAAGCTGCTGGTGACGCAGCTGAGCAACCAGGATCCGACCGCCCCGATGGACAGCAAGGATTTCGTGGCCCAGCTGGCGCAGTTCGCCAACGTCGAGCTCCTCCAGGGGGTAGAGGGACGCCTCGACGCACTCCTCGTCGCGCAGGCCGCCAACAACCAGACCGCGGCGGCAGGCCTCGTCGGCAGGGAGGTGCTCTACCGCACAGACGAGATCCAGCTCGGCGAGAGCGGCGCCACCGTGGTGGCGAACCTCGACGCACCAGCTGCCAGCGTCACCGTAACGATCCAGGACGAAGCAGGAAACACCGTGCGTACCCTGCGCCTCGGCGCAGCAGCCGAAGGTCCGCTCGACGTCGCCTGGGACGGCAGGGACGACGGCGGCACGCTTCTGCCGCCCGGGTCCTACGGGGTGAAGATCGTCGCCGCCGACACGGATGGCGCCAGCGTCCCCGTGGAGCAGCACGCCAGGGGTGTCGCCCACGGCGTCTCCTTCGAGAACGGCTTCCCCGAACTGCTGATCGGAACGACCCGCATCAAGCTCTCCGAAATCGTCGAATTGCACACCGCCTGATCTGGAAGGATTCGCAGATGATCTCCTCGCTCTACACCGGCGTCACCGGCCTGGCCGCGAACAGTCTCGAGCTCGGCGTGATCGGCGACAACATCGCCAACGCCAACACCATCGGTTTCAAGGGAGGCCGCGTCGCATTCGAGGAGGCCCTCGCCCAGAGCATGATCGGGGGCGTCGGCACCGGCCTCGGCGTCAAGCTCCAGGCGGTACAGCGCATCCTCAGCCAGGGCGCGCTTCTCACCACCGGCCTGGCCACCGACCTCGCCCTCCAGGGCCCGGGCTTCTTCGTGGTGAGCGGCAGCCACGCGGGCCGCGAGGGCTCGTTCTTCACCCGCGCCGGCCAGTTCACCATCGACGCCGACGGCTACCTCGTGAACCTCGAAGGGCTGCGGGTGCAGGGCTACGCCGCCGACGGCGCCGGCACGGTGGGCGGCGGCCTCGGCGACCTGGCGGTCGGCGACGTCTCCTCCCCGCCGCGCGCCACCGAATCGATCACCCTGCGGGCCAACCTGCACGCGGACGCGGAGCTGGTCGGTCCCTGGGACGTGGCACAGGCAGGCGCCACCTCCAACTTCAGCACCAGCGTGACCGCCTACGACTCTCTCGGCCGCGCCCACCAGCTCGAAGTCTACTTCCGCAAGAACGGCGCCGGCGACTGGGAGTGGCATGCGGTGACCGACGGCGGCGGGCTGGATGGCGGCACCGCCGGCACGCCCACCGAGGTCGCCTCGGGCACCCTCACCTTCGACAGCGACGGCGCCCTCACCGCCTCCACCCAGCAGTCCAGCTTCTCGCCGTTGGGTGCGAGCGGCCCGCAGGCGCTCCAATTCGACTTCGGCAGCCCCGGCTCCACCGAGGGCGTCACCCAGTTCGCTGGCGCCTCCGCGGTGAGCTTCCTCAGCCAGGACGGTTACGCTGCCGGCGAGCTCACCGGCGTGAGCATCGACCGCGAGGGCCGGGTGGTCGGCGCCTTCACCAACGGCCAGAGCCGCGTTCTCGGCCAGGTGGCGGTGGCCAACTTCGAAGCGCCCGACCAGCTCGAGCGCCTCGGGGGCAACCTCCTCGGCCTCCTACCGCTGGCGGGCCAGCCCACCATCGGCGCGCCCGGCTCCGGCGGCAGGGCAACCATCGCCGCCGGCGCGCTGGAGCAGTCGAACGTCGACCTCGCCACCGAGTTCGTGCGGATGATCACCGCCCAGCGCGGCTTCCAGGCCAATTCGAAGACGATCACCACGGCCGATCAGCTCCTCTCGGACCTGATCCAGCTCAAGCGGTGAGGCGGCCCCTTAAGACTTCGACGCTCCGTGCCGAGGAGTGGCGGAGATGATCCTCGTCACCAGGCTGGACGGCCGCGAGATCGCCGTGAACAGCGATCTCGTCGCCACGGTCGAGCGGACCCCCGACACGATGCTGACGCTCTCGAACGGCGGGCGCATCCTGGTGCGCGAGGCCCTCGAAGAAGTGGTCGAGCGGGTGGTGGCGTTTCGGCGGCGGATCGCTGCAGCGCAGCGGGAAGGGTAGGCGACGATGGACATCACCACGGTGGCAGGCCTCGTGATCGCGGTCGTGGCGATCCTCGCGGGTCAGGCGCTCGAAGGCGGCCACGTCGGTTCGATCCTCCAGATCACCGCGGCGATCATCGTCTTCGGCGGCACGCTGGGCGCCGTGATGGTCGCCACCCCGAAGGCCGACTTCGTCCGCGGCATGAAGATGGCGAAGCTCGCCTTCACCGAACCGAAGCAGGACGTCGGCAGGCTCCTCCAGGAGCTGGTGGAGCTCGCAGGCGTCGCCCGCCGGGACGGCGTCCTCGCCCTGGAGGCGAAGCTCGGCGGGATCTCCGACTCGTTCCTGCGCAAGGCGGTCCAATTCCTCGTGGACGGCGTCGACCCCGAGGTGGCGCGCGACGCGCTCGAATCGGAGATCGACGCGGGCTACGAGGAGGGCGTCGCCGGCGCCAAGGTCTACGAATCGGCGGGCGGTTACGCGCCCACGGTGGGCATCCTCGGCGCGGTGCTCGGCCTCATCCACGTCATGGAGAACCTCTCCGATCCCTCCAAGCTCGGAGGCGGCATCGCGGTGGCCTTCGTGGCGACGGTCTATGGCGTGGGCGCCTCGAACCTTCTCTTCCTGCCCATGGCCAACAAGCTCAAGCGCAAGCTCGCGCTGGAGCGGGACCGGAAGCTGCTCGTCACCGAGGGCGTGCTCGCGATCCAGGACGGCCTCAACCCCCGCGTCCTCGAGGAGCGGCTCCGGGCACAGGCGGGCTCCCACGCGCCAGCGCCTTCCCCAGCAGCCGCAGCGTAGCGGGCGATCGGAGATCCCTTGGGCCGCAGGAAGAAGCACCACCACGAGGAGCACGAGAACCACGAGCGCTGGCTCGTCTCCTACGCCGACTTCATCACCCTGCTCTTCGCCTTCTTCGTCGTCATGTACGCGGTGAGCAGCGTCGACAACCAGCGCCTGGTGCAGGTCTCGAACGCAATCCGCTTCGCCATGCATTTCGAAGGCACCGGCGGCATCGACAAGCTGCCCATCTTCCAGGGACCACCCACCGGCGGCTCGATGGGCGTCACCGGCACCGGCAGCGGCGGTCTCACCGGTGTCGAGAAGGCCCGGGCCCAGAAGCTCCGGGCGAAGCTCGAGAAGGAGCTGCGACCCGTGCTCCGGGACCAGGACGGCGCCGCCGTCCTCCTCGACGCCGAGGGCCGGCGCCTGACGGTGCGCCTCTCCGCCGCGCGCTTCTTCGAGTCGGGCGAGGCCCTGCTCCATCCCGCAGCGATGGCGGTCCTCGACGCGCTCGCCGCGGAGCTGGCGCCCACCGGCCTGCCGATCCGGGTGGAGGGCCATACCGACGATCGCCCCACCGGCGGCGGCAGGTTCCGCAACAACTGGGATCTCTCCGCAGCGCGGGCATCGACGGTGGTGACCTATCTCGAGGCGGCCCACGGGGTCCCGGGGGCGCGCCTCGCCGCCGTGGGCCATGGGGCGAGCCGGCCGGTCGCCACCAACGAGAGCGAGGGCGGCCGGGATGCCAACCGTCGCGTCGACCTCGTGCTCGAGCTCACACCCGGAAGCGCCCTCGAGGCCCTCGCCCCCTGAGAGTTTGTGAAACAAACTCTCAGGGGGCGAGGGCGAAGCGATCGCAAGAAGGAGCGTTTCTCGCGCGAAGCGCGAGGGAAGAAAGCGGGCCGGCGCTTGCCGGACCGATTTCTTCACAGGCTCTGAGCCGTCGTCAGACCCCTGACGAACCTGCCAGCGGCCTGACGATCCCGGTCTGCTTCTGCCGGGGCAGCGGGCAGGCACGTCCCTTGCTCACGGACGCGACCAACACGGGAGCGTCACGTGAACAAGCTCGTCCCCCTTCTTCTCGGCCTCAACACCCTGCTCCTCGCCGGCGTGCTCGCGACGTTGTTCCTCCGCCAGGGCGGAGTCGGCAGCGACGTGGCGGAGAAGGCGCCGCAGGAGTCCGCCGACGCGGCGGCGCAGGCCCCTGTCGCTCCGGCGCTGGGTCCCATCGTCCGTCTGCCGGATTTCGTGGTGCACCTGCGCAACCCCGAGGTGGATCGCTACGCCCGCCTCACCCTCGAGCTGGAGCTCGCCGGCGAGAAGGAGCGCGAGACCGTCACCACCTACATGCCGAAGCTGCGGGACGCGCTCCTCGCCTGGCTCGCCGATCGCACGCTCGAGGAGATGCGCGGCAGCGAGGGCATGGAGCGGATGAAGGAAGCGATGCTTCGCGAGTTGGAGACGGTGCTCCCCGGCAGGCCCGTCCGCGCCGTCTACATCGCCGACTTCGTGGTGCAGTAGCCATGGCGGTGCTCGAGGCCGAGGAGCTCGATGCGCTGATGAGCGCGATCAGCGACGGAAGGGTCGCGCCGCAGCCCCCGGTTCCCCAGCAGGCGCGGGTCTCTCCGTGGGATCTCACCAGCCGCGACCGGATCATCCGTGGGCAGATGCCCACCCTCGACTCGATCGACGAGCGCGTCGCCTCCCTCTTCGGCGCCGGGCTCTCGGGGCGGACCCGCCTCGACCTCACGGTGACGAGCGCCCCGGCCTCGATGCTCAAGCTCGGCGACGTACAGATCCTCCTCGCCCCACCGGCGATCACCGCCGTCTTCTCGCTGCAGGGTGGCCAGGGCAAGGCCCTCGCCGTCCTCGAGGCGGGGCTCGCCGACGCCCTGCTCGCTGCGGCGCTGGGCGATCGCAAGCCGCGGCAGCAGCCGCAGGCAGCGAGTCGCGAGCTGACGCCGGTGGATCGCGTGGTCCTGCAGCGGCTCCTCGGCCTCCTCGCAGAAGCGATGAACCAGGCGTGGGCTGCGGTCCTGCCCCTGCAGGTGGAGGTGGTCCGGGTGGACAGCGATCCGCGCCTCTCCCTCCCCGGCCCCGCCAACGAGGTGGCGATCCTCGCCCCCTTCGAGATCGCCGGCCCGATCTCCGGCAGAATCCAGTTGGTGATCCCCTGGGCAGCGGTGGAGCCGGCGAAGAAGCTCCTCGCCGCCCCGCCGGGCCTCGGTCCGGGAACGAACCTGCGTTTCGCCGGCGCCCTCGCCGAGGAACTGCAGGCGGTGCGGGTCCAGCTCAGCGCCCGCCTCGGCGCCACGGAGGTGACGTTGGCGCGGCTCCTCGAGCTCCAGGTCGGCGATGTCCTCGTACTCTCCGGCGAGGAGAACCGCCCCTTGCCGGTGCTGGTGGAGGGCCGGGAAAAGCTGGTGGGCATGCCGCTCGTGAGCGGCGGAAATCTGGCGGTTCGGCTGGCGCAAGGCGTGCAGGCGATGCCCGGCGATCGCATCGCGCCGAGCGAAGCTGCGACGGAGAGAGCATGAACGAGAACGAGCGGCGAGATCTCCCACCGATGAGCCAGAAGCTCGATCTCCTCCTCGATGTGCCGCTGCAGATCGCAGTGGAGCTCGGCCGCTCGCGGATGACGATCCAGGATCTGCTCGGCCTGGGCCCCGGCGCCGTGATCGAGCTCGACAAGGTCGCCGGGGAGCCCCTCGACATCCTCGTCAACGATCGGCTCGTCGCCAGAGGCGAAGCGGTGGTCGTCGGCGAGAAGTTCGGCGTGCGGATCACGGACATCGCCAGCCCCGCCGAGCGGCTGGCCCGGCTGCGCTGAAGATGGGAACCCTCCTCACCAACGTGCTCGTCGCCGGCGCACCCCCGCCCATCGGAGAAGAGGCGGCGCTTGCCACCGCGGCCTTCCCCGAATTCGGCGCCGTCGCGCTGCCGGCGATCGTCCTTCTCGTGCTCGCCGGCGTGGCACTGCTCCTCGCGAGGCGCCGCGGCGCGCCGGGCCGTCTCGTCCAGGTGGTCGAAACGGCTTCCCTCGGTCCGAAGCGCAGCGTCGTGGTCTGCAGGATCGGCGAGGAGCTCCTCGTGCTCGGGAGCAGCGAAGCGGGGATCCAGCTCCTCGCCACGAGGCCGGCGCCGCCACGGCAGGAGGCGGCGCCGGAACTGGAGCAGAGCCAGGCGGGGGCCCTCGCCAGGCTGGGACTCGCCCGCAAGCCCGGGTTCGACGAGCTCCTCGCAACGAGCGCGGAGGACGAGGAGCTGCGCCGCAAGGTCGCCGCCGGCAGGGCCAGGAGCCCGCGATGAGCGCGGCGCTCCTCGCTGCAGCCGCGGAACCGGCGCTGCAGCTCACGGTGGACGGCGGCGGCTCCACCGCCGTCAAGCTCTTCCTCCTCCTCACGCTTCTCTCCTTCGCCGCGGCGATCCTCGTCTCTCTCACCTCCTTCACCCGGATCGTAATCGTCCTCTCCTTCCTCCGGCAGGCACTCGGCACGCCGCAGCTCCCGCCGAACCAGGTCCTGATCGGACTCGCCCTCGCCCTGTCCGCGTTCGTGATGGCGCCCACCGCCACCCGTGTCTACGAGGCCGGGCTCGGGCCCTACCTCGCCGACGCGATGGACGCCGGCACCGCCTTCGAACGCGCCTCGGTTCCGCTGCGCGAATTCCTCCTGCGCCACACCCGCGAGAACGACCTGCGGCTCTTCTACGAGATTGCGGGAGCCGAGCGTCCGGCCCGCGGGGAGGAGATCCCCCTCACGGTGGCGGTTCCCGCCTTCATGGTCTCGGAGCTCACGACGGCCTTTCGCATGGGCCTCCTCGTCTACGTGCCCCTGCTCCTCGTCGACCTGATCGTCGCGGCCATCCTCATGTCGCTCGGGATGATGATGGTGCCGCCCAACCTGATCTCCCTTCCGGTGAAGCTCGGCATCTTCCTCCTCGCGGACGGCTGGCACCTCGTCGTCTCGTCGCTCGTCCGGAGTTTCACGTGACGCCCGAGCTCGCCGGCGGGCTGCTCCGCGAGGGGCTGCAGATCGCACTTCTGGTCGGCGGCCCGATCTTCGCCGCGCTCCTGGTGGCTGGCCTCCTCGTCGGTGTCTTCCAGGCAGCGACGCAGATCAACGATCCCGCCGTCGGCTTTCTCCCGCGCCTCGCTGCTGGAGCAGGGATCTGCTGGTTCCTGGGGAGCTGGATGGCGGAGCGGCTCGCCGCCCACTTCGCCGAGGCGGTCGCGCGGATGGCGGGGCCCTTCTGATGCAGGACGTGCTGGGAGCGCCCCTTCTCTACGGCTTCGGCCTCGTGCTCTTCCGGAGCGCGGGGCTGATCGCCGCGGTGCCGGTCCTCGGTGCGGGGACCATCCCCGTCACCGTCCGGATGGCCCTCGCGCTAGTCGCTGCAGCTGCGGCTTTCGCCGGCGCGGGGATGCCGGCGGTCGCACTCCCGGATCATCTGGTTGCCATCGCCGGCGCCGCGATCGCCGAGACCGTGGTTGGCCTCGCTGCGGGCCTCGCCGCGCGGCTGGTGCTCGAGGCCGCGCAGGCTGCGGGACAGGTGGCGGGGCTCTCGGTGGGTCTGGGCTACGGCGCCCTCGTCGACCCGGTGGGCGGCGCCTCCACCACCGCCCTCGGCCAGCTCTTCGCCATGGGCGCGCTCGCCTTCGCCGTCGCGCTGGGTCTCCACCGCGAGGCCTTCGCCTGGCTCACCCGCTCTGCAATCGCCTTTCCGCCGGGCAGCAGCATCGACGTCCGATCCCTCGCTGGCGCGGTGGTGGTGCACGGTCTCGCCGGCACCGCACTGGCCGTGCGCCTCGCCTTCCCCATACTCGCCGCGGTGACCTGTGGCCACCTGGCCCTGGGGCTCCTCGGCAGGATCGCGCCGCAGCTCAACCTGGCGAGCATCGGCTTCTCCATCGCCATCTTCGCCGGCGGCGCCGCGCTCTACCTCGTCCTGCCCGCAGCTGCCGATGCGGCGGCGCGGGCCGCGCTCGTGGCGATCCGGAGCGGCTGAACGATGGCCGACGAAGAGAAGGACGACAAGACCGAGCAGGCCTCGCAACGCAGGCTCGAGCAAGCGGCAGAGAAGGGGCAGATCCCGATCGGCAGGGATGCCTCCGCCGTCGCCGCTCTGGCGGCTGGATGCGGCGCCCTGCTCCTCTTCGCCCCGGCGCTGCTCGACGAGTTGGGTGCGCTGGTGGCCGCCGGTGCCACCGGGCTCGCCGGGACATCCCCGTCGGCGCTGTTGCCTCTCGTCGTGGCGCCCGTCACCACCGCCGCCTCGATCTGCGCCACGGTGGCGCTCGCTGCCGTCGGTGCCGGCGCGCTGCAGACCCGCGGCAGGTTCTGGCTCCACCTCGCCCTCCCCGATCCGGAACGGCTCTGGCAGGGCTCCAGGCTCACCCGCCTCGTCTCGCGCGAGGTGCTCGCCGACCTCGGCCTCGCCGGCGTCAAGGTGCTGGCGGTAGGAGGAGCTGCCTGGTTCGCGCTGCGCGACGATTTCCTGACGCTGCCACGGCTGCTGCATCTGGCGCCACGGGAGCTGCTCGGCGCGACCTTCGCGCCGCTGGTGCGCGCGCTTCCCTGGCTGGCGGTGGCGTTGGTCGCAGCAGCGGGCCTGGACCTTGCAGTGGCACGGCAACGCTTCGCAGCCAGGATGCGTATGACCCGGGACGAGCTCAAGCGAGAGCACAAGGAAGACGAGGGCGATCCGCTCCTCCGCTCGCAGCGCCGGCGCCGCCACCGCGAGATGGCGAAGGCGCGCGTCGTGGTGGAGGTACCGCAGGCGGACGCGCTGCTCGTCAATCCGACCCACGTGGCGGTGGCGATCCGCTACCGGCGTGGCAGCGATCGCGCGCCGCGGGTGGTGGCAAAGGGCAAGGGGCAACTGGCGGAGATCATGCGAGACATCGCCCGCGCCAACGGGGTGGCGATCGTGGAGGACGTGCCGCTCGCCCGGCTCCTCTACCGCCGGGTCAAGGTCGGCAAGGAGATCCCCGAGGAGACCTACAAGGCCGTCGCCGCGATTCTCGCCTTCGTCTACCGACTGCGCAGGGGAGCAGCCTGATGGCCGCCACGGCGCAGGGCGCCAGGGGGACGGGCGAGACGCTCGCGGCCATGGCCGTGCTGGCGGTGCTGGCCATCCTGATCCTGCCGGTACCGGCGGCGGCCCTCGACGGCCTGCTCGCCTTCAACGTGGGCATCTCGGTGATGATGCTGCTCGTGGCCCTGGGGATCCGGCAGCCCCTGGACTTCTCCGTCTTCCCGTCGCTGCTGCTGATCAGCACCCTCTTCCGCCTCGGGCTCAACGTCGCCACGACCCGGCTGATCCTGCTCGATGGAGGCAAGGGCGCAGGGGCCGCCGGCGGGGTGATCGAGGCCTTCGGCAGGTTCGTCGTGGGCGGCAGCCTGGTGGTGGGGCTGGTGATCTTCCTGATCCTCCTCGTGGTCAACTTCGTGGTGATCACCAAGGGGTCGGGACGCGTCTCGGAAGTGGCGGCCCGCTTCACCCTCGACGCCATGCCCGGCAAGCAGATGGCGATCGACGCCGATCTGGCAGCCGGGATCATCGACGACCGCGAGGCACGGACCCGCCGCACCAGGCTCGAACAGGAGTCCGAGTTCTTCGGCGCCATGGATGGTGCCAGCAAATTCGTCCGCGGCGACGCCATCGCCGGCCTCTTCATCACGGTGATCAACGTGATCGGCGGCCTGCTCACCGGTCTCTTCCGCGACGGCCTCTCCCTGGCCAGCGCGGTAGAGACCTACACCCTGCTCACGGTGGGCGACGGGCTCGTCTCCCAGATGCCGGCGCTCCTCGTCTCCACCGCTGCCGGCATCGTGGTCACCAGAGCCGACGGCGACGACCTCGGCACCCAGGTCGGCAGCCAGGTCCTCGGCAACCCGCGCGTCCTCCACTCCACCGCCGCGGTGCTCGGCGCGCTGGCGCTGCTGCCGGGCCTGCCCTTCCTCGCCTTCGGCTCGCTGGCTGCCGGCGCCCTCGTCCTCGCCCGCCGCGCCAGGGCGCGAGCCGATGCGGGGCAGGCGCGCCCCTCGAAGCAGGAGGGGCCGCCGCCGGGCGATCGGATCCAGGACCTCCTGGCGGTCGACGCCCTCGAGCTGCAGGTGGGCTACGGCCTCCTCGCGTCGATCGACGTGGAGAAGGGCGGCGAGCTTCCGGGCAGGATCACCGCCCTGCGGCGCAAGCTCGCCGAGGAGCTCGGGGTGGTCTTCCCTTCGATCCACCTCCGGGACGATCTGCGCCTCGACGCCAACGAGTACCGCGTGCTGCTCCGGGGCCTGGAGATCGGCGCGGGCAAGGCGTGGCCCGACCGGCTCATGGCCCTCGACCCGCGGGGCGGCACCCCATCGATCGAGGGGATCGCCGGTCGGGAACCTGCCTTCGGCCTGCCCGCGATCTGGATCCGCGCCGGCGATCGCCCCCGGGCGGAGACGATGGGCCTGACCCTCGTCGACGTCCCCTCGGTGGTGACGACCCACCTCGGCGAGCTCCTCCGCCGCCATGCCCACGAGCTCGTGGGAAGGCAGGAGGTGCAGGAGATGCTCGGCGCCTGCGCCAGGGAGGCACCGAAGCTGGTGGAGGACGTCGTGCCCGGCACCGTCACCCTCGGAGAGGTGGTGCGGGTGATCCGCTCGCTGGTGCGCGAGGGTCTGTCGGTCCGGGACATGCGCACGATCCTCGAGGCGATCGCCGACGCTGCACCCCGCAGCAAGGACAACGCCTGGATGGTCGAACAGGTGCGGCGCAGGCTCGCGCGCCAGATCACCAGCAGGCTCCGCGACGAGGCAGGGAAGGTGCGCGCCCTCACCCTCGACCGCACCACCGAGGATCTCCTCCGGGCATCCCTCGGCAACGCCGACGGCGAGGCGGCCCTCGCACCCGACGTCGCCACCGCGCGCAAGCTCATCGAGGCCCTGGAATCCAACGCGGCGACTCTCGCCGCCGCAGGCAGGACGCCGGTGCTCCTCGCGCCACCCGATCTCCGCCGGCCCCTCTTCGACTTCGTTTCCCGCTTCGTCCCCGACATGCAGGTGATCAGCGCCCGTGAGCTGCTCGCGGGCACCGCGGTCGAGCCTGCAGGGCAGATCCAGCTACCCGGCAGGAGCGCCGCTTGAGGACCGACATGGCTCCCTCTCCAACCCTTCGCACCTTCCGTGCGGCGGATACCCGCGCCGCTCTCGCAGCGGTGAAGGCGGCCCTCGGGCCGGATGCCGTCATCGTCTCCACCCGCTCGATTCCGCGCACGCTGCTCCGCGGTCCCGAGATCGAGGTGACCGCCGCCCTCGAGGCCCCGCCGGCGCCGCCGCCAGCGGCGACGGGCACTGCGCGCGAACCGGAGCCGCGGGCGGCGCTCCTCGCCCCGTCCTTCGCCGGCGAGATGGCAGCGATGCGCGAGGCCCTCGCCGAGGCGCGGCGGGAGCTGCGACGGGTGAGCCGGGAGAGCCGCATCCAGCAGGCGCTGCGCTTCGACGCCGCCGCAGCCGCCGTGCACGAGTCGCTGCTCGATGCAGGTGTCGAGGAGGCGCTGGCGGAGGAGCTCGTCCGCCAGTCGCTCGCCGCCGGGCATGCTGGTGCAGAGGAGTTGCGGACGGCGGTCCGCGAGCTGCTCCGGCGCCGCATCTCCGCCACCAGGGCCCCCTGGCTGCGTCACGGCGCGAAGGTCCTGGCCTTCGTCGGCCCGACCGGCGTCGGCAAGACCACCAGCCTGGCCAAGATCGCGGCAAGGGCGGTCCTCGAGTCCCGGCTGCGGGTGGCGCTGATCACCGTCGACACCTACCGCGTCGGCGCCAGCGACCAGCTCGCGCGTTACGGGGAGATCCTCGGGGCGCCGACCTGGATCGCCCGCGACCGCGAGGAGCTCGTCCACGCGGTGGCCCGAGCGGCCGGCGCCGATCTCGTCCTCGTCGACACCGCGGGTCGTTCGACCCACGAGGCGGTGGCGCAGCAGGCGGAGTCGATTCGCAGCGTCCCCGGCGTGCAGATGCATCTGGTGGTCAGCGCCGCTGCGGGGGCGCGGGAGCTGGCTGCGGTTGCCGAGCGGTACCGCAGGCTGGAGCCCGAGCGGATCATCGTCTCGAAGGTGGACGAGGCCGCGGCGCCCGGCGGCGTGCTCTCGGCGCTGGTGCGGATCGATCGCCCGGTCTCTTGCGTCGCCAACGGCCAGCGCGTGCCGGAGGATCTGCGCGCGGTGGACGAGCTCGATCTGGTCGACCTGGTGATGGGAAGCGCGGAGCGCGAACGCGTTCGGGCAGGTGCGAGGTGAGTGAAATGGATCCGAGAGAAGAGATACAGAGCCTGCTGGGCGGCGAGCCGCTGCGGGTCATCGCCGTCACCTCCGGCAAGGGGGGCGTGGGCAAGAGCACCATCTCGACCAACCTCGCGGTGCTGGTGGCCAGGGCCGGCTCGCGGGTGCTCCTCGTCGACGCGGACCTCGGCCTCGCCAACGCCGACATCCTCCTCGGGATCCGGCCGCGCCACCACCTGGGGGACGTACTGCGCCTCGAGGTGCCGGTTCGCGACGTCCTCGCCGAGGGCCCGCACGGGATCCGCGTGCTCTCCGCAGGATCCGGCCTGCAGCACCTCACCCAGCTCGCCGAATTGGAGAAGCTCCGTCTCCTCGGGGCCCTCGACGAGCTCGAGGAGGAGTTCGATTTCGTGATCGTCGACTCCCCGGCAGGCATCGGCGACAATGTGCTCTTCTTCGTGGGTGCCGCGCAGGAGGCACTGCTGGTGGTGAGCCCCGAGCCCACTTCGCTCACCGACGCCTACGCCGCGGTGAAGGCGCTCTCGCAATCGGCGGGCGTCCGCCACTTCGACGTGCTGGTCAATCCGGCGGCGAGCGAGGCGCAGGCCCGGGAGGTCTTCGGCAAGCTCGAAGGAATCACCCGGCGCTTCCTCGAGGCGCAGCTCTCCTACGCCGGCCATCTCCCCCGGGACGAGAACGTCCACCGCGCGGTGATGAGCCAGCGGCCCGTGGTCGACGCCTACCCGCTCTCCCCGGTGAGCCGCGCGCTGGAAGGGGTCGTCGCGAACCTCCTGCGCAGGCCGCCTCCGACGCGGCTGGACGGCGGGCTGAAGTTCCTCTGGCACAGGCTGATGCTCGAGTCGGCGGCACGGGCGCGGGCATGACGCCGCTCGGGGGATTCGCGCGCAGGGGCCACGCGCTCTACGCGCAGGCGAGCCGTCTCGATGAGGCGCAGCTCGTCGAGCGCCATGCTGCGCTCCTCGACCGGATGGCGCGGCGCCTCTGCTTCCGCGCCGCGATGCACCATGCCTTCGACGATCTCTGGTCGGCTGGCGCGCTGGGCCTCCTCGATGCAGCGCGCCGCTTCGACGCTGCACGGGACGTCCGCTTCGAAACCTTCGCCGAGCACCGAGTCCGGGGCGCGATGCTCGACGAACTGCGCCGGCTCGACCACCTGCCCCGCAGGCTGCGGGCCGATCTCGACCGGCTGCAGGCGGCGCGCAGGGAGTTGGCGGAAAAGCTGGGCAGAGAGCCCGACGAGGCGGAGCTCGCAGCGGCGCTCGACCTGCCGGTGGAGGAGGTCGGCGAGCTCGCCGCGCTGCTCCAGCCGGTGGTGCCGATCGACGAGGCGACGGTGCCGCCGAGCCCTGCGCCGCTGCAGGAGGAGCTCCTCGATCGGGCGCGGCTGCAGGGCCGCCTCGCCCAGGCGATCGCCGCGCTACCGGAGCGGCAGCAGCTCGTCGTCTCGCTCCGCTACGTAGAGGGTCTCTCCAACAAGGAGGTCGCGCAGGTCCTCGGGGTGAGCGAGCCACGGGTCTGCCAGATCCACGGCGAAGCGACGAAGCGCCTCCGGGCGGCGCTCGCGGAGGATCGGTGACGCGATCCGGCGCGCGCGTGAGCCCACTGCATTCGAGCGCCGCAGCATCTCAGCGGCGCAGGAAGGAGAAGCGGAGCGCGGCGAGCTCGTCCTGCGCCTTGCGCTCCCGGCGCGCGGCCTCCATGAGCGCAGCCGCGTGCCGGCTCTCCACCGCACGCCGCAGACTTTCCGCTGCGCGATGGGCGGCGGCGAGGGTTGCCCGCGCCCCCTCGACCCGTGCTTCGGCAGCTGCGAGCTCCACCTCGAGCCGCTCCAGGGTGGCGCGGTGGCGCAGCCGCTCGGCGCCGTGCAGCTCCCAGAACGCTGCTGCCGCGTCGCCGGGAGGTCGCGCCTCCGCCTCCAGGAACGCAGCGATCCGGGCTCGTACCGCCTCCGCGCCACGCAGTTCCGACGCCACGGCCAGCTTCGCCTCCTCCTCCGTCCGCTCCCGCAGCCGCAGCAGCGGATCGAATCGCGTTCGCATCGTCGCCTCCTCCCGCCAGACGATGCATGGGACGGGCCTGCGCGGGCGCCACGAATCTGGCGCTTTCGCGCTGGCAAGCCGCTTGCTGTCCGAATCACGAGGAGGATGACGGATGGGTGACGGGATCTACGTAGGTATGAGCGGCGCGGCGGCGCAGGCCCGCGCCCTCGACGCCATCGCCGACAATCTCGCCAACGTGGAGACGCCCGGATTCAAGGCGACACGCCCGGCGTTTGCCTCCTTCCTGCCCGCTGGCGGCGACGGCACCCGGGTTTCCGCTGCTGCAGTCGCCGCCGGCGTCGACCGCGCCCCCGGCGCCGTGACACGAACGGGCGCTCCGCTCGATCTCCTCCCGGAGAGCGACGCATTTCTGGCGGTGCGCCTGCCCGACGGCGCCACCGGCTACACCCGGGATGGCAGGGTCTCCGTCGATGCGCTGGGACGGCTCCAGGCTGCGGGACATCCGCTGCTCTCGAGCGAGGGGGAGCCGATCACGGTTCCGGCAGGCGAGGTGCCGCGCGTCGAGGAGAGCGGCAGGGTCCTCGCCGGCGCCGTCGAGGTGGCCCGGCTCGGCCTCTTCCACCTCGACGGGCCGGCGGGTCGGCGCGGGCCGGCGCTCTTCACCGCGGGCCCCGGGGCGACCACGCGGGCCAGCGAGGCGGGGGTCCGAGTCGGCGAGCTGGAGCTCGGCAACGCCAGTGCCATGGAGAGCGCGGTGGCCCTCATCGAGGCCCACCGCTCGTTCGATCACGCGATGCAGGCGATCCAGACCTACCGGAAGCTCGACGAACGTGCCGTCGAGATCGGCCGGGTCCGCTGAAGGAGGACGAAATGCTGCGCTCGCTCTACACCGCCGCAACCGGCATGGAGGCGCAGGAGCTCAAGATGGACGTGGTGTCCAACAACCTGGCCAACGCGAGCACCACGGGCTTCAAGCGCGTCCGCGCCGAGTTCGAAGATCTCCTGTCGGAGACGCTCCGGGCGCCACAGGCACCAGCCCCCGAGGGCGGAAGCGCGCCGGCGCCGCTGCAGGTCGGCCTCGGCGTGCGGACCGGCGCCACCACCCGCGACTTCGGACAGGGTGACCTCATCGCCACCGGCAACTCCCTCGATGTGGCCATCGAGGGCGCCGGTTTCTTCCGCGTGGTCCGCCCCGACGGTGAGCTGGCCTATTCCCGCGCTGGCAACTTTCGCGTCGATGCGGCGGGCCGCCTCGTCACCCAGCGCGGCGAGTTGGTGGAGCCGGGGATCGATTTCCCGCCCGACGTGGTGGAGATCACCATCCAGGCCGACGGCGCGATCCTCGCCCGCTCGGCTTCCGCAACAGCTGCCGCAGAGGTCGGGACGCTGGAGCTCTCCACCTTCGTCAACCCCGGTGGCCTCCTCGCCCTGGGGGGCAACCTCTTCGCAGCGAGCGAGGCGAGCGGCGAGGCGATCCACCTGCGTCCCGGGGAGCAGGGCGCGGGGATGCTGGCACAGGGCCACCTGGAGGGCGCGAACGTGAAGGCGGTGGAGGAGATGATCGACCTCATCGCCACGCAGCGCGCCTACGAGCTCAACTCCAAGGTGATCCAGACCGCGGATCAGATGCTGCAGCGGCTTACCTCGCTGCGATGATCATGCCCTTCCTCGCCCCACTCCTCCTCGCCGCGGCAGCGGCCGTTCCGGCGCCGGTCGCGCGTGCCCTCGAGGCGGCGCTCGCCGTGCCGCGGGCACGCGTGGTGGTGGAGCGCTACGCCCCCGGTTCGCCTGGCGGATGCACCGCCACGCGGGCGGAGGCTGGCGCGGCGATCCGCGGTTCGGGCCGTGTCGCGGTACGGCTCTTCGGTGCCGGATGCAGCGGCTGGGCGTGGGCGAACGTCCGCGTCTTCGCCGCCGCGTGGGTGGTGGACGAGCCCCTCTCCGCCGGCGAGCGGCTCGCGGGGAAGGTGCGCCGGGAGGAGCGGGAGGTCCGCGCGGGAAACGAGCCTCTCGCCTCGTTCCCCGCGAATGCGGTCGCGGCACGGTCGCTCCCGACGGGCCGCGTCCTCGAAGCGCGCCACGTCCGCTCCCGCGGTAGCCTCCCCGGGACCAGCGTGCGGGTGGTGCTGCGCACCGGCGCGATCGAGGTCGAGAGCCCGGCGCGGATCGTCCCCTGCCCCGGCACCGCCCCCTGCGCGCTCCTGCCCGGCGGGAAGCGGGTCACGGGGCGCATCGACGGCGATCGGCTCGTCGTGGAGGATCGATGAGGCGGCTGCTCGTGCTCCCGTGGCTCCTCGCCGGATGCGGCGCCGGCCACATCGCACCCTACGAACCGAAGCAGCGCACCTACGCGCTCCCCGTGGCGGAGGTGCGCGCGGAACGGGATGCCACGCCGGGCAGCCTCTGGCGCGAGAACCGGCCGGTGTCGAACCTCTTCGCCGATCCCCGGGCGCTGCGCGTCAACGACCTGGTGGTGATCCGGATCGAGGAGATCGCCGACGCCCAGCGCAGCGCCGAAACCGACCTCGTCCGCTCGTCCGAGGCGCAGGCGAACATCGCCTCCTTCCTCGGAGCCCTCGAGAAGTTGCAGCAGGGCTCCGACTTCCGGGCGGCACTGGCGGGCAGCTCCGCCGCCACCTTCCGCGGCAACGGATCCACCGGGAGGAGCGAGCGGCTCACCGCCACCGTCCCGGCGATCGTGCGGACCGTTCTGCCCAACGGAAACCTGTTCGTCGAGGGGCACCGCGTCGTCCTCGTCAACAACGAGGAACAGCACTTCTACATCTCCGGCGTGATCCGCCCCATCGACATCGATCAGGAGAACGGCATCAAGAGCACCATGGTCGCCGACGCCGAGATCGAGTTCACCGGCAGGGGCGTCCTCACCGACAACCAGCGCCAGGGGTGGTTCTCCCGCTGGCTCGGCTGGATCTGGCCCTTCTGATGAAACACGTCCTTCCCCTCCTCGCCTTGCTCGCGATGCTGCTCGGCGCCTTCGACGCCGGCGCGGCGACCGCCCGGATCAAGGACCTCACCTCGCTGCAGGGCGTCCGCGGGAACGAGCTCTTCGGGTACGGCCTCGTGGTCGGCCTCGCCGGATCCGGCGACACCGAGCGGGTCTTCTTCACGTCGCAATCGGTGAGCAGCATGCTCGGGCGCCTCGGCATCCGCATCGATCCCGCCGACGTGCGATCCCGCAACGTGGCGGCGGTGATGGTCACCGCGCGCCTTCCTCCCTTCGCGAGGCCCGGCACCCGGATCGACGTGACCGTGAGCTCCATCGGAAACGCGCGCTCCCTCGCTGGCGGGGTGTTGCTGGTGACGCCGCTCACCGGCCCCGACGGCCAGACCTACGGCCTGGCACAGGGGCCCGTGCAGGTGGGCGGCTACGAGGCGTCGGCGGCGGGGTCGAGCCTGCGCAAGAACCACCCGACCGCGGGCCGCGTCCCATCCGGTGGCACGGTGGAGCGGGCGGTGGTCCACGACCTCGCGGACGGTCCCCTCGTCTTCCAGCTCGCCGATCCGGATTTCGCCACCGCGAGCCGCATCGCGGGCGCCATCGGCGGCGTGGTCGGTCCCGAGGCGGCACGGGCGCTCGACCCGGCTGCGGTCGAGGTCGTGGTTCCCGATGCCAGGCGAGGGGATCTGGTGGCCCTCGTCGCCGAGCTCGAAGCACTCGAGGTGGTGGCGGACGAGCGCGCGCGCGTGGCGATCAGCGAGCGAACCGGCACCGTGGTTGCCGGGCGGAACGTGCGGATCCGGCCGGTGGTGATCTCCCACGGCGGGCTGCGGGTCTCCATCGGGTCGACCCCCGTCATCTCCCAGCCCGCGCCCTTCTCCGACGGCGGCCGCACGGTGCGCGACCGGATGGCCGCCATCGAGGCGGAGGAATTGGGGATCGGCGTGCAGGCGCTCCCGGCAGCGAGCAACGTGGACGAGCTGGTGCAGGCGCTCGGCCTCCTCGGCGTCGGGCCTCGGGACCTCATCGCCATCCTCCAGGCGATGAAGGCGGCTGGCGCCCTCGACGCCGAGATCGAGGTGCTCTGATGCTGCTCGGCGCACCCACCATCCGCGACGGCGACGACGCGGCCCGGGCCTTCGAGGCGCTGCTCCTGCGGCAGATGCTCCAGTCCAGCGGCGCCTTCCGGCCCGCTGGTGCCGGTGCCGGAGCCTCGCTCCACACCGATCTCTTCGTCGACGCCCTGGCGCAGGCGCTGGCGGAAGCCGGCGGGATGGGCCTCGCGCCCGACCTGAACGAAAAGCCGGCAAGGCCACCGGCGCCGGAACCGGTCGTGCTCCTCGATGGCGCAGGCGTACTGACCAGCGGCTTCGGCGCCCGCCGCGATCCGATCCACGGCGGCGCCGGCGACCACCGCGGGATCGACCTCGCCGCTGCGCCGGGCACGCCGGTCCTCGCTGCGGCTGGTGGCGTGGTGCGCCGGGCGGGGGAGCGCGGCGGCTACGGGCTCGCAGTGGAGATCGATCATGGAGCCGGTCTCACAACCCTCTACGCCCATGCCTCCGAGCTCCTCGTGGTGGAGGGGGCGGTGGTGGAGCGCGGGCAGGCCATCGCCCGGGTGGGCGAGACGGGCCGGGCCACCGGCGCCCACCTCCACTTCGAGGTCCGCGAAGGGGATCGCCCGGTCGATCCGGCGCGAGCCCTTAAGGCTTACGGGATCCGTGCCGATAGCGACGCGAGAGGGGAAGAATGAGCGATACCAGGGAAATCGGCGGCCCCGCCGCGGTGGCCTCCACCGGGTCGATCCGCCGCGCGACCGATCGGGCGGCCGCGCAGGGTACCCGCCGAGCCGAGCGGGCTGCCGAGACGGACCGTGTCACCACCGAGGCGAGCGCCGAGCTCGAGGCGGCGGTGGCGCGGGCCCGCGACGAGGCCGCAGGGGCGCGGGCGGCGCAGCTGGCCGAGATCGAAGCGGCGGTGCGCAAGGGAACCTACCGTCCCGACCCGGCCCGCATCGCCGAGCGAATCCTCGAGGATGCCGAGCTGATCGCCAGGCTCCACGCGATGCTCGACAGATGAACGCCCCGGCGATTGCAGGCGAGCTCCTCGGGCTCCTGCAGCGGGCGGCGGAGGATGCGGCGCGTCTCACGCCCGCCCTGCGGCGCCTCGAGGCGCCGGCGCTCCTCGACTGGGTAGCCGAGCGGGAAGCGGTCCGCGAACGCGCCCGCGTTCTGGAGCGGCAGCTCCGGGCCACGCTCGACGACGGCCCGCGTCCGGAGGCGATCGCGGCGCAGCTCGCCGCCATTCGCAGGGAGGCGGCGCGGCTCCGCTTCGTCGACGCGGAGAACGCCGCCCTCGCAGCCCGCACCTTGCGGTGCGTGCGCGGCTACGCGCATGCCCTCGCGCCCACACCGGAAGCCTACGACCGGCGCGGCCTCGCCCGCGGAGCCCCCTGACCATGTCCAATCTCCTGGCGCTCCTCTCCCAGGCGAGCAGCAGCCTCGGCGCCCACCAGACCGCCGTGGCCACCGCCGGCCACAACCTCCAGAACGCCGGCGTCGCCGGCTACACGAGGCAGCGCGCGACGCTCGCCGCGGTGGTACCGGCGCAGCTCCTCGGAAACCACTGGGTCGGCAGGGGCGTGCTCGTGCAGGCCATCGGCAGGGTGCGCGACTCGTTCCTCGAATCGCAGATCCCGCAGGCCCTCGCCGGCGAGGCCCACGCCAGGGCCGAGACGGAGGCGCTGCAGGCGGTCCGTGCCCTCGACCCCGCCCTGCCCGGCGGCCTCTCGGACGCCCTGTCCGGCTTCTACGGCGCCCTTCGCGGCCTCGCCGATCGCCCCTCCGATCCGATCCTCCGGCGCGTGGCGGTCGACGCTGCCGACTCCCTCGCTGCGAGCTTCCGCACCGCAGCCGCGTCGCTCGAGGCGGCGCGCGCCGGCCTCGACGCGAGGCTCGCCGCCGGGCTCGCCCCCATCGAGGCCGCAGCAGCGCAGCTCGCCGATCTGAACCGGCAGATCCGCCAGGCGAACGCTGCCGGTGGCACGCCCAACGACCTCCTGGACGCGCGACAGCGGCTGCAGGACGAGCTCGTCGCCGCCACCGGGGCCACCCCCATCCTCGACGCCGGCGGCGACGTCCACCTCGTCCTTCCCGGCGGCAAGGCGCTGGTGAGCGGCGCCACCGCGGCACGGCTCTCCGTGGAGCCGGATCCGGCCAACGGTGGCCTGCTTCGGGTACTGGTCCATCCGCACGGCGGCGGCACACCGGTCGTTGCAGGTGCGCTCGGTGGCACCCTCGGCGGGAGCCTGGCAGCGCGGGACGGCGCCCTGGCCCAGGCAGGCGCGGCGATCGATCGCCTCGCCTTCGACCTGGCCGGTGCCCTCAACGCGGTCCATGCGGGCGGCAGCGGCACCGACGGCTCCACCGGCAGGGAGCTCTTCGTGGTGGGGACCGACGTGGACGGGGCCGCGGCCCGGCTCACCCTCGACCCGGCGATCGCCACGAACCCGGCGCTTCTCGCCACCGCAGCCGTCGGGGGCGCTGCCGGCGACGGCGCCAACCTGCTCGCCCTGATCGCCACCGAGCGCAGCGCCGATCCGGTGGGAACACTGGGCTCGATCACCGCGGCCTTCGGCGCCGCCACCGCGCGGGCGGCGTCCGCTGCGGCCCACGAGGCGGCGCTGCTCGACCACCTCGGGACGATGCGCGAATCGGTGTCGGGGGTCTCGGTGGACGAGGAGCTGATCGAGCTCTCGCGGGCGCAGCGAGCCTACGAGGCTGTCGGCAAGGTCATCCAGACCACGGACGAGATGCTCGATACCCTGATGCAGCTCAAGTAGGAGATGGCGTGCGGATCACCGATCGCATGATCTATGACGGCGCGCAGCGCTCGACCCTCCAGGCGCGCGCGCGCGCCGACCGGGCGGCGCTGGTTGCGGGCACGGGCCTGCAGGTGGTGCATCCCGGCGACGCGCCGACTGCGATGGGGGCGGTGGTCGCCGGCCGTGCGGCGCAGGCGCGCTTCGAGTCGATCCGGGGCTCGGTCGAGTCGACCCGGGCGCAGCTCGAGCAGGCGGACGCTGCGCTGGGCAGCGTCGCCACGATGGTGCGCCGAGCCGAGCAGCTCGCGGTGCAGCTCGCCAACGGAACCTGGGGCGCCACGGAGCGCGCCGCCGCGGCTGCGGAGGTGGACTCCCTCGCGCGCGGCATCACCGCAGCGCTCAACGCGGAGCACGCCGGGCGCTTCCTCTTCGGCGGCACCGCCGACACGCAGCCCCCCTGGGCCGCTGACGGCACCTGGCACGGCACCGCCGGCAGCCGCCAGGTGGAGGTGGCCCCCGGCGTCTTCGAGGACGTGACCCTGCGGCCGGACGTGGCGATCGGCGGCGCCGGCGGCGGGTCCGATCTCTTCGCCTCCCTCCGGGCGCTGGCGGCCGCGCTCGCAGCCGACGATCCGGCAGCGGTGGCGCAGCAGATCGACGTTCTCGGCGCCGCGCAGGATCAGATCGCGGCGGAGCGTGCCCGGATCGGCGGCTCGGCCGGCGTCCTGGAGGCCGCTGCAGCCGCGTCGCTGGAGGCCCGGGACGCTGCGCAGGCCGAGGTGGCGCGGCTCACGGAGGCGGACGTCGTCGCCGCCGCCAGCGAGCTCGCCCTCTCCCAGCGCGCCCTGGAGGCAGCCCTCGCCGCTGCGTCCGAGAGCTTCCGGCTCACCCTCCTCGACAGGCTCTGATGCTGGCGTCGAGCCCCACTGCGCGGTCCGACCGCCGATGGATCGCGCTCCTGCGTGCCCGGACCCGCCGGGTGCTTCACGCACTGGGGTCGCGCGACCGGCACGCCCTGCGGCTCCTGCCGCCGCTGCTTCACTGCAGCTTCCGCCACCCGGGCCTCTCCGATCCCGCTCCGGG
The DNA here is from genome assembly GCF_041687135.1 of Vulgatibacter sp. Classification (NCBI taxonomy): domain Bacteria; kingdom Pseudomonadati; phylum Myxococcota; class Myxococcia; order Myxococcales; family Vulgatibacteraceae; genus Vulgatibacter; species Vulgatibacter sp. The sequence goes on along the minus strand of NZ_JAWLCN010000015.1, from coordinate 41,638 downwards.
CATCGCCGGCCTCCGCTCGGGCAGGCGCTGGGGCGAAGCCGCACGGCGTTTCGGCCTGCCCTCGCCCCACACCGCCCAGCTCGGCAAGCGGCTGGTGCAGGCGGTATGGCTGGTTCCCGCCTCGGACGGACTCGAAGTGCGGGTCGTCCACTCTCCCAACGCGATCGCCAGCGAGCGCCGCCATCTCGAGCGCCGGCTCGCCGTGGCGGCAGGTCTGCTCGCGCACCAGCGGCTCCGGTTGCGGCTCTGCGACGGCATCGACGGAGCGGTGCTGCTCTTCGGTGGCCTCCTCGCCGGCGAGGCGGTCCAGCCGGACGGGCCGGCGATCGCCCCGGCGATGCTGGCCGAGCGGGCACCGACCTCCCTCGCAGCGTTCCTCCTCTCGCTGGTGCGCAGGGCCGACCCCTTGCGCGTGTTCCTCGCCTGGACCGCGGCGCTCCCGGCATTCTGGCTCGCGGATGCCGAGCTCTTCGCGGCGCTCTGGGCTCGCTTCGACGACGTCGCGGCGGAGTTGCCACTCGAGGCCGCTGCCGTCGGAGGAAGCTCTTCTTCGACCCGCCGCTTCGCCACCAGGCTCCTCCCCGCGAAGCCGCGGGGGGCGGTCGAGGTGGGCCGCGCGCTTTGTTTCGCCGTCGCCCGGCAACGCCACCGGCTCATCCCGGCGCTCGTCGGCGAGCTGCGAAACGACATGCTCGTAACCGGCATGCCGGCGGCGCTGCTGCCGGCCCTGCAGCGGGAGATCGCCGCCGCGGGCGCAGGTGTGCTCGGTGCCCGGCGCCCGGGCGGCGGCCGCGCGATGCTTCGCCACCTGGCGCTCTGTGCGCGCGTGGGCCTGATTCCAGAGCAGGATCCATTCTGGTTGCAGGTGGCGCGCAGGCTGGGGCACGCAGGGAGCGACGCGGCGATCGCCACGATCGGCAGTATCGAAGAGGCGGGGCCGCCCTTCGATCCCCTCAACCGCGGCCCTGGCGCGAAGCTCTGCCTCGCGCCAGGGCGAGTGGTGCGGATGGAGCGCGGGCGCTCGGGCACCCCGCGGCATCTCCCGGCGCCGGAGCTCCTCGCGGCGCTGCTCCGCGCCGCAGCTGCCGGAACGCCCTGCGATCTGCTCGGCGACGGCCCTGCCGCTGCCCCACTGGTGGGCCGGCTCGATCGCCTCCTCAGGCGCTGCCGGGAGGCGCGCCATCCCCTCGCGCTGGAGGCGGGTGGCGCGGTGCTCCTCCTGCGGGAGGGCGCGCTGCGACGCTTCTCCCGGGAGCGCTTCTTGTCGCGTCCCAGGGCGTGCGCCGTGGACGACGAGGCGCCGCTCCTCGCCGCGGTTTCCGCCGCGAGCGCACACCATGCCGTCGAATGCACCGTCGTCGCGGCACAGGGTGGGGAAACGGCCTGGGTCATCTACGGGAGCGAGGGCAGGCGCTTCGGCGAGAAGGTACGCGTCGCCCGCCTCGAAGCGCACCTGCAGGAGAGCCGAGCGCTCCTCGAGGGCGCTGCGGCGCTGCTGGTGCGCCACGCCGGCGCAAGGCTGCCCCTGCTGCCGGCGGACGCCGCAACGGCCACGGTACCGCTGGCGCTCGGCGGCGATTTGCGGGACGGACTCTGGCTCGAGATCCTCGGCGAGCGCTTCGGCGCAGGTGCCCGCTGGCGCTGGGAGGCGGCGGCGAGCGCCATCGCCGCCGCCTGGCCGGTGGGCACGACGGCGCCGCTCCGCTTCCTGCGGGTGGCCGTGCGGGTCGGCGGAAGGCAGGCGGCTCCCCTCGAGCGCCTCTACGCGCGCTCGGTCGCCTCGAGGCGCCTCTGGATCCACCTGCACCGGATCCTCGGGCCTTAACGCCAGCGGCCGACGTGCCGAAGAACGGAGGAGCGGCAACGCTTCCACCGCTTCAGGAGACCACCATGACGATGTCCATCCGCACCAACGTCGGTTCGCTCAATGCGCAGCGGAACCTCTTCGGCACGCAGAACGAGCTGAGTAGCACCCTCTCCAAGCTCTCCTCCGGTTACCGCATCACCAAGGCCGGCGACGACGCCGCGGGCCTCGCCATCTCCGAGACGCTGCGCTCGCAGATCAGCGGTCTCAACCAGGCCGCCCGCAACGCCAACGATGCCATTTCGATGATCCAGACCGCGGAAGGAGCGATGCAGGAGGTCCACACGATGTTGCAGCGGATGAGCCAGCTCTCCGTGCAGGCGGCGAACGGCACGCTCTCCAACTCCAACCGCCAGAACATCGACACCGAGCTGACGGAGCTGACCGCCGAGATCAACGCGATCGCCCAGCGCTCGACCTTCAACGGCATCGAGCTGCTGAACGGCGAGGATCGCACTTTCCAGATCGGCGCGACGTCGACCGACACGCTCACCGTGGAGTTCGCCGAGCTCGACATCGGCGCAGCGGCCGAGTTCGCCGATTTGAACACGGCCCTCACGGGATTCACTACCGCCGCCGCGGCGACGGACGAGGCGGCGGCGATCACGGCAGCCGGTACGCTGCTCGACGAGGTCAACAACGCGATCGACCTCATCAGCGCCCACCGCGCCAAGCTCGGCGCGAGCCAGAACCGCCTCGAGCACACCATCGCCAACCTCAACGTCACCGCCGAGAACCTCTCGGCCTCCGAGTCGCGGATCCGTGACGCCGACGTCGCCGAGGAGACCGCCGCCATGAGCCGCGCGCAGATCCTCATGCAGGCCGGCGTCTCCGTGCTCGCCCAGGCCAACCAGATGCCGCAGGTCGCCCTGAAGCTCCTCGGCTGATCCCTCCCGATCGCCCGCGCGGCGCCCTCCTCCGGACGGCGCCGCGCCCCCTACGAAAGAACGCACGCATGGCCATCTTCACCGGCGGGCTCGCCTCCGGCATCGACTCCGGGCTGATCATCGACCAGCTCGTCGCCCTCCGCTCGAAGTCGATCACGCAGATCAAGCAGCGCCAGGCTGCGTTCTCGGCCCGTGTCTCCGCTTTCGGCACCCTCGCATCGAAGCTCTCCGGACTGGGCGACGCCGCCGCGGCCCTGGCGAACGAGGGCGTCGGCGCCGTGAAGACAGCGGGCACCCATGCGGCATTCTCCGTGGAGGCCTCGGCCGGGGCCGAAGCAGGCCGCTACGCCGTTGTGGTCGAGCAACTCGCCACCGCAGCCCGCCTCCGCTCCGCCGCCCACGGCTCAGCGGCGGCTCCCATCACGGCGGGCACGCTGCAGCTGCAGGTGCGCGGCGAATCCTTCGACGTCGAGATCGTGGAGGGCGCCACCCTCGCCGACGTCGCCCGCGCCATCACGGCCAGCGGCGCGCCGGTCGGCGCCGTCATCCTGAACGACGGCACGCGCTCCCATCTCTCCCTGACCAACCGCGAGACCGGCCATCCGATCGGCACCGCGCCGGACGACGCGCTGGTGATCACCCAGACGCTCACCGGCAGCACCGGGTCGCCGCTCTTCGCCATCGATCCCGCCAATCCCTCGGCTCCTGCCGTCTTCCGGGCCAGCGCAGCGAATGCGCGCCTGCAGATCGACGGTCTGGCCATCGAGCGCACCAGCAACACCATCGACGACGTGATCCCCGGCGCCACCCTCGCGCTGCTTCGCCCGAGCGCGCAGGAAGCGGGCGTCGCCCTGTCGGAGGATCTCGTGCTCGTCGCGGATCTGGAGGGGTCCCGCAGCCGGATCGACACCTTCGTCGACGCCTACAACGCCCTGGTGCAGAGCCTGCGGAAGCTCAATGCGCCGGCGGACGGCTCGGTGGGACTGCTCACCGGGGACGGCACCGCCCGCGGCCTGCAGTCCGAGCTGGAAGCGATGCTCTCCCAGGTGGCGGGCAGCGGCGCCCTCCGGACCCTGGCCGACCTCGGGATCGAGCTGCAGCGGGACGGCACCCTGCAGCTCGACGCCGCCACCTTCGAGCAGGCGCTCGCATCCCATTCGCATGGTGCCGACACCCTCTTCTCCTCCTCGGGACCCGGGATCGGCGGGGCCGTCGAAGCCCTCGTCGATCGTTACACCGACCCCGAGGTCGGCATCCTCACCACGCGCCAGGATGGTCTGGACGAGACGGTGAAGCGCCTGGCCGAGGACATCGAGCGCCAGAACGATTCCCTCGAGATCTTCCGCCAGACCCTCATCCGCCAGTTCACCGCCCTGGAGCGGACCGTCTCCAGGTTCAACGCCATCGGCGCCTTCCTCGACCAGCAGGAAGCGGCGCGGGAGCAGAAGTAGAATGAACGCCGTCCGCCGCTACACCCAGACCCAGGCCGAGACCGCCTCGCCCGAGCGCACCATGGTTCTGCTCTTCGAGGCGGCCCTCCGCGACATCCGGCTCGGAAGTGTATCGCTCGAAGCGGGCAAGCGGAGCGAGGCCGCCGCCCTCTTCGGAAAGGCCTCCGAGATCGTGATGGCCCTCCACGGGGCTCTCGATCACCCGCAGGCACCGGAGCTCTGCGGCCAGCTCGCCGGCCTCTACGTATTCGTCGCGACCAGGCTGGTCCGCGCCAGCGCCGCAGCCGACCTCCTCGCAGCCCGGGATGCGGAGCGGACCCTCACGCCCATCGTCGAAGCCTTCCGAACCGCGGTGGCGGCGCAGCAGGCCGCCCCTTGATCGATCGTGCGCTCGCAGCGATCGAGAGGTCCCTGGCGGAAGGGGCCATCGAAGAGGCCGAGGTGCTGGCCGCCGCCCTGGCGGACCGCTGCGCCGCCCTGGCGGCCGAGGGGGCCCGCCTCGACGACGCCACCCGCGCCGCAGCCCGTGCCGCCCTGGGGCGCTGCGCGGCAGCAGCGCTGGCGCAGCGCGACGCGATCGGCCCCGCGCTCGCCGAGGTGGCGAGCACCCGACGTGCGCTCGGCGCCTACGCGCGCTGACAGCCGTGACGAGGTGAGGTCAGAGCCCCTCGACCACCCTGCCGTCCGCCATGTGGACGCAGCGCGGGAGCTCGCGGGCGAGGACCTCGTTGTGGGTCACCACCAGGGCGCTGATCCCCAGCTCGCGATTGAGCTCGAGGAGGAGCTCGTGGATCGCGTGGCCGGTCTTGGGATCGAGGTTGCCGGTGGGCTCGTCCGCCAGCAGCACCCGCGGCATGGTGGAGAGCGCCCGGGCGAGGGCGACGCGCTGCTGCTCGCCGCCGGAGAGCTCGCTCGGCTTGTGGTCGAGCCGGTGGGAGAGCCCCACCCGCTCCAGCACCCAGAGCGCCGCGTCGCGGGCCTCGGACCTCGGCACCCGCCGCACCAGCAGCGGCATCATCACGTTCTCCAGGGCGGAGAACTCCGGCAGCAGGTAATGCGACTGGAAGACGAAGCCCAGGGTGCTGTTGCGGAAGTCCGCGAGGTGGAGCTCGCTGCGGGCGAAGAGATCCTCGCCCCGGTAGAGCACCGTTCCTTCGGAGGGGACGTCGAGGGTGCCGAGGACGTGGAGCAGCGTGCTCTTGCCGGCGCCCGACTTGCCCACGAGCCCCACCACCTCGCCCTCGTGGAGGGTGAAGTCGACGCCGCGGAGGACGTGGATCGTTCCCTTGCCCTCGAGCCAGTAGTCCTTGGCGATCCCCTTCGCCTCGAGGAGGGGCCTGCCTTCAGTCATTGCGCAGACCCTCCACCGGCGGGAGCCGGGACGCGAAGAGCGCCGGGAAGATGGTGGCCAGGTAGGCGAGCACCACCGCCGCCACGGCGACGAGCGCGAACTGCGTCGCGTCGAGGCGCACCGGCAGGTTGGGGATGTAGTAGACCTCGGGGTCGAGCGGGATCGGGAAGATGGCGATGGCGCCGCAGAGGAGCAGCCCCAGCGCCAGCCCCAGCACCGTCCCGATCGAGCCGATGGCCAGCCCCTCGAGCACGAAGATCTTCATCACCGACGAGTCGCGGGCGCCCATCGACTTGAGGATCGAGATCTCCTTGCCCTTCTCCAGCACCAGCATCACCAGGGTGGAGAGGATGTTGAAGCAGGCGACGAGGATGATGAAGGCGAGGATCACCGCCATCACGATCTTCTCCAGCTTGAGGGCGGAGAAGAGGTTCTTGTTCATCTCGCCCCAATCCTTCACGCGGAAGGGATAGCCCTCGAGCTTCGAGAGCACGGTGCGGGAGATCCGGCGGGCGTCGTCGATGTCGGCGACCTTCATCTCGAGGCCCGTGATCCCCTTCCCCATCTTGAAGAAGGACTGCGCCCGGTCGAGGGCGATGTAGACGAACTTCGAGTCGTACTCGTACATCCCCGAGTAGAAGACGCCCGCCACCCGGAACTGCATGCTCTTGGGCTGCGGCCCCATCGGCCCGAGCTCGCCGGCGATGGGCGAGACCACGGTGACGGTGTCGCCGACGAAGACGCGCAGCTGCCGCGCCAGCTCCCGCCCGATCACGATGCCGGGGAGCTGGTTGGCCTCCCGGCCCTGCTCCTGCGCCAGCTCCTGCTGCTTGCCGGAGGCTGCGAGCCGCTCGAGTTCCTGCTGGAGATCGTCGGCGGTCGCCCCTGCCTCCCCGGCTGCTGCGGGGGCCTTGAACTGCGGCGTGGTCGGGATCTTCTCCGGGGTGGCGAGCCACTGGAGCTCGCCCTCGCGAATCTCGTTGGGCAGCTCGGTGACCTCGCCCACGGTGGCGGGGTCGATCCCCTTGATCAGCGCGCCGGCGAGGTTGGACTCGGTGGAGACCATCACCTCGTTGAGCACGAAGGGGGTGACGCCCTTGACGCCCTCGGTCTCCCGGACGGTCTTCGCGGTGCGCTGCCACTCGTCGAAGGCGCCGTATTTGAGGACGATGGCGTGGGCGTTGGTGCCGAGGATCTTGGCCTTCAAGTCCTGCTCGAAGCCGCTCATCACGCTCATCACCACACAGAGCGCCATCACACCCACCGCCACGCCGCCGATGGAGAGCACGGTCATGATCAGCGTGGGCGAGCGCTTCTGCCTGCGGAGGAGCAGGTAGATCGCGACGACGCCCGGGAAGATCCCCAGGGTGAGGAGCGAGAGGCCGACGAGGAGGGAGCGGGAGAGGCGCAGGTGGCTCTTCGCCACGAAGGCCTCGTACCCGAAGGAGAGGTCGAGGGCGGTGCCCGCCCCCAGCATGTAGCCGACGGTGGCGGCGATGCCGGAGACGAGGAGGATCCCGCCGGCGACGAAGAGGGGCGCGAACCAGATCGCCCCCTCGGGGATGACGGCGAAGACCGTGGCGCCTGCAGCAGGCGAGGCGAGGAGGCCGTAGCCCACGCCCAGCGCCACCAGGGCGCCGGCGAAGAGCTCCCAGAAGCCGACCCGCTTCGAGAGGGCCGCAGCGGCCCAGCCTGCTGCACCGGCGGCGAGCACGCCGGAGACCACCGCGAGGATCTCCGCGGTCTCCATGCGCATGCCGAGGCGGTTGCCGAGCAGGGCGCGGACGACGCCCAGGGCGAAGAGGGCGACGAGATCGAGGACGATCGCTGCAGCGAGCGCCTTCCAGGAGAACGCCTGAGCGTTGCGGGGCGCACGGCCTGCCGCTGCGAGGGCAACGCTTAGCGACGGCTTGCCCGGCGCTGCGCCGGGTGTCTCGCTGGAACCTGTGGTGGGCTGCAAGCTGCGTACTCCCTGGGCGATGCCCCGTTTACGTGCGGGGCTTGAGCAGCGGGAAGAGGATCACGTCGCGGATCGAGGCCGCGTCGGTGAGGAGCATGGCGAGGCGATCGATGCCGATGCCCTCCCCTGCGGTCGGGGGCATGCCGTGCTCGAGGGCGGCGATGTAGTCGGCGTCGAAGTCCATCGTCTCCTGGGCGCCCCGGCTCTTCGCCTCCAGCTGCTTCTCGAATCGCTCCTGCTGGTCGATCGGGTCGTTCAACTCCGAGAAGGCGTTCGCGATTTCCCTGCCTGCACAGTAGAGCTCGAAGCGGTCGGTATAGGCCGGATTCTGCTCGTTCTTGCGGGCGAGCGGGCTGATCACGGTGGGGAATTGGGTGATGAAGGTGGGATGAACGAGCTTGTGCTCGGCATGCTCCTCGAAGAGCGCGCCGACGAGCGAGCCCACGTCCATCAGGTCGATCTCCTTGCGCTCGGCGTCGGTGCCCTTGAAGGTCTCGAGGAGCACGCGCTTGAGCTTCTCCGGATCGTGGAGATCGGCCTCCTGCAGCCTGCCCTCGGTGGACTCGAGCACCGCGTCGGCCATCGAGATCCGCCGCCAGCCCTTGCCGAAGTCGATCTCGTGGCCCTGGTAGGTGATCTTCGTGGTGCCGCAGATCTCCTCGGCGGCGCCGGCGATCATCTCCTCGGTCATGTCCATCAGCTCGTCGTACGTGGCGTGCGCCATGTAGAACTCGAGCATGGTGAACTCGGGGTTGTGCCTGGTCGAGAGCCCCTCGTTCCGGAAGTTCCGGTTGATCTCGTAGACCCGCTCGAAGCCGCCGACCACCAGCCGCTTGAGATAGAGCTCCGGCGCGATGCGCATGTAGAGGTCGATGTCGAGGGCGTTGTGGTGGGTGGTGAAGGGCTTCGCCGCTGCACCCGAGACGAGCGGGTGCATCATCGGCGTCTCGACCTCCATGAAGTCCCTGCCGTCGAGGAAGCGGCGGATGTACTGCACCAGCTTCGAGCGCTTGCGGAAGACCTCGCGGGTCTGCGGGTCGGTGGCGAGATCGAGGTAGCGCTGGCGGTAGCGGGCCTCCACGTCCTCGAGGCCGTGCCACTTCTCGGGAAGCGGGCGGAGCGACTTGGTGAGGATGGTCCACTCGCCGGCGACGATGGTGATCTCACCGGTCCTGGTCCTCGTCGCGGTGCCGGAAGCGGCGGCGATGTCGCCCATGTCGAGGAGCTTGAGCAGCCCGTAGCCGTCGTCGCCGAGCTTGTCCTTGCGGAGCTGGACCTGGATGTCGCCGGTGCGATCGCGCAGGACGACGAAGGCCATCTTGCCGAAGGTCCGGACCATCATCACCCGGCCGGCCACCGACCAGGTGGTGGTGTCCTGCTCGATGGTCTCGGTGGGCTGGTCGCCGAAATGGGCCTTCACCCCACCTGCGGTGTGGGGCACCTCGCGGCCGTTGCCCCAGGGGTTGATCCCGCGCTCGCGCAGCTCGTCCGCCTTCTTGAGGCGGAGGGCGCGCTGTGCATCAAGGGACGACGAGCCTGCGGGGGTCTCGTTCTCTGCCATCCGATCTTCTCCTTCGCGGCAGCGGCACAGAGCAGCGAAAGCCCCGTCACCTCGCGGACTTGGAACGAAAGAAGCGGCGCACACTAGTGGGCGGCACAGGTGCCGTCAAGGCGACTGAGGGTGGTGCTTGCCCGGGTGGAACGCGGTTGCTAAGCGGTGGGACTCCACCAGGCCCGGAGGCCATCGTGCGTCGCTTCGCCCCGCTCCTCCTACTCGCCCTCGCCGCCTGCCCGAGGCCCACGCCGCAGGCGCCGGAGCTGGTGGATTGCGCCCTCGCCGGCAGGCCGGAGCTGGGGAAGATCGAACCGCTCGATTGCGCCGCGGTGCTGGACCGGCGCTTCCCCGCGCCCGCCGCTGCGGCTGCGGGGAGCGATCGGCCGGCGAACTTCGACCCGCTCCTCGAGCTGGCACGGACCGAGCTGGTGGAGATCACCCAGGGCGCAGCCGACCGGTGCGAGCGGCGCAACCGCTGCGAGCTCGACGACGCCTCCTTCCGCGCAGCGCTGGCGGACCTGGAGGCGCAGGCTGCGGAGCGCCGCGGGCTGGTGGAGGCGATCGGTGCCGGCGGCCCGGCGCGGGAAGGAGCGCGGCGGCGCCTCGCCAGGGTGCTGGGCGCTGCCTGGATGCAGCCGGAGCGCATGGTGCCGTCCTGTCCCGCGGATCTGCCGCAGGCCTGCCCCGACGGCACCTGCGCACCGGAGGCGGCGAGCTGCTGCGGGGACGGCACCCATTGCGCTGGCGGCGTCTGCTGCGGGACGGGCTGCTGCGGCGAGGGCGAGATCTGCAACGCGGACGGCGTCTGCGAGGCATCTCCTGCGTGTGGCGGGTCGTATCCCCAGGCCTGTCCCGACGGGAGCTGCGCGCCGGCGGGCGCCGACTGCTGCGGCGAGGGGCGCTTCTGCAGGACCGGCACCTGCTGCGGCGACGGAAATTGCTGCACCGCCTTCGAGGCCTGCGTCGCCGGGCGCTGCGTGCCCGGCGCCCAGGCGGCGTGCAGCGATCCCGGCAGGCCGATCCCCTGCCCCGACGGCGCCTGCGCGCCGATCGGCGGCAGCTGCTGCGGCGGCGGCAGGATCTGCGAGAGCGGCACCTGCTGTGGCGAGAGCGCCTGCTGCGTCTCCGGCGAGGTCTGCGAGGAGGGGCGCTGCGTCGGGCCTTCTCGGGCCAACCCCGACTGCGGCGGCGCCTGGCCGGTGACCTGCGCGGACGGCAGCTGCGCCCCTGCAGGCGCCGCCTGCTGCGGCGAGGGGCGCTTCTGCGCCCCGCGCTCCTCGTGCTGCGGCGATGGCTGCTGCCTGCAGGGCGAGATCTGCGTCGAGGGCGCCTGCGTCGGGGCTTAGATCGAGAGGAAGAGGAGCACGACCAGGGCGGCGAGGGCCGCCACGAGCACCAACGGCACCGCGACGCCTGCGGGGAAGACCGGCAGGACCAGCTCCCGGATCCGGGAGAGGCGGCGGCGCCGCTCCGTCCTGGTGCGCGCGAGGACCCTGCGGCCGAAGGCGGCGGGGAGCCGGTGGCGCGGCAGCTCCCGGACCAGCGCGACCGCCTCCGCGAAGCCCGCGTACTCGGCGCGGCAGGGGCCGCATTGCGCGAGGTGGGCCTCGAAGGCAGCCTCCTGCGCTGCGGGCAGCGACGCGTCGACGTAGGGCGAGAAGAGCTCGATCACTTCCTGGTGCGTGTTCACGGTGCCTTTTCCTCCGCCGGTGCAGCGAGGCTCCGCGCCAGCGCGAGGCGGGCGCGGTGCAAGCGCGACTTCACGGTTCCCTCGGGCTGCTCGAGGACCTCGGCGATCTCCTCGTAGCTCAGCCCCTCGATCTCCCGGAGCACCACCACCAGCCGCTGCTCCTCCGGGAGCGCGGCGATCGCGGCCTGGACCCGCTCGTCGGTCCGCCGCCGCTCGAGGGTGCGGTCGGGCCGCTCGGGCCCCTCCGCCGCCGCAGGATCGTCGGCGTCCTCGAGGGGCACCTGCCGGGACGCCCCCCGGCGGCCGAGGTATTTGATCCGGTTGAGGCAGTGGTTCTTCGCGATCCGGAAGAGCCAGGTGGAGACGCGGCTCTCGCCGCGGAACCGCGGCAGCGCCCGGTGGAAGGCGAGGAAGACCTCCTGGGTCACGTCCTCCGCCTCCGCCTTGTCGCCGAGCATGCGCACCAGCAGATCGTAGACCCGGTCCTGGTGGAGCCGGAGCAGCGCCGCGAAGGCGCGCTCGTCGCCGCGCCGCGCCCGGGCGAGCAAGACGTCCGCCCCCTCCCCTGCGGTGGCGCCGGGTGGGGCCGCGATCGGCATCACCACCGCTCCGTCGGATTCCGCCATCGGTCCTCCTCGGCTGCAGGGCCTTCACCCTATCGGACAACGGGCGGGCGCCGAAGGTTCCGCCTCGATCGGCCCCCCGGCGAGACGAAACCTGTTAGCTTGCGCGCCGCCATGACTCCCCAGACCGAACAGCAGCAGCCCCGCAAGTACAAATGGCCCGAGATCACCGGCGGCATGGTCGTCGGCTTCGTCGTCGGCCTCGCCCTCGCCTCGATGATCGCCGGCTTCGTCGCCTGGGTGGCGCTCAACCTCCGCCAGAAGGAATTGGCGGCGGAGTACGGCCTCGCCCAGGCGGTGATCGTCACCGAGCCGATCGCCGCCGGCGAGCCGCTCTCGCCGGAGAAGCTCGCGCAGCGCCCGCTGCCGCAGCTGGTGGTCACCCCGAACGCCGTCGATCCGCAGGAGGTCGATTCGCTCTTCGGCAAGGGCCCCACCATCCGCTTCGAGAAGGGCGACGTGCTCCTCCGCTCCGCCTTCGGTCTGGCGCCCCGCGCCACCGCGCCGCCTGAGCCCGCCAAGGAGTAGCCGCGGCGAATCTCCCACAGCACGCGTCATCCGCTTGCACCCATCGCCCCTTGACCTCCGGGGCCGACTCGCAAGAGGGTGCGCGCGTCCATTCCACGGGAGTCCGGATGTCCTCGATTCTGCCGCCTGCACGTGCGACGCGCGTGCTCCTCTCCACCGCTCTGCTCTTCACCGCCTGCGCAGGCGAAATGGGCGACACCGGCAACACCGGTGACGCCGGCCCCGCGGGCCCCGCCGGTTCCATCGGCCCCGTGGGTCCCGCCGGCGTGAACGGCCGCAACGCCCTCACCCGCACGGCGGAGGAGCCCGCCGGCGCCAACTGCCCCGCCGGTGGGACGCTGCTCGTCTCCGGCCTCGACGGGGACGGCGACGGCTTCCTCGCCGACGGCGAGATCGACGGATCCACGCGCCGCTACGTCTGCAACGGCGTCGAGGGCCCGCAGGGCGCCACCGGCGCCGCAGGGCTCCACGCCCTCTTCCGCAACACGCCGGAGGCGCCGGGCGAGGGCTGCCCCACCGGCGGCGTGCGAATCGAGGCGGGCCTCGACCTCGACGCCAGCGGCCTCCTCGACGACGTGGAGATCGACGAGAGCCTCACCCGCCTCGTCTGCAACGGCGCCGTCGGCCCCCAGGGGATCCAGGGCCCGGTCGGCCCGCAGGGCGAGGCCGGTCCGCAGGGCGCCCAGGGCCCCCGCGGCGACATCGGCCCGCAGGGGCCGCAGGGCGAGCAGGGCCTCACCGGCCCGATCGGACCGCAGGGCCTCCAGGGTGACACCGGCCCGCAGGGGCCGCAGGGCGTGCAGGGCGCCATCGGTCCGCAGGGCGACGTCGGCCCGGTGGGGCCGCAGGGCCCGCAGGGCGAGGCCGGCTCCCCGGGCCTGTCCGGCTCCCAGCGCATCTATGGCGACGGCTCCGCGGGCTCCCTCTCCCTCGCCCTCGGCCAGACGCTCGACCTCACCACCACCGCCGCCTACGCCTCCCTCCCCGCCGGCGCGAATCTGCAGTTCACCTCCATCACCATCGCGGGCAACCTGATCGTCCCCTCCGGCACCGTGATCCGCGCCACCGGCGAAATCACCGTGACGGGCACCATCACCGTTGCGCCAGGCGCCGTCGCCACGCCCGGCGGCTCCGCACCGCAGGGCGTCGCCAGGGGCGGCGCCGGCCTCCACCACGGCGGCATCGGCCTCGCTGCCCCCCCGGCAGCGACCCTCCCCGTCGGACAGCTCCCCGGCGCCGGCGCCGGCGCACGCCCCACCAACGGCGCTGGCGGCGAGGGCGGCGGCACCGTCGCCCTCCTCGCCGGCGGCGACCTGCGGATCATGGCCGGCGCCATCGTCAACGCGAACGGCGCCAATGGCACCGGCGCCGTGGACGTCATCGGCACCGGCGGCGGCGCCGGCGGCGTGATCACCCTCCTCGGCAAGACCGGCCTCACCATCGGCGGCACCGTCCGCGCCAACGGCGGCAACGGCGCCAGCCCCTCCACCAGCGGCGGCAACGGCGAGGGCGCCGGCGGCGGCGGTGGCGGCGGTATCGTCCAGCTCCTCTCGTCGCTCTCCCCCACGGTCACCGGCACCGTGCAGGCCCTCGGCGGCGCTGCGGGAGCGAACGCCGTCGGGGGCACCTTCACCAACGTGGGCAACGGCGGCGGCGCCTGCGGCGGCAACGGCGGGCTCGGCGGCGGCCAGGTCACCTTCGGCGGCCCCCTCGTCGCCCCCACCGCCGGCGGCGCCGGCCACGTCATCACCCGGGTGGCGCCGGAGCCCGAGCTCCTGCTCCTCCCCTGATCGCTCCGCCGAACGGCAGAAGCAGAAAAGGCCCGCCCCGGCAGCAGCCGGTGGCGGGCCTTCTCGTTCCGGCGCGAGGCGCCGAGCTACTCCGGCAGCGCCTTGCTCGGGTTCTTCTTCCCGAGCAGATAGGCCTCGAGGAAGGCCTGCAGCTCGCCGTCGAGGACCTTGTCCACCTGCCCCGTCTCCTCGCCGGTGCGGATGTCCTTCACCAGCCGGTAGGGAGCGAGCACGTACGAGCGGATCTGGTTGCCCCAGCCGATGTCGCTCTTGGTCTCCTCGAGCGCCTGCTTCTCGGCGTTGCGCTTCTTCTCCTCGAGCTCGTAGAGACGCGCCCGGAGGATCTTCCAGGCGATGTCCTTGTTCTTGTGCTGGGAGCGCTCGTTCTGCACCGCCACCACGATGCCGGTGGGCTCGTGGGTGAGGCGCACCGCCGACGAGGTCTTGTTCACCTTCTGCCCGCCGGCGCCGGAGGCCCGGTAGTAGTCGGTGCGGACGTCGGCAGGGTTGATGTCGATCTCGATGTCCTCCTCGATGTCCGGGTAGACGAAGACCGAGGTGAACGAGGTCTGCCGCCTTGCCGCCGCGTCGAAGGGCGAGATCCGAACGAGGCGATGCACACCCGCCTCCGCCTTGAGGAAGCCGTAGGCGTATTCGCCGCGCACGAGGATCGAGCAGGACTTGAGCCCCGCCTCTTCGCCCTCGGTGTAGTCGGCGATCTCCACCTCCCAGCCCCGGCGCTCGCAATAGCGCGTGTACATGCGCAGGAGCATCGAGGCCCAGTCCATCGACTCGGTGCCGCCGGCGCCGGAGTTGATCTCGATGATGGCGTCCGCGCGATCGTTCTGCCCGGAGAGCATGCGGCGGAACTCGAGGCCGCGGACCCCTTCTTCGAGGGCGTCCAAGGAGGCTGCCGCCTCGGTCCTCGTCTCCTCGTCGTCCGCCTCCTCGGCGAGCTCGAGGAGCGCCTGCGCATCCTCCAGCCCGTTCCACTCCTTGTCCCACGCCTTCACCACGTCCTCGCAGCGGGACTTCTCCTTGGTGAGGGCCTGCGCCTGCTTCTGGTCGTTCCAGAAGTCGGGCTGCACGGACAACTGCTCGATCTCGTCGACGCGGCGGCGCTGGGGCTCTACGTCAAAGCCCCCTCCGGAGCGATTCGAGCCGCGTCTTCAGGTCTTCGATTCGCCCGCGGATATCGTCAGCCATCTCGAAACTTCTCCTGGGGTCGGTTGGATGTAGAGGAACACGAAGCGCCCCGCCCTTCCTGCCCGCTGCAGGAAAGGAGCGGAGCGCCCCTCATACCGAGAATCGCCTCAACGCGCGAGCAGGCTCTTCTCCATCTCCGGGTCGTCGAGGGCCACGTGCTCCTCCACCACCGGAAAATCCTCGCCGGCGGGCCTTGCCTCTGCGGCCTGCGCGGAGAGGTAGTAGGCGAGGGCCTCGCGGATGAGCGCGCTCACCGGTCGCCCCGCGTCGTCGGCAGCCTGCTCCACCGCCTCGGCGAGCTCCGGGGCCACCCGGGCCGCCACCACCCGCGCCTGCGCCATCGCCGACTCGAGCCGTTCCAACGCTGCGGACGGACGGGCGAGCCGGTAGTCGCCGCCCTCGATCATCGACTTGATCCTGCCGGCGAGCTCGTCGCGGGTGAACCACTTCTCGTCGAGCCAAACGGCCTCTGCGTCGTAATCGATCTCGAACTGGCTGCTCATGGCTTCCTCCGACGGGGCGGCCGCCCCTCCCCTTCTACCCGGCTCTTCTTCTCGCGAGAAGGCCCGACGCCGCTGGCGTCGTCGAGCATGCCGGGGACCCCCAGCAGCTCCGCCTCCCTGCGGGCCATCACCCGCGCCGCCCGCTCCGACTTCTCGTGGTCGTAGCCGAGCAGATGCAGCAGACCGTGGGCGAGATACCGCGACAGTTCGAAGGCGAGGCTCCTGCCGTCCTCGACGGCGCGGCGCCTGGCGGTGTCGAGGGAGATGGCGACATCCCCGACGAAGAGCGGCACGCCGGGGATCGAGGGGAGATCCCCTGCAGGGAAGGAGAGCACGTCGGTGGCCTTGTCCTTCCCCCGGAACTGCCTGTTGAGCTTGCGGATCCGCGGATCCGTGGTGAGCAGGATCGAGACCTCGGCGCCCTGCATCCCGAGCTTGTCGAGATACTCGTGGGCCCTGGCGCGGACCACGCGGGCGGCGTAGCCGCCTTCGGGGTGCTCGAGGTTGAGGTGGACGGTGGCCAAGGGGCGCTATCCCTTCTTCTGCAGATCGGCGAAGAGGTCGGTGGAGAAATACCGCTCCATCCGATCGCAGAGCACGGTGGCTACGTTGTGCCCCGGTCCGAGCTCGAGCGCCAACTTCCTGGCCGCGGCGTAGTTCAACCCGCTCGAGGGCCCCACCGGGAAACCGCGCTTGCAGAGCTCCCGGGCAGCGGAGACCGCCTCCCAATCGCTCACCCGGATCGGCTCCTCGAGGCCGATCTTCTCCGCGTCGAGGATCGCCGAGAGGCCGTCGACCACCCCGGGGATGCCGCCGCAGATCTCGGGCTGCCCCTCGAAGCAGACGCCTTTCTCCGGCTTCGCGGCGGCGATCCGCGTGGGGTGGCCCGCCTCGCGCAGGGCGGAGGCGATCCCCATCAGCGTGCCGCCGGTGCCGACGCCGGCGACGAAACCGTGGATGGTGCCGTCCACCTGCGCGAGGAGCTCGGGGCCGGTGGCGCGCTGGTGGGCGATGGCGTTCAAGGGGTTCTCGAACTGCCGGGGCAGGTAGATGTGCGGATCCTTCGCCGCCATCGCCCGGGTCTCCTCGATCGAGCCGAGGACCCCGCGCTCGGGATCGGTGAGGATCACCTCGCCGCCGTAGCGCCGGATGATGAGGAGTCGCTCGCCGCTGACGCCCCGGGGCATCACGGCCACGAACTTCACGCCGACCATGGCGCAGGCCGCAGCGAAGGCGATCGAGGTGGAGCCGCTCGAGGCCTCGACCACCACCGAATCCGGCCCCAGCGCGCCGCTCGCCACGGCGTGGGAGAGGACGAAGGTCGCCACGCGGTCCTTGGTCGAGCCCGAGGGACACAGGTATTCGAGCTTGAGCCAGATCGTGCAGCCGCTGTCGGCGTCGGCGATCGGCACGGTGGGGGTGTTGGAGGCGATGCGGGAGAGCCAGGGCTTGAGGTTTCGCTGCGACATGGGGCGCAACTCTGCCCTCTCGCACGCGCCCGGGCAACCGACCGGAAGTACGCCTACCGCGCGACCTTGTTCGCCGAGGTGCCGGCGCCAGCTTCGAGCTGCGCCTGCGGCCCCTTCGCCGCGGCCGGGTAGTCGGGCCGCGAGTGGTAGATGCCGCCCAGCGTCCTGCAGAAGCTCCGGGCGATGGCCGAGAGATCCTTGAGCGTGAGGTCGCATTCGTCGAGCTGGCCGTCGGAGAAGATCCCGTTGATCAGCTTCTGGACCAGGGCCTCGAGCTTCTCCGGCGAGGGATCCGGCATCGCCCGCGACGCCGCCTCCACCGCGTCGGCCATCATGATCAGCGCCGTCTCCCGCGACTGCGGCTTGGGGCCCGCGTAGCGGAAAAGGTCGGGGTCCACCTGCGGGCCGCCGGCCTCCCGGGCCTTGAGCGCCTTGTGGAAGAAGTAGCCGACGAGGCGGGTGCCGTGGTGCTCGGGGATCCCGTCGGCCACCTGCTTCGGCAGGTTGTACTTCCGGGCGATCTCGAGCCCCCGCTGCACGTGCTCGATGATCAGCCGCGCCGACTCCTCCGGCGGCAGATCGTCGTGCCGGTTGCTGCCCTTCTGGTTCTCGCCGAAATAGAGCGGGTTCCGGCCCTTTCCGAGGTCGTGGTAGTAGGCGCAGACCTTGGCCAGGAGCGGATTGGCGCCGATCGCTTCGGCGGCCCCCTCCACCAGCGTCCCGACGATGATCGAGTGGTGGTAGGTCCCGGGCGCCTGGACGATCAGCTCCTTGAGCGCCGGATGGTTGAGGTTGGCGAGCTCGAGCAGCCGCAGGTCGGTGGTGTAGCGGAAGAGCCCCTCCACCAGCGGCAGGAGCGACATCACCAGCACCGGCGCGAAGATGGCGCCGCCGATCAGCGCCGCCACCGCGTCGATCACCACGTCCCAGGAGGCGATCCTGCCGCTGAAGAGCGCGAAGCAGAGCACCGCGCAGGCCTGGGCGAGGCCGGCGAAGAGGCCTGCCCGGAAGACGCCGGCACGATCCCGCGCCCGGGGGATCCGCGCGGCGCCGGCGATGCAGCCCACGAGCGTGAAGGACGCCGCGGGGAGCGAGTTGCCGGCGAGGACGCCTGCCAGCGCCGAGAGCCCCACCGCGAAGAGCAACGTCGCCTCGGCGCCCACTACGAAGCGCACCAGCATCGCCGCTGCGGCGAAGGGCATCACGTAGGTCCACGCCTCCACCGGGATCTCGGGCGTGCGCTCGCGGAGCACGTCCGCCACGGCGATCCAGAGATCGGCGAGGAAGAGCGTGGCCACCAGCACCGAGGCGAGGAGGAGCAGATCCTTCCTGCCGAGGCGCAGGCGCGAGAGCCCCGCGCCGAAGGCGGCGAGCACCACCACGACCAGGGAAGCGAAGAGCGCGCCGCCGATGCGGATCTGGGCGACGTCGCCGCTCTGCGCCTGGGCGCGCATCCCCCGGAAGATCACGAGGTGGCGCTCCTCGATCCGCTCGCCGTCGCCGATGACCTTCTCGCCCTTCTTCAGCTGGATCACCACCGGCTTCACCGCAGCGGCGGCATCCTCGCGCCGCTCCCTGGTGAGGTCGGGGTCGTGCTTCAAGTTCACCCGGATCTCGCGCCGGGCGAGGTTGGCCACGGCGCGCCGCACCTCCGGCGAGATGCCGGCGAGCTCCTTCGCCTCGGCGTCGATGCCGTCGCGGACCCGGGAGAGATCCCGGATCCCGGAGACGTCGGAGAGGACCTCCTCCGCGATCCGGCCCCCGCCGCTGCGGCGGAGGATGGCGATGCCACGGTCGCGGTGCTGGGAGAGCTCCTCGCGATCCCCCACCACCATCTCGCGCATCGCGCCGGCGACCAGCTCGGTCACCGCCTCCTGCGTCTCGGCGGAGAAGCCGGCCTTCGCCAGCACCTCGAATTCGGCGTCCTCGAGCCGGGCCCCCAGGGCCCGCTCGATCTCGCCGCGGGCGCCTGCCAGGGCAGCGGGGTCCGCGGCCAGCTGCCGGGCCAGGGAGAAGCCGGCGCCGATCCGCTCCAGCGCGCCAGCGAGCCCGGCTGCGTCGTGTTCGTAGACCGCCCGCACCGCGGCGACCGCCTCCTCGCGCTTGCGCCGGGTGGTCTCCTCGTCGGGGATGTCGTAGTCGCGGTTGGCCTTCAGGGTGCCGCTGGCTACGCTGCCGAGGTCGGCGTCCTCGTAGGGCACGCGCTGCGCGAAGAGCCCCGGCGCCAGGGCGACGGAGGCTGCTGCTGCAAGGGCGAGGAGGAGGAGCACCCCGACCACGCGATCGGTGAGCTGCCCGAGGCGGTCGCGCAGGGCGCCGGCTGGCTTGGGAGCCTGGGTCATGGTGGGTGGCGTTCCATCGGGGCCGGATCGTCGCAGGGACGACCGGCCCCGTCAACGCAGTGCATCGTTCACGGGATGTGAATCACTCGGCGGCTGACGCCGCCTCCTCGCCGTCGCGAGCGCGCTCCCGCTCCTTGCGGGCCCAGGCGTCGGCCGCCTTCCGTGCCGCCTTGCGGGCGTCGGAGGCCTCGTAGGCGAGGACCACCTGCTGCACCAGCGGGTGGCGGACGACGTCCACCTCGGTGAAGCGGCAGAAGGCGATCCCCTCCACGTCGGTGAGGACCTCCGAGGCGTCTGCCAGCCCGGAGGTGCGGCCCGAGGGAAGATCGACCTGGGTGATGTCGCCGGTGATCACCGCCTTCGAGCCGAAGCCGAGGCGGGTGAGGAACATCTTCATCTGCTCCGGCGTGGTGTTCTGCGCCTCGTCGAGGATGACGAAGGAGTCGTTCAGGGTGCGGCCGCGCATGAAGGCGAGCGGCGCGACCTCGACGGTCCCCTTCTCGATCAGGCCGGCGGCCTTCTCGAGATCCATCATGTCGTTGAGCGCGTCGTAGAGCGGACGCAGGTAGGGGTTCACCTTCTCGGCGATGTCGCCGGGAAGGAAGCCCAGCCGCTCGCCCGCCTCCACCGCGGGACGGCAGAGCACGATGCGCTTCACCTTGCGCTCGGCGAGGGCCGCCACCGCCATCGCCATCGCCAGGTAGGTCTTGCCGGTGCCGGCGGGACCGATGCCGAAGGTGATGTCGTGGCTGCGGATCGCATCGATGTAGCGCTTCTGGCCGAGCCCCTTGGGTGCGACCACGCGGTTGCGGCTCGAGATGTAGACCGTGTCGAGGAAGATCTCCTTGAGGGAGACGTCCTTGCGGGCGGAGAGGACCTTGGCGGCCTGCTCCACGTCCTCGGGGTAGAGGGGGTAGCCCGCGCGCAGGAGCCCGTAGAGCTCACGCAGCACCCGCTCGGCGAGCTGGGCCTGGGGCTCGTCGCCGACCACGGTGAAGGTGGTCCCGCGGTTGCTGATGCGGGCGCCGGTGCGGCGCTCGAGCAGTTTCAGATGCTCGTTGTGGGCGCCGGCAAGGGTCTGGACCAGGGCGGTGTCGTCGAGTTCGACGCGATAGGTGGCTTCGGCCAAGAGACTCCTCGGTGCAAACAGGAAAAGCGAGAACCTGGATCCGGCAGGTTCCCTTCCCCACCGCGGCCCGCTTCACCCCGCAAGCTTCCGACTCGCCCACCGCCGGCGCAAGGCCGTTTTCTGCGCGCTACTCGAAAGGCGGCAGCAGGACGAAGGCATCGTCCGCCGTGCGCCGGTAGTGGTAGCGCTCGTGCCACGGGTAGCGGAGGTCGCGCTCGGCGAGGAGCTCGGCCTCGAGCAGCTCGTCGAGCGCCTCGGGGTAGTGGCCCGCCTCGAGGCGGTAGACCTCGAGCGCCCCGCTGATCCGCGCGAGCTGCGCGTGGCCGACGAGGCGCTGGGCCGCCGTCTCCTCCACCCGGATCCCGCCGGGCCCCCCTGCGGCCTCGTCGGCGCGGACCAGGTGCACGATGCCGGTGAGGAGGCCGAGCATCGCCACCGAGACCGCCACGCGGAGCGCGAAGCTCGCGCCCTGCTCCGCCAGGGCCCGCACCATGCCGGCGCCGGGCTGCTCGTCCCCTTCGTCCCGCGGCGGCGCGATCGCGCGCAGGTAGCCGGCGCCCACCAGGTTGAAGAGCGCCTTGCAGGTCTCGAATTCGCCGAGCCGCGAGAGCTCGACCAGGCGCTCGACCGTGCGGCCGGTCTGCACCAGCTCGAAGACCCGCCGCTCGTTGGGACCGAGCTCCACCGCGGCGCCGGGGGCCGCCGGCGCGTCGCCGCCGAAGCTCGCCTCGAAGGCAGCGTCGAAGCCCTCGTCGTCCGCGGGCTGCTCCGCTTCTGCCTGCGACCAGTCCTTGAGGCGCTCGAAGGTCATCCGGCGGGAGCCGATCTTCTTCCGGATCAGCGGCCACTCGTCGACCATGCGGAAGCCTTCCATGAGGATGGCCTCCCCGCGGATCGGGTGGATCGTGCCGCGCTCCCAGGCGACCTCGCCCGCCTCGAATTCGTAGGTGCCGCTCTTCCAGGTGAAGAGCCGGTAGAGGGTCTCGGTGGCCTGCAGCTGGGCCATCTCCCGGAGTTCGTCGCGGCCCACGGTCCCCCTGGCGACGAGCACGTCGCCCAGCCGCTTCAGGGTCCGGCGC
This sequence comes from Vulgatibacter sp., assembly GCF_041687135.1. Taxonomy (NCBI): domain Bacteria; kingdom Pseudomonadati; phylum Myxococcota; class Myxococcia; order Myxococcales; family Vulgatibacteraceae; genus Vulgatibacter; species Vulgatibacter sp. Next base: position 20,211 of record NZ_JAWLCN010000015.1, on the reverse strand, counting down.
TGTTCCTCGAGGGCGTCCTCGAGCTCGCGCTCGGTGATCAGGCCCGCGCGCACCAGGCGGAAGCCGAGGAGGTGGGTCTCCTTGCCCGCGACCTGCTCGGCGCGGATCACGTTGCCCTGGTCGAAGCAGACGTGGACCTCCTCCTCCTTGTTCTGGAGACGGAGGACGCCGGTCTTGGTCTGCTGCGCGATGAGCTGGAGGATCTCCGCGACGCCGAAATCCTTGAGCGTGCCCTTGAGCGCCATCAGCGGCCTCCGCGCGCGTCGCGCCAGGCGAGGAGGAAGATCGAGCCGATCGGCGGGAGGAGCAGCGCCACCTTCCAGACGGCGGGCCAGCCCTCGTAGACCGGCTGCACCACGCCGGCGGGGAAGGCAGCGAGGAAGACGAGGAACCAGCCGAGGAGCAGGAAGACCATGCCGCGGCCGATCCTGCCGGAGAGGAAGGGACCTGCGAGGACGAGGGCCCCCGCCCGGAACCAGAGGCTGCGGCGGGATTGGTGCGCCTTCGCCGCGCGCTCCTTCGCCTCGCGGGCTGCGGCCTCGACCGCGGCCCGCTTGCCGAAGACGTGGACGCACTGGCCGCAGAGGTTTCCGCCTGCGGACTCCGGATCGCAGGAGGAGCAGACCGCCCTGCCGCAGCGGGAGCAGCCGCTCGCCGGTCGGATCCGCTGGGCGAGGAAGCCGGTCCAGACGACGAGCAGGAGCGCGAAGCCCCCGCCGGAGAAGGGCGCCGCAGCGCCGGGGATCGGCCCGAGGATCGCGGCGGTGAGCTGCCGCTCGAGCCGACGTGGCTCCTCGCTGCGCGCCGCCACCTTCGCCAGGTCCTCGTCGGGCAGGGGCACGTCGACCACGTACTGGTTCGCCGGCGCGCTGCCGTTCTCGGAGACCGCGTATTTCTCCACCAGGCGCCGATCGAGCTCGATCGCCCGGGTCCGGGCCGCCTGGCCGAGGGTGAAGTCGACGCGGTCGTAGTGGACCCGGGAGAGGCTGAAGTAGGCGGCGGCGATGCCGGGGTCGAGGTCGATCGCCCGGGTGTAGAGCTCCTCCGCTCCTTCCGCGTCGCCTCGGAGGAAGCGGATGTTGCCGAGGTTGATCAGCGCCGCAGGCCAGCGGGGCCTGCTCTCCAGCGCCCGCTCGTAGAGCGCCTGCGCCTCCTCGAGCTGGCCGAGGCGCTTGAGGCTCCGGGCCACCACGAAGATCGTCTCGGGATCGGCTCCGGGCTCGCGGGCGACGGCGGCCAGGCCGCGGAGCGAGCTGAAGTCGCCGGCGCGTTCCACCGCGTAGAGCGACGCGGCGCGGGTGTCGTCCCAGGCGAGGCGCGCTGCCAGGAAGCCGGCACCGGCGGGCAGGAGCGCGGCGAGGGCGAGCCAGAGGCCGAGGGCGATGCGCTCGGCGCGATCGAGGTAGAGCCAGATCGCAGCGAGCACCAGGGCCGCCACCACCAGCGGGCCGAACCCCAGGGCGATCGGCAGCGCGAGCGCGAGCAGAGCGAGGAGGCCGGTCTGCAGCCGCGAGATCCGCCGCGGGAAGAGGTGGTGGAAGTCGTGGAGGAAGCTGCGGCAGTGGGCCACCGCGAGGAAGAGGAGCGCGATGGCGCCGGCGAGGAGCAGCGCTGCGCCGAGGGCAGCGAGCAGGTCAACCACGAGGAGGCGCACGTGCCGCGGATCGCCCAGGCCCGCGGCCACGCAATCCGCGGCGATCCCGAGGATCGTGCCGAAGGCCGTCGGGTCCGCGGCGAGCTGGGTGCGGAGGAGCTGCAGATGGGTCAGAGGCAGCGAGGGGGCGAGGGCCACCGCGAGGCGCGCGCGATCGAGGGCTGCAGCAGGCGCGGAGGCCTCCAGCTTGCGGCTCTCGCGCACCGTGGCTGCGGCGAAGGCGTGGACCTCGCGGACGTCGAGCTCGACGAGGAGCCGGCGCAGCTTCGCCTCCGCCTCCGCCGCGGTGGCGGCGTCCTGCCGGAGGATCGCCTCACGGCGCGTGCGCCAGACCGCCTGCAGATCGGCGGGACCGTGCAGCGGGGGCACGATCGCACGCTCCGGTGCAGGGGCCTGTGCCGCGGGACGCTCTTCGTCGGCAGCGGGGGCCGGCGCGCCGACAGCCCCGCCAGCCTCCTCCACCAGCTGCTGCTCGAAGGCCTTCGCCCGCTCCTTCGCCGCGGAGTCGAACCACTCGTCGCCCCAGGCCTCCTCGCTCGGCTCCGCGACACCGGTAGCCTCCGCCGCCACGGGAAGGGCGGGCGTCTCCGCCACCGCCGCAGCCGCGAACAGGACCAACCAGGCTGCTGCCAGATGCGCGATGGGGCGCATGCTTCGCAAGACGACCTCTCCCCCGACTGCAGCAAGGGCTGCGATCCGGCGCATCGTAGCACGCCCGTGCGGGTTGCAAGTTCCGGGCGGTGACGCCGCGCCGGGAAGCTGCTATGGCCGCCGGCGATTCGGACCGGAGGTGTGTGGTGGAGAAGGAACTCGAGCAGACCCGGCGGCGCAGCGCCGAGGAGATCACGCGCCTCGTCGGGATCATGGCCAGGCTCCGGGCCCCCGGCGGCTGTCCGTGGGACCGGGAGCAGACCTTCGATTCGCTCAAGCCCTACCTGGTGGAGGAGGCCTACGAGGTCCTCGACGCGATGGAGGGCGACTCCAGCCGCGACCACTGCGAGGAGCTGGGCGACCTGCTCTTCCAGGTGATCTTCCACGCGGAGATCGCCAGGGAGAACGGCGACTGGGACTTCGCCGACGTGACCAGGGCCATCTCCGACAAGATCGAATACCGCCACCCCCACGTCTTCGGTGACGTCACGATCACCGACGCCGACGAGGTGAGCCGCAACTGGGTGAAGCTCAAGGCCGCGGAGAAGGCACGGAAGAAGGGCCAGCGGGTCTCGGTGATCGAGGGGGTCCCGCGCCACGCGCCGGGCCTCCTGCGCGCCGAGCGGATCACCGAGAAGGCCTCGCGGATCGGCTTCGACTGGCCGGAATTGGCTGGCGTCCGGGCCAAGGTGGACGAGGAGCTGGCGGAGCTGGACGAGGCCCTCGCCTCCGGCGATCCGAAGGCGATCGAGCACGAGCTCGGCGACGTGCTCTTCGCCCTGGCGAACCTGGCGCGCCACGCCCGCACCCCGGCGGAGGACGCGCTCCGGCTGGCGGTCGGCCGTTTCGAGCGGCGTTTCCTCTGGGTCGAGGAACGCCTCCACGAGCAGGGCTTCGGCGCGGGGCAGGTGGCGCCGCTGGAGCTGATGGACCGGCTCTGGGAGGAGGCCAAGGCCCTCGAGAAGCAGGGGGAGCTCGGCTGATTGACTGATCCATCGGTTGCCCACAGAAGCTGTGGATTGGCGGTGGGCAGGGGGACGTTTGCGCCCGGTCTTTCGGGCATTTTTCGCGCAGGCCCCCACCCTGCTGCATCTTGCAGCAGGGCGGAAGATCGGAAGATCGCGGGGGTTTCTGCTTTCGCTGGCGCCTTTTCCCACAACAGCCCCGCAGTGAATCCCCGAAACGAGGGAGGAGGCGGGCGCCCGGTGGAGAAGGTGTGCCGTACCGGCGACGTTCGGGCATTGACACCGACGTCCCGCGCCTGCTACAAGGCGCCGCTTTCCAAGGGGAAATGAGACGTGGCCAATACCAAGTCTGCAGTGAAGCGCATGCGCCAGTCGGCCGAGCGCAACGTTCGCAACAACGCGATCCGCTCGACCGTGAAGACGGCGATGAAGAAGGTCCGCGAGGCCGCCGCCAGCGGCGACTCCGCCACCGCGACCGCGCTCCTCGCCAAGGCGACCAAGACCATCGACCAGGCTGCCGCCAAGGGCATCATCAAGGGCCGTGGCGCGAGCCGGAAGGTCAGCCGTCTGGCCAAGGCCGTCAACGCCTCCAGCGCCCAGGCGTAATTTCCGACGCCTCCCGGCGTCGAACGCGAAATAGCGGGACGGCCTTGCGGCTGTACCCGCTATTCGTGTTCCTGCCCGGCCCGGCCAGGCGCCTCCCCTACTCTGCCGCCACCACCGCGCAGAGCTCGACGCTCGCGCTCTCCATCAGCCGCCCGGCGAGCCGGCGGAGCGCCTGCCTGCGCGAGGCCTCGATGCCGAGCAGATCGGCGGCGGGCAGGTAGTCCTCCCCCCCGGCGATCTCGCGAACGCAGAGGAGCTGCCCCTGCCGCAGCAGCTCCACGCGCAGCCTCGCTTCGAGGCGGTAGAGCCCCGTGTCGCGCCCGTCGGGCCCGGTGGCAGCGGGACGGGAGGCGGTGGAGAGGACGGTCCCCTCGAGGCGCGCAGGCGCCGAGGGACCGCCGGCGTGGCCCGACCGGGCCAGCGCCTCCGCCATCGCCTCGGCGAAGATCGCGCCGGCCTCCGCGTCGGTGGATCGGTTCGCGAAGACCGGCACGTGGACCTGGCCGACGCCGTCGGGGAGGCCGGGGCCACCGACGGCGAAACGATAGCCGCAGCCGGCGAGCGCGGCAGCGAGGGCCACCGCGCCCAGGAGCCCGCGCCTCACCCGCTCACCACGAAGTTGCAGAGGCGGCCCTTCACGAAGACGAACTTTCGCAGCTGCTTGCCCGCCAGGTGCGGCAGCACCTTCTCGTCGGCCTCCGCCGCCGCCTTCACCTCGTCCTCGCCCGCGTCGATCGCCACCTCGACCTCGCCGCGGAGCTTGCCGTTCACCTGCACGGCGTACTTCACGGTGTCGTCGACGGTGAGCGCCGGATCGTAGTGGGGCCAGCGCTGCGCCTGCAGCGAGGCGGTGGCGCCGTAGGCCTCGGCGATCTCGTCGGCGAGGTGCGGCGCGATCGGCGAGAGCATCGCCGCGAGCAGGCGCACCGCCTCCGCCATCGCCGCCTTCTCGGCGTCGGTCTGCACGTCGATGGGGCCGATGAAGTTGGCGAGCTCCATCGCCCGGGCGATCGCGGTGTTGAAGGAGACGCGCTCGATGTCCTCGGTGACGCGCTTGAGCGCCTTGTGGGCGGCGCGCCGGATCTCGAGCGCCCTCCCCTCGAAGGGCCCGTCGTATTGCACCCCGGCGTGCCGGTGGTTGCCGGCGGCGATCCGCCAGACGCGGTGGAGGAAGCGGGCGCAGCCCTCCACCTGCTCGTCGGACCAGTCGATGTCCTTGTCCGGCGGGCCGGCGAAGGAGACGAAGGTCCGCGCCGCGTCGGCTCCGTGCCGCTCGATGATCGAGGCGGGGGTGACGACGTTGCCCCAGCGCTTCGACATCTTCCTGCCGTCGGGGCCGTTGACGATGCCCTGGGTGATCAGGCGGCGGACCGGCTCCTCCATCGGCGTCAGGCCCAGCTCGTTCATGAGCATGGTCCAGAAGCGGAAGTAGAGCAGGTGCATCGTGGAGTGCTCGGGACCACCCACGTAGACGTCCACCGGCAGCCAGCGGTCGGCCATCTCCCGGGAGAAGGGGAGCTGGTCGTTCTGCGGATCGACGTAGCGGGCGTAGTACCAGGTGGAGTCGACGAAGGTGTCCATCGTCTCCGCCTCCCGGCGCGCCGGACCGCCGCAGGTCGGGCAGGTGGTGTTGATGAACGCAGGCACCTTCGCCAGCGGCGGCTCGCCCTTGCCGGTGAGCACCTCGGCGACGTCGATGTCGGGCATGCGCACCGGCAGCTGGTCGTAGGGGACGGGGATCCCCTCCTCGTTCGGATCGCACTGCAGGCAGTAGACGATCGGGATCGGCGTGCCCCAGTAGCGCTGTCGGGAGATGCCCCAGTCGCGCTGCCGGTAGGTGACGGTGGGGCCGCCGAAGCCGCCCTCCTTCGCCTTCGCGCCGATCGCCTTGCGGGCCTGCGCCGAGGTCATCCCGTCGAAGCCGTCGCTCCCCTCGAGGAGGCCGTCCTCGGTGAAGGCCTCGGTGGGATCGGCGGGGAGCCGGTCGGCGCCCACCGGCTGGATCACCTGGCGGATCGGCAGGCCGTATTTCCTGGCGAACTCGAAGTCCCGCTGATCGTGGGCGGGCACGCTCATCACCGCGCCGGTGCCGTAGTCGGAGACCACGAAGTTGGCAGCCCAGATCGGCAGCTCCGCGCCGGTGAAGGGATGGATCGCCCTGGCGCCGGTGTCGACGCCTTCCTTCTCGAGTTCCTCCTCGCGCCCCTTCGCCGCGGCCTTGCGGGCCTGCTCGGTCGCGAAGGCGCGCACGCCCTCCTTGCGGTCCTCGGGTACGATGCGCTCGAGGAGCGGATGATCGGGGGCGACCACGACGTAGGTGCAGCCGAAGATGGTGTCCGAGCGGGTGGTGAAGACGGTAATCTTCTCGTCGGCGCCGGCGACGCCGAAGACCAGCTCGGTCCCCTCGCTCTTGCCGATCCAGTTGCGCTGCTTCTTCACCACCTCGTCCGGCCACTCGTTCAGCGTGTCGAGGTTCTGCAGCAGCCGCTCGGAGTAGTGGGTGATCCGGAAGGCCCACTCCGGCATCTTGCGGATCACCACCGGATCGCCGGAGCGCTCGCAGAGGCCGTCCTTCACCTGCTCGTTGGCGATCACCGTGTTGCAGCCCGGGCACCAGTTGACCGAGGCGTGGCGCTTGTAGACCAGCCCCATCTCCCGGAACTTGAGGAAGAACCACTGGTTCCACCGGTAGTACTCGGGGTGCGAGGTGTTGATCTCGCGGGACCAGTCGTAGCTGAAGCCGATCCGCTTCATCTCCGCCTTGAAGGAGGCGACGTTCTCCTTGGTGCGGTCGGCGGGGTGGCGCTTGTCCTTGATCGCCGCGTTCTCCGCAGGCAGGCCGAGGGCGTCCCAGCCCATCGGGTGGAGCACGTCGAAGCCGTGCATCCGGGCGAAGCGGGCGATCACGTCGCCGATGAGGTAGTTGCGGACGTGGCCCATGTGCATGGCGCCCGACGGGTAGGGGAACATCTCGAGCACGAACTTCTTCGGAAGGTCGCCGCGCTGCCCTGCGGCGAAGAGGTTCTCCCGCTCCCAGCGGTCCTGCCATTTCGGCTCGATTGCCCTGGGCTCGTAGCGCTCCTGCATGACGGTATGGCTCCTGTCGGCCCCGCGCGCGCGGCGCTTCGGGGCTCTCTCGATGCGATGCCCGCGCACGGCCGCAACCGGCCGCGCAAATCGGGCGGACTCTAGCAAAATCGGTGTGGGTCGGTGGCCGCTTCTCCGGCCTTCCGGCGGGTCCCGCGCCCGGGGCCCTGCTGCCCTACGCGGTACGCAGGCAGCCGAGAAGTCGCCTCCACTCCTGCTGCACGGGGCGGCGGGAGGAGGCGTTCGTCACGGCTGCTGCAGGGGTCGGGTTCATGGATGGATCATAGGTGCCTGCGATCGATCCTGTCGAGGCCCCGCGCGCAGGACGAATCCGGACGCCCCGGTCGTTCTCGGGGCAATCCGGCACCGGCCACAGCCAGTCCTTGCCATCGCCGGCTGCCGCCCCTAGCATCCGCCGCCAAATTTCGGAGGAATTTCCGCATGAGCACGCTGCCGCGCGCATGGATCAACGAGATCGGAAAGTACGAGGGCCAGGAGGTCGAGCTCCGGGGCTGGCTCGACAACCGCCGCTCCTCCGGCAAGCTGCACTTCCTGCAGGTCCGCGACGGCACGGGCGTCATCCAGTGCGTCGTCTTCAAGGGCGACGTCTCGCCCGAGGTCTTCGCCGAGACCAACCACCTGCCGCAGGAGTCGGCGATCAAGGTGCGGGGCACGGTGAAGAAGGACGACCGCGCGCCCATCGGCTACGAGCTCGGGGTGAAGGACGTCGAGGTGGTCCAGAAGGCCGCCCCCGACTACCCGCTCGGCCACAAGGAGCACGGCGTCGCCTTCCTCATGGATCAGCGCCACCTCTGGCTGCGCTCCAACCGCCAGCGCGTGGTGATGGCGGTGCGCCACACCATCGTGAAGGCGATCCGCGACTACTTCGACGGCAAGGGCTTCCGGCTCGTCGACTCGCCGATCTTCACGCCCAACGCCTGCGAGGGCACCTCGACGCTCTTCGAGGTCCCCTACTTCGACATGGGCAAGGCCTACCTCACCCAGTCCGGCCAGCTCTACGCCGAGGCCTCGGCGATGGCCTACGGCAAGGTCTACACCTTCGGCCCGACCTTCCGCGCCGAGAAGTCCAAGACCCGCCGCCACCTCACCGAGTTCTGGATGGTGGAGCCCGAGGTCGCCTTCATGGACCTCGAGGAGGACATGGATCTCGCCGAGGACTTCATCTGCTTCATCGCCCAGCGGGTCCTCGAGAACCACGCGAAGGAGCTGCAGACGATCCTCGAGCGGGACATCGCCAAGCTCGAGACGATCAAGAAGCCCTTCCCCCGCATCACCTACGACGAGGCGGTGAAGGTGCTGCAGGCGGCGGGCAACCCGATCCAGTGGGGCGACGATTTCGGCGGCGACGAGGAGACGATCCTCGCCTCGGCCTACGACCGCCCGGTGATGGTCCACCGCTACCCGGCGGAGCTGAAGGCCTTCTACTTCAAGCACGATCCGCAGAACCCGCGGGTGGCGCTGGGCATGGACGTGCTCGCTCCCGAGGGCTACGGCGAGATCATCGGCGGCGGCCAGCGCGAGGAGAGCTACGAGACGCTGGTCGAGCGGATCAAGGCGCACAAGCTGCCCCTCGAGGCCTTCGACTGGTACCTCGACCTGCGCAAGTGGGGCTCGGTGCCGCACGCCGGCTTCGGCCTCGGCCTCGAGCGCACGGTGGCCTGGATGTGCGGCCTCCACCACGTCCGCGAGACCATCCCCTACCCGCGGATGATGGAGCGGCTGACCCCGTAGCCCGCAGCGCCGCGCACGCAAGGACGGCCGCCCCGGCCCCCCCGGTGGCGGCCGTTTCGCGTCCGGCCGCCTGTCGGGAATCGCTCCGTGTTCCGAGGAGTTGGGCCGGTCGCCTTCCCCATGGAAACCACCTCCGCCAGCCCCGGCTCCCTCGCGTGGGAGGAGCGCCCGACCCGCGCGATCGTCCGCCTCTCGGCGCCGGTCGTCGTCTCGATGCTCTCCTACAGCGCGATGACGCTGGTCGACACGCTCTTCGTCGGCCGCCTCGGCGCAGCTGCGCTGGCTGGCGTGGGGCTCGGCAGCTTGATCGCCTTCGGGCTCGCCTGCTTCTCGATCGGCCTGCTCCGCAGCATCAAGATCCTCGTCTCGCAGGCAGCCGGCGCAGGCCGGCGCGAGGCGGCCCCCGACGTCCTCGGCGCAGGCCTCGTGCTCGCGCTCGTCCTCGGGCTGCTCACCGCGGTGTTCGGCGTCCTCGTCGCGCCGCTCGCAGCCAGCCTCGCGGGCGGCGGCGCCGCCGGCAGCGCGGCCTCCTCCTACCTCGTCGTTCGCGTGCTCGGCACGCCCCTCGTCCTCGCCTACACCGCCCTGCGCGAGACCCGCTACGGCCTGGGGGATTCGCGCTCGCCGATGGTGGCCTCGCTGGCGGCCAACGTCGCCAACGTCGGCCTCGACGCCCTCTTCCTCCTCGTCCTCGACCTGGGCGTCGTCGGCGCCGCGCTGGCGACCAACGTCGCCTGCCTGATCGAGGCCGGGCTCATCGCCCTCTCCCAGCGGAAGGACGGCTTCCGCTTCGGCGCGGTGCGCCGCTACCTGCGCCCGCTCTTCTCCCTCGGCCTTCCCGCCGGCCTGCAATTTCTGCTCGAGGTGGGATCCTTCACCCTGCTCGGCGCGATGATCGCGCGCATGGGCGAGATGCAGATGGCGGCCCACCAGATCGCGGTGCAGGTCCTCCACTTCGTCTTCCTGCCGGCCTTCGCCATCGCCGAGGGCGCGTCGGTCCTCGCCGGCCAGGCGATCGGCGCCGGACGGCGCCACCTGGTCGTGCCGGTGGCGGTTCGCGCCTTCGGCGTGGCAGGGAGCTACGCCGTGATCTGTGGCGCGATCTTCCTCGCTGGCGGGCGCTGGATCCTCTCGCTTTTCAGCGCCGACGGGGCGCTGCTCGCCGTCGCCTTCCAGCTCCTCGCGGTGGGCGCGGTGATGCAGGTCTTCGACGCGGCGAACATCGTCGCCCGCGGCGTGCTGCGCGGGACCAGCGACGTCCGGATCCCGGCGCTCGCCGGCATCCTCACCGCCTGGCTCGCCACCCCGCCCCTCGCGTGGTTCTTCGGCATCCACCTCGGCCTGGGTGCGGTGGGCGGCTGGATCGGCCTCTGCGTCGAGATCCTGGCGGGCGCGCTCTTCTTCTGGGGCCGACTCTGGCTGCGCCACCGTGCCCCGGCGCCGCAGCTGGTGCCGGCGCCTGCAGCTTAGGCCGGCACCGGGAGCGAGAGGGTGAAGGCCGTCGCCTCGCCTGGCGTGCTGGCCACGTGCGCCGTGCCACCGAGGCGCAGCACCGCGGTCTGCACCACGTCGAGCCCGACGCCCCGGCCCGAACGCCCACCCTGCCCCGCGGTGCTGACGCCGGGGAAGAAGACGAGCTGGAGCAGCGCCTCGTGGTCCATCGCGGCGACACGTTCGACGCCGAGAAGCGTCCGGGCCGCTGCGGCCACCCGCGTCGCGTCGATCCCCGCGCCGTCGTCGGCGAGGCGGACGACGAGGCGCCCCTCCGCCTCGCGGAACGAGAGCCGGATCGTCCCGATCGTCGGCTTGCCGAGGCGCAGCCTTTCGCCCGGCGCCTCGATGCCGTGGTCGATGGCGTTGCGCACGAGGTGGAGCAGCGGCTCCGCCAGCGCCTCCGCCGTGGCCACGTCGATCTCGACCCCGGCGCCCTCCGCCCGGAAGGCGACCTGCCTGCCCCAGGCGGTGGCGACGGCGGCGATCCGCTGCTCCACCTGCGCGGCGAGGTCCGCAGCGGGGACGTGGCCGATGCGCCAGGTCTCCCGATGGAGGTGGCGGATGGCTGCCAGCAGCGCAGGATCGGGATCGGGCGGAAGCTGCGCTTCCACCGCGCGGACCGAGGCCTCCAGCGAGCGCAGCGCCGCGAGGGAGACGCGGACCCGTTGCTCCTGCCCTTCCTCCGGGTCGCCCGCCACCGCCGCAGGCGCCGAGCGTGGCGCGCGGGCCACCGGCTCGATCCGCAGGGGCAGCCCGGCGAGGATCCCGCCGAGCGCGGCTGCGTCGTGGGAGGTCGCCACCACCAGCTCGAAGGAGATCTCCGCCTCGGTGCTGGCAGGGAGCGTGGCGATGAGCTCGCCGCTGGTGGAGACGCGGCGCTGGATCTCCTCGAGCCCCGTGTCGAAGTCGTCGAGCCCGAAGCCCGCGGTCACCCGGTGGACGAGCCGTCCCAGCCGCAGGCTCTCCCGCAGGCGCGCCTTCTCGTAGTCGGTGAGGGCTTCGGCGACGACCGGCGGCAGCTCCAGGGAGTCGATCGCGTCGCCCCCCTCCTCCACCGCTGCTTCGGCGAGCAGCGTCCGGAGCCTCGTGCAGAGGCGCGCGGCTTCCGCCCCGTCGGGCCCGTCGAGAAGGAGCACGCAGCGCTCGACGGCGTCGAGGAGCGCGGCGCGCAAACCGGGAACGAGCCTCGCCCTGCAGTGGCGCAGCTCGTCGAAGACGTCCTCGATCGCATGGGCGACGCGGCTCGCGTCTTGCGCGCCGAGCAATCCGGCGACGCCCTTGAGCGAGTGGGCGGTTCGGAAGAGGCCGTTGACCGCCTGCCCCTGCGCCTCCTCGCCGGCGAGCAGCGCCCGCGAGAGCGCCGCAGCCAGCGCGCGGGCCTCCGCCTGGATCTCGCTGGTGCGTGCGGACGGCGTGGTCATCGGTGCCGCACGCTAGCACACATCGCGGCGCGCCTTCTTCAGGCCCGGAGCGAAACGCCGGGGAAGGTCTCCGCCGCCACGGCGAGGGCCCGGTCGGCTGCCCGCTCGTCGCCGTGGAGGAGCACCACCTGCTCGAGCCCCGCGTCCCGCGCCGCCTCGGTGAGCGCCCGGGCCAGCACGTTCACGGGCACGTCGCCCCAGGCTGGCAGCGCCAGGGCGATCCGCATGCCGCCGGCACGGGCCACCGCATCCAGTGCTTCGTGGAGCCACGCGCCCGGACGGCCCTTCACCACGCTGGCGGAAGGCCCCACCCCGAAGAGGAAGATCCGCCCAGCGGGAAGCCTGCCGCCGCTCACGGTGAGGAGCGCGTCGCCGGCCCTGCCGGCGAAATGCTCCGCCTTCACCTGCCGGGTGAGCGCGCCGCAGAGCCGCCAGTCGACCAGCCCGGCGAGTCCCCGCAGCGGCCGCTCGTCCTCGGCCACGAAGGCGACGAGATCGGGGACGCCCAGGCCGTCGAGCCCGTCGAGCGAGAGCGGTGCGGTGCCGAGCTGCAGGCCTTTCTTCACGGGGCGGGCCTTTCCTTCGCCTGGGGCGCTACAGCTTGCCGTGCGCGCGGGCGAGCTTGTCGAGCAGGCCGTTGACGAACGAGGGGGAGTTCTCCCCGCCGAAGGTGCGCGCCACCTCGACCGCCTCGTTGATCACCACGCGGGCCGGGGTCTCGGTGTGGAGGAGCTCGTAGAGCCCGAGGCGGAGGACGTTGCGGTCCACGCGCGCCATGCGCTCGAGGCGCCAATTCTCGCTCTGCGCCTGGATCGCGTCGTCGAGCTCGCTCCGGTGGACGACCACGCCGCGGACCAGCTTCTCCGCGAAGTCGCGGGCGCCTGCTCCCGTCTCCTCGTCGAGGGAGGCCCAGAAATGCTCGAGCCCCAGCCCCACGTCGTCGGGGGTGGCGTTCTCGAGAGAGAAGAGCGCCTGCACCGCGCGCTCGCGACCGGTGTGCCGCTGCTGCGTCGCCATCTACTCCTCCTGCCCGATGGCGCGGAAGAGCGACACCTGCTCGATCGCGGCGAGGGCGGCCTCGGCGCCCTTGTTGCCAGCCTTGGTGCCGGCGCGCTCGATCGCCTGCTCGACGTTGTCGGTGGTGAGCACGCCGAACGCGACGGCGCAGTCGGCCTGCATCGAGACCTGGCCGATCCCCTTGGCGCACTCGCCGGCGACGTACTCGAAATGCGGCGTGCCGCCTCGGATCACCGCGCCGAGCGCGATCACCGCGTCGTACCTGCCCGACATCGCCACGCGCTTCACCACCGGCGGGAGCTCGAAGGTGCCGGAGCAGCGATAGACGTGGATCTGCGCCTCGTCGGCGCCGTGGCGGCGGAGGGTGTCGACGGCGCCCTCGAGGAGGCGCTCGGTGATGAAGGCGTTGAACCGCGCGACGCAGATGGCCACCCGCATTCCGGTCGCCACCAGCTTTCCTTCGTAGCTCCGCATCACTTCGTTCCCTTCGTCTTCGTCTTCGCCTTCGCCTTGCCGGCCCGGGCGACCTTCGCGGCGGCGCGCGTCCCGCCGGCTGCCTTGCCGGTGCGCTGCGTCGCAGCACCGCTACCACGCTTTGCACCCCGGCGCGCCTCCGCAGGTGCGCCGTCGACGTCGATGCCCACCCTGCCGACCACCTCGAGGCCGTAGCCCTCGAGGCCCACCAGCCGCTTCGGCGTGTTGGTGAGGAGCTCGAGCTTGCGGATCCCGAGATCGGAGAGGATCTGGGCGCCGAGGCCGTAGTCGCGGAAGGAGCCGGTGCTCTTGCCGTCGTCGACCTCCACCGGCGCCATGCGCGCGCACTTGAGCACGCTGGCGCCGCCCTTGCCCTGCTGCTGCAGGTAGACGAGCACGCCGCGCTCCGCCTCGGCGATCTGCTTCAGCGCCTGCCGCAGCTGCGCGCCGCAGGTGCAGGCGCTCGATCCGAAGAGGTCGCCGACGGCGCAGGAGCCGTGCACGCGAACCAGCACCGGATCGAGGCCGCGCACGTCGCCGCGGACGAGCGCCACGTGGGTGCGGGGATCTTCGGGGAGCTGGTAGGCGATGCCACGGAAGGCGCCGACGTCCCGGATCTCCACGGTCTCCTCGCCGACCCGCCGCACCAGCCGCTCGCGCTCGAGGCGGTAGCGGATGAGATCGGCGATGGAGCAGATCACCAGGCCGTGCTTCTCCGCGAACCTCTCGAGGTCCGGCATCCGGGCCATGGTGCCGTCGTCGTTCATGATCTCGCAGATCACGCCGGCGGGCTTGAGCCCGGCGAGCCGGGAGAGATCGACCGAGCCCTCGGTCTGCCCGGTGCGGGTGAGCACGCCGCCGTTGCGGGCGCGCAAGGGGAAGATGTGCCCCGGCCGGACCAGGTCCTCGGGGCGCGCGTCGTCGGCGACGGCGGTGAGGATGGTGTGGGCGCGATCGTGGGCGGAGATGCCGGTGGTCACGCCGCGGGCCGCCTCGATCGAGACGGTGAAACCCGTCTGGAAGGGCGACTCGTTGGAGGCGACCATCATCGGCAGGTTGAGCCGCTTGATCGCCTCCTCCTCGAGGGTGAGGCAGATCAGGCCGCGGCCCTCGCGGGCCATGAAGTTCACCGCCTCCGGCGTGACCTTCTCGGCGGCCATGCAGAGGTCGCCCTCGTTCTCGCGATCCTCGTCGTCGACGAGGATGATCATCTTGCCCGCGCGGATCTCGGCGATCGCCCGTTCCACCTTCTCGACGTAGGAGAGGGCCTTCTTGCCTCGGGTGCTCACATGGCCTCCAGCGGGCCCGGCAGCCGGACGCCCGGCGCGCCGTGCGCGCGATGTGGACTTGGGTGGCTCGCGTCTCGGATGCTCACGCGAAACCGTGCTCTTTCAGGAAGGCTTCGTCGATCCGTCCCCCGCCGGCGCCGCCGCGGCGCGTGAGGAGACGGGCGACGTACTTTCCGATCACGTCCCCCTCGAGATTGACCTGCGCCCCCACACTCTTCCCAGCTAGCGCCGTCGCCGACTGCGTCTCCGGGATGAGCATGACCGAGAAGCGGTCGCCGCGGATCTCGTTCACCGTGAGCGAGACGCCGTCGATGGCGACCGATCCCTTCTCGATGAGCCAGGGCTCCACCGCCTCCGGCGCCTCGAACCAGAGGGTGAGGAAGTCGCCGGCCGGCGTCTTCTCCACGATGCGACCGACCCCGTCGACGTGGCCGAGGACGAGGTGCCCCCCCAGCCTGTCGCCCAACGCCAGCGCGCGCTCGAGGTTGATGCGGGTCCCGACCTTCCAGCTGCCGAGCGAGCTCCGCGAGAGGGTCTCGGGCGAGACCTCCACCGTGAACTGCCCGGGGGCCTGGTCGACGACGGAGAGGCAGCAGCCATCGCAGGCGATCGACTCGCCGTGGGCGAGCTTCCCCGCAGGCAGCTTCGAAGTCCGCACGGTGAGGCGGGTACGGGCGGCGCCCTGCTCGAGGGCGGCGACCTCGCCGATGTCCTGGATCAACCCGGTGAACATGCGCGCCTCCTCTACTCCAGCGCCGGCTTGCGACGCCTGCTCGCCCGGCGAGCGGGCGCCGCTTCCCTGGCGCTGGCGCCGATCTGCCTGGTGGAACCGCCAGCGGCCTGCTTCTCGTCCGCCTTCTCGACGCTCGTCCGGACCGTCCGTTTCGCGGGGTGCCGCTCGACGGGCCGGGCCTCGACCACGAGATCGCCACCGAGCTCGCTCACCTGGACGAAGCGGAAACCCGGCGCGTCGGCGACCCGCGCCACCGCCGGCTCGTCGGTCCACGCGGGGCCGCCGCCGAAGACCTTCGGGCCGTAGTGGAGGAGCAGCCGATCGCAGAAGCCGGCGGCGAGGAAGGCGCCGAAGATCCGCGCCCCCCCTTCCACCAGCACGTGCACGATGCCGAGGGTCGCGAGGCGGGCGAGCAGATCGCCCAGATCGATGCGGCCGTTGACGCCCCGGCACTCGACGATCTCGGCGCCTGCTGCACGCAGCGCCGCCGCCTCCGCCTCCGGCGCCGGGCTCACGCAGGCGACCAGGGTCTTCGCAACGGACGCACCGTGGAAGAGCCGCGCCCGGGGCGAGACCTCGAGGCGGGAGGAGAGAACCACGCGCAGGGGATCCCTGCCGCCCGGCACCCGGGCGGTGAGGCGCGGATCGTCCGCTGCCACGGTGCCGGCGCCGACGATCACCGCGTCGACCTCGTCGCGGAGCGCGTGGACGAGGCCGCGGGCCCTCTCGCCGGTGATCCACTGGGAGTCGCCGGTGCGGGTGGCGATGCGGCCGTCCAGGGTGCTGGCCACCTTGAGGGTGACGAAGGGCCTGCCGCTGGTGATGAACTGCGCCCACGCCTCGATCAGCGTGTCGCATTCGTCGCGCAGCAGCCCCACCTCGACGGCGAGCCCAGCCCGGCGCATCCGGCGGATGCCGCGCCCGGAGACGATCGGGTTGGGATCGGGAGAGCCCACGAAGACCCGGGCGATCCCCGCTTCGATCACCGCAGGGGCACAGGGCCCGGTGCGGCCGACGTGGTTGCACGGCTCGAGGGTCACGTAGAGATCGGCGCCGCGTGCCTTCTCGCCGGCGCGCTCCAGGGCGACCACCTCGGCGTGCCTCCCGCCCGCGCGCTCGTGGTGGCCGACGGCGACGATCTCGCCGTCGCGCACCACCACCGCCCCGACCGGCGGGTTCGGGCTGGTGCGACCGAGCCCCTTGCGCGCCTCGTCGAGGGCGCGCTGCATGAAACGCTCGTGGTTCACGCCTTCAGCGCCTTGCGCTCCGCCTGGAGCCGCGAGAGCTCGTTCATGAACTCGGTGACGTCGTGGAATTCGCGGTAGACCGAGGCGAAGCGCACGTAGGCCACGTCGTCGATGGGCTGGAGGCGCTCCATCACCATCTCGCCGATGGTGGTGGAGGGGACCTCCTTCTCGCCGGACTCCTGGAGCCGGCGCTCGACCTCGGTGACCAGCTGGTCGACGTTCTCCGCGCTCACCGGACGCTTCACGCAGGCCCGCTGCAGGCCTGCCAGCAGCTTCTGCCGATCGAAGGGCTCACGCCTGCCGTCCTTCTTGACGACGAGCGGCGTGACCTCCTCGACCCGCTCGTAGGTGGTGAAGCGGCGATCGCAGCCGACGCATTCGCGCCGGCGGCGGATCGCGCCACCATCCTGCGAGAGGCGGGAGTCGATGACCTTGTCCTCGAGCTCCCCGCAGAAGGGACACTTCACGGCAGACCGTAGAGGGGGAAGCGCTTCGAGAGCTGGAAGACCCGCTCGCGGATCCTGCCGAGGTGGGCGTCGTCTTCCGGCTTGTCGAGGGCCTCGCCGATGAGGCTGGCGACCTCCGCCATGTCGGCGACGCCCATGCCGCGGGTGGTGAGGGCCGGGGTGCCGACACGGATCCCCGAGGTGACCATCGGCTTCTCCGGGTCGTTGGGGATCATGTTCTTGTTCACGGTGATGCCGGCCTTGCCGAGGGCCTCTTCGGCGACCTTGCCGGTGGTCTTCTTCGGCCGCAGGTCGACGAGCATCAGGTGGTTGTCGGTGCCGCCGGAGACGAGGCGCAGGCCCGCGTCCACCAGCCCCTTCGCCAGCGCCAGGGCGTTGGCGACGATGTTCTGCTGGTAGGTCTTGAAGTCCGGCTGGAGCGCCTCGAGGAAGGCCACCGCCTTGCCCGCGATCACGTGCTCGAGCGGGCCGCCCTGCAGGCCGGGGAAGATCTGCGAGTTGAGCGCCTTCGCGTACTCCTCCTTGCAGAGGATGAGGCCGCCACGGGGACCGCGCAGGGTCTTGTGGGTGGTCGAGGTGACGAACTCGGCGAGGGGCACCGGCGAGGGGTGGAGGCCGGTGGCGACGAGGCCCGCGATGTGGGCGATGTCGCAGACGAGCTTGGCGCCGCAGCTGTCGGCGGCCTTGCGGAAGCGGCCGAAGTCGATGGTGCGCGGGTAGGCGGAGCCGCCCACCACGATGATCTTCGGCTGGTGCTCCGCGGCGAGGCGGTCCACCGCGTCGTAGTCGATCGTCTCGTTCTCGTTCAGCCCGTAGGGAACGATGTCGAAGAGCTTGCCCGAGAAGTTGACCTTCGAGCCGTGGGTCAGGTGCCCGCCGGAGTTGAGGTCGAGGGCGAGGATCTTGTCGCCGGGTCTTGCCACCGCGAAGTAGGCGGCCATGTTCGCGCCGGAGCCGGAGTGCGGCTGCACGTTGGCGTGGTCTGCGCCGAAGAGCTGCTTCGCCCGGTCGATGGCGAGCTGCTCGACCTGGTCGACCACCTCGCAACCGCCGTAGTAGCGCTTGCCGGGGTAGCCTTCCGCGTATTTGTTGGTGAGCACCGAGCCCACCGCGTCGAGGACCGCCTGCGAGACGAAATTCTCGGAGGCGATGAGCTCGAGCCCCTCGGCCTGGCGGTGCGCCTCCTTGCGGATGAGCGCGAAGATGGCCTCGTCGACCTCGGAGAGCGGACGATCGTGCAGCGTCGGCATGGCAGGCTACCTCGCAGGCCGACTAGCGCGAATTCTCGGCTTCGGCGTCGGCGATTTTCTGGACGCGGCGCATGTGGCGCCCGCCCTCGAACTGGGTGTCGTAGAAGGCCTCGGCGATGGCGACACCGAGGCCAAGACCGACCACGCGCTCGCCGAGGCAGAGCACGTTGGCGTCGTTGTGCTGGCGGGTGGCGCGGGCCTCGAACTCGGTGTGGCAGAGCGCGGCGCGCACGCCGCGGTATTTGTTGGCCACGATCGACATGCCGATGCCGGTGCCGCAGACGAGCAGACCGAAGGCCGCGTCGCCGGACCCGACCCGGCGGGAGACCTCCGACGCGAAGTCGGGGTAGTCGACCGAGTCGTTGCCGTGGGTGCCGAAATCCTCGATGGCGAAGCCACGCTTCTCGAGCATGGCGGCGACGGCCTTCTTGAGCTCGGTGCCCGCGTGATCGCAGGCGATGGCGACCTTCTTCTGCGTGCTCACGGATCAGTCCTTGAAGCGGCGCATCGCGAGCACCACGTTGGTGCCGCCGAAGCCGAAGGAGTTGGAGATCGCCGCGTCGACCCGGATCTCGCGGGCCTGGTTGGGCACGTAGTCGAGGTCGCAGTCCGGATCGGGCGTGGTGTAGTTCATGGTCGGGGGCAGCACGCCGCGGCTGATCGCCAGGGCGCTGATCACCGCCTCGATGCCGCCTGCGGCGCCGAGGGTGTGGCCCGTCATCGACTTGGTCGAGGAGACGGCCATCTTGTAGGCGTGCGCGCCGAAGACCTTCTTGATCGCCGCCGTCTCGTTGGCGTCGTTCA
The DNA here is from genome assembly GCF_041687135.1 of Vulgatibacter sp. Lineage (NCBI taxonomy): Bacteria > Pseudomonadati > Myxococcota > Myxococcia > Myxococcales > Vulgatibacteraceae > Vulgatibacter > Vulgatibacter sp. The sequence continues at coordinate 1,300 of NZ_JAWLCN010000015.1, read as the reverse complement.
GGGGGGTCGAGGTGCCGTGGGCGTTGACGTAGCCCACCTCTTCCGGCCGCAGCTTCGCGTCGCGGAGGGCGAGCTCGATGCACCGCGGCGCGCCGTCCGGCGCAGGGGCGGTGATGTGGCTGGCGTCGGCGTTGTTCCCGTAGCCGACCAGCTCGCAGATGATGTTGGCGCCGCGCTTCTTCGCGTGCTCGAGCTCCTCGATCACGAAGACGCCTGCGCCCTCGCCCTGCACGAAGCCGTCGCGGTCCTTGTCGAAGGGACGCGAGGCGGTCTGGGGCGAGTCGTTGCGGGTGGACATCGCCCGCATCGCGTTGAAGCCGCCGATGCCCAGGGGCGTGATCGCCGCCTCGGCGCCGCCGCAGAGCGCGACGTCGGCCTCGCCGCGCTGGATCGTCCGCATCGCCTCGCCGATGGCGTGGGCGCCGGTGGCGCAGGCGGAGACGGGCGACCAGGAGGGACCGCGGGCGCCCCAGCGGATCGAGACGTGACCGGGCAGCAGGTTCACGATCATCATCGGGATGAAGAAGGGCGACAGACGGCGCGGGCCCTTGGCGAGCAACGTCTTGTGCTCCTCCTCGAGGGTGCCCAGGCCACCGATGCCGGAGCCGAGGATGGTGGCGACGCGGCTCGACTCCTCGCCCTCGAAGGGCTTGTCGAAGCCGGCCATCTCCATGGCCATCGACGAGGCCGCCATGCCGAACTGGACGAAGCGGTCCATCCGGCGGGCTTCCTTCTTGTCGATGAAGGTCTCGGGCACGAACCCCTTCACCTCGCCAGCGATCTGGGAGGCGTAGTCGGTCGGGTCGAAGAGCGTGATCCGGTCGATGCCGCTCTTGCCGGCCAGGAGGTTCTGCCAGGTCTGCTCCACCCCGATCCCCACCGCGGTGACCAGACCCATACCGGTGACGACGACGCGACGCTGCATGCTTGCCATCCCTTCAGGCAGGGGCCCACCACCGATGGCGGACCCGATGATGCTGAACCAAGGGCTGGGCCGGGATCATCCAACCACCGGCCACGAGCCCCTGCCCTGTGGCGTGCCAGGCCGTTTTCGACCTGCCACCAGCGAGCTTCCTACTTCTTGTGCTCGTTGATGTACTTGATGGCGTCGCCGACGGTCTTGATGTTCTCGGCCTCCTCGTCGGGGATCTCGACCTCGAACTCCTCCTCCATCGCCATCACCAGCTCGACGATGTCGAGGGAGTCGGCGCCGAGGTCCTCGACGAAGTTCGACTCGGGCTTGATCTCGTCTTCGCCCACGCCGAGCTGCTCGGCGATGATGTTCTTGACCTTGGCCTCG